>CAZIWT010000165.1:0-7139 GCA_964542895.1 uncultured Thermodesulfobacteriota bacterium
GGCTGATAAAGAACACGGAGATTTGCGTAAAGTAATGTTATCATAAGATATTTTCCGACCCCGCGCCTTGTTTCCATAAGGCGAGAAAACCTCTTTTTTTACCATTTATTAAAAGAAATCAATTAAGTTTTTTTAATTTTTTTCTTGACATTACTTCCATTTTAGTGGTAAAAAGTGGATCATATGGGTTTACTCTTGCCTTCAGGATTGCGGCGTATTTGGGTGAATGGGCGGTTAGTCTTTTTAATGTCTGACTCGTTGTTTTTTAGTTGATGTTGAGTTTATGCTGTTTTCCTTATGGCTTTGGTAAAGATGTTTCCGGTTTTAGTTGATTGAAAGGAGGTGATGCTGAAGTTTTAGAGGTGGTCAATCGTTCGTTATGTTCGATTGACTTTTGTTTTTAGCTTTAACGTTGTTGTTAGAGTTTCTTTTCAACCGGATGTAAATTTAGACGAATTTCATTAGGAGGTAACTAATGAAGAAATTTTTGGTTTTAATAGCCGCCACGGCGCTTGTGGTTGCTATTGCCTTACCCTCCTTTGCCGCAGAGACAACTATTTCCGGTATCTACAGGGTTCGTTCTGTAATGGACTACAACTGGGATAAACAGGTGAAAGATGGTGCTGGGTTGGGTATAAGCCATGACGATGCCCTATACACTGGTTATTTCGACCAGCGCTTTCAGATGAGGATTACCCACACCCGGAGCGAATTTCTGAAGGCAGTAGTTGTGGCCAGCATCGCAGATGACACCTGGGGTCAGCAGAGAAACCTCCGCTGGAACAACTCCACGGGTGTAGGCGAAGGCTGGATTGATCAAGCCTGGATAGAGGCGATAACGCCGATAGGTGCGATCATTGCTGGGGCGAGCGTTGGGAGAGGTTTTGGCTTTGGTCTCTGGTCAAGTGGCGACATGTACGATCAAGACGGCACGAACAACTACGGGATTACCTATGCTATCAAGCTGCCGGTGGGCAATGGAGATTTTATAGGTACCGCGACGTATATCAAGTATGTCGACTTGGTTCAGCCTGTGATCTTGAACGCGCTTGGCGGTGTAGCGCCTGCGGGAACCGCTATCAGGACGTGGCCCGGCAGGGCGACACTGGATGAGGTCGGAGGCCCGGGTAGCACCAACTACAATGACGACACGGATACCTATGTCCTTACCGCTCACTACATCTCGGACAATATCAAGGCGGGCCTTCTCTTCCAGATGGTCTTGGACCCAAGGGCGGTTGGAGCCACACTTCTGGCAAAGGGTATCTCCAACCAGCCGCTTTTCCCCGGCTCTACGTTTGCCGGTGAATACGGTATTGGTGCATATGCGGGACCGGGATGGATATTTATGGATGGAGGTTTTGCTCAAACTTACACAGTACCTGCATTGCCATTGCCTGCCCTTGGATTTGTTGACAGCACAGGTGGTACCGGTGATGCGATCTTAAACTCCGGATACAACCTCGGTATCGGCGCAATGGGAATGTATGGCGTCAATGTCTACATTCTCGGCACCTATGTGGATCTCAAGTTCTTTGACGGAAAGGTTCAGGTAAAGGGTGAGTTTGACAGGATCTTCGGCTCCGCCCATCTGAACTCCTACGGACACGGTTACAACGAGCTTCTGAATTCTATTCAGAATATGGTTCCGTTTGTTTCCGCCGGCCCGACTACGGCTGGTGGCACACCAACACGTTTCGTAGGGACTACTTTGCTTCCGGGCCAGAGGCTTCCAGAGAAAATAGCAGTGGATACGGTCAACGCATACGTGGATCTCTCCTATAACACTGACCTCTTCACTATAGGGGTGGCCTTCCTTTACGGCTCCGGAGAAAAGTGGTTCCATCCTTTCACAAAGGATCACCTCGGCCTGAACAACACAGGTGTTGCCGAGTTTCATTGGAGCAACATTGTCGTCTCGGGCGGCAGGGAATTCCTGAATAGCGCCGTTAATCCTTTAGGACTTGGAGACACCGAAGAGAACGTCACCTCGGTCAAGCTCTACTGGTCGGTATGTCCCTTTGAGGACCTCGACATTCACGGCGCCTTTGTATGGGCGAAGTACTCCGAGCCTGTAGGAAGATGGGCCACGGATGCGAACGGAAACCTCGTACAAAACTGGAACGCCTTCTACGGTCATCCGATGAACTACGCCTACGGTAACTACACCAATGTGGCGGGTGCCGCGCTTACCCCCGCTGGCGTCAGCGATGACCTCGGCTGGGAGATCGACTTTGGCGTCACCTGGACGATCATGGAAGGGCTGACCCTTAACTCCGAGTTCGGCGTCCTGTTTACCGGAGATGCCTTCGACTACAGGAATACCGTTACCGGCGAGAGGGAAGAGTGGGGCGAGATTTACCGCTGGGTAAACACGTTGACATTTGAGTTCTAAGAAAACTGAAAAAGTTTGAAGTTCATTCATGACTTCATCTTTTAAGTTTGATTTTTGGAGGAAATAAATGAAAAAGTTAATGACGCTGGCCCTCGTGGTTGTCTTCGTTGCAACTGCCTTTACGGCTTTCGCGGAGACTGAGACCACATTCACCGGTCAGTACTGGGTAAGGGCTTGGAGTGAGTGGAACTTCGACAAGAAGCTCGAAGATGTAACTGCTCTTCCTGGACATGATAATGCCCAGTACGACGGCTGGTTCGACCAGAGGTTCCGTCTCACGATAACTCACACAAGGAGTGAGTTCTTAAAGGCAGTAATCAGGTTCGATATCGTCGAGGATACCTGGGGACAGCAGAGAAACCTGAGGATCAACAACTCTGCTGTCGGTAACTTCATCGATTGGGCCTACCTCGAGTTCACACTTCCCAAGATCGGGACGTTTACCGTTGGTAAATTCCCCGAGACTTACGGCTACGGCCTCGCATTCAGCGACGGCGGCACCGGAACCATCGGCCTCACCGGCGCCCGCTGGGCGAACGCCTGGGGTCCTGTTGCCCTTTCCGTCCTTTATGCAAAGGTTGCTGACAACGTGACAACCGGGACCGGTAATGCCTGGTACAACTGGGATGCCAATCTCTTTGCCATGAACGTGAAGATTACACCCGCCGAGAACCACTTGATTGAGCTCTTCGGTGGATATCTCCAGGACAATGACGCCTCCGGTTTAGGCGTAGGCGGAGTTATGGGAAATTCATGGGCTGGTATGTGGAATACCGTGAATAGCCCAATTGCCGTCGCAGCCGGCGATTACAATGCGGACGTTGGTTTTGCGGGAATTGCCTACACCGGAACAATAGCCGACATGATCGACATCGCGATCGAGAGCAGCTGGATATTTGGACACGCCACAAGGCACTACGGCACCGGTCTTGCTTTACCGGCCGTCGTTTCTCCTGACAGCGTATCGATATCCGGATGGAACGTCTACGCTGACGTATCCTACTTCAACGATCTTCTCAGGGTAGGCGTTGCGTTCATCATGGGCAGCGGTCAGCACCACTACTGGAATAACGCTGTCTACGATAACGTCAATATGAACTACATCAGCCAGGATGATTTTGGTTTCAACAATATTATTGTCAACACCGGCGGCGGCACGAACTCCATCTATGGAGTTACAAACTGGGCACAGTTCAGCATTGAGAACGTCACGGCGGTAAAGCTCTACTTCGAGATCTGCCCGATCGAGAAGCTGACGCTTAACGCATCTGTCACCTGGGCAAAGTGGACCGAGGATGTGGGACAGAACTGGATGGGAACCAGGGCTGCTCTGGTTACAGCTAAAGGAAGCGCGTATCCGCATCCTGCGGCAATGTACGGCAACTATACGTATCAGTCATGGGATGCCGATGATGACCTCGGCTGGGAGATCGACTTCGGTTTCTCCTACGAGATCATGGAAGGCCTGACCTACTCGCTGAACGTGGGCGTCCTGTTTACGGGCGACTCATGGGATTATGAGAAGGCCGACGGCTCCCGTGAAGACTGGGGTGAAATCTGGTCTATCTCTAACATGCTTCTGTACGAGTTCTAAGAATCCACATAACCAAAAAACCCCCTGGCGGGCAACCGCCGGGGGTTTTTTTTGAGTTATAATAGTCGAACGGCGAGGTCGGCTTCAACAACCTTTCAAACGGAAAATGTCCCAAATCGAATAGCCCCTTTCTTATTGAATATCCTTGACTTAATTAAAAAATAGCTTTATAAAACAGTATACATTAAAGATTCCGGAGTCAATTATGTTGGAAAAATTTCTATATGTATGCCCGGAGTGCAGGGAGTTTGACGCCCTGATGACGGACGATCAGGGCGCGGTCTCATGCACAAACTGCGGGGCGAATTACTGCTTCGACGAAGAGTACAACCTGGTATCGGAAAAGGGGGCTAAAAAGAAGACAAAGACCTTGGCGGATTGGTATAGGGGAATCAGAAAGGAGAGGCCGGAGGAGATCGAGGACGATTCTTTCCCGAGGGTTGAGGGTGAAAAGCTCTTTGCAAAGAGCAAACAAACGGAGCTTTTTCAGGAGAAACCGGCGGGGATATTCAAGGGTTTTAAGGGGATCAGGGCCAAAATGTACAAGTTCAGGAAAATCGACGAGGGAAACCTATACCTCTCAAACAAAAGGCTCCTTTTCTTAGGAAAAGGGGAACACTCCATCGGCCTTGATGAGCTCTCCTCGTGCACTATCGAGTCTCATATGGTGATTGTGAACACAAAGCGGGGACACGCCTTCTCCTTCGAGTTCTTGGAGGAAAGCGGGAAGAAGTGGGAGGATATAATTAGAGATAAGATTGTGGAGTTTTACGGCCTTAAGGAGATCAAGGAGTTTCAGCCGAGGATCACTTTTTGAAATGAAAGGTTATTAAAAAGGAGATTCATGTGATACTCGACGCCATATACGCGATAATACTAATACTGGTAAAGGTGGGGCTAAAGCTAAAATATAACGTTACGCTTAAAGGGGTGGAGAACATCCCGAAGAAGGGCCCCGTTATACTTCTTTCGAATCACACGACCATAGTAGATTCATTCCTTTTGGGGTGCAACGTCCCGAGGAAGATATACTACATGGCAAAGAGCACCGAGTTCGAGACGCTCGCCAAGAGGATATTCTTCTATCTCTCCCGCTCGTTTCCGGTCAGGAGGTACGATATAGACCCGGGGGCGTTGAGGAACGCCTACAGGATTATAGAATACGGGGGGATGATAGGGATATACCCGGAGGGGGAGAGGACCTGGGACGGGAGCCTTCAGCCTTTGAGGAGGGGTACGATTCGCTTTGTCCTGTCGGCGGGGGTCCCCGTAATAACCGCAGGCATAAAGGGCGCCTACCAGCACCAGCCGAGGTGGGGGGGGAAGATAGGAAAGCCTCCTATAGTAATCAGCTTCGGTAAGCCGATAGAGGTAAAGGCAATCAAGGGGAAGGATCAGAAGGAAAGCGATGTCGATGCCCTGAACAAAAAGCTTGTAAAGTCGATCTTGGAGCTGAGCGGTTAAGTTCGGGCAGGGATCAGAGATGATTTAAGGTCTCCTTTCCCTAAGACCGAAGGGCCGGAAAATATAAAATATGTTTAATGAAAGACCTGTTTCTGCCGATTGACAGGTTTTTCTTTTTATTGTACAATAAATCTCAAAGTGGGGTTCGATGTTTTTGGTTTCTACGTTGTTGGCTCCCCCGTCGATTGGAGTAACAATTATCGCAGTTTTCGTAAATTTCAATATTACAGAGGCCGTGCTGCCCGCCTCACCGGCGATACCTTATTACGTGGCAGTTATCCTTGGAATAGTTCAAGGTCTGACGGAGTTTCTGCCTGTAAGCTCGTCGGGACACCTTGTCGTAATGCAGCATTACCTCTCCGGTTTTACGGGTCCTCCCCTCCCCTTTGACGTCCTTCTCCACGGGGGAACCCTTGTTTCACTGGTGATATATTTTTTTAAGGATATCAAGGAGATCATTGCATCGTTCTTTAAAGGAGGGACCGAGGAGAGGAGGGAAAACCGCCGTCTGGGATTCATGATAATCTTGGGGAGTGTCCCCGCAGGCATCGTCGGGATCGCGTTTATGGACTTCTTCGAGGGACTCTTTTCCAACATCAAGACGGTTCCCTTTATGTTCGTTGTAACCGCGGCTCTGCTTCTGGTTGCGGAAAAGATGAGCAGAACGGAGGTCGAAGAGAGGAGGATCGGGGTTGTGGATGCGCTTGTCATAGGCCTGGTCCAGGCCCTGGCGATAGTCCCCGGCATATCGAGGAGCGGCTCCACCATCGCCCTGGGGCTCATCCTGGGGCTGAAGAGAGAGACCGCCGCCCGCTTCTCGTTTCTTCTGTCGATACCGGCCGTCCTCGGGGCGTTTGTCCTGAACCTGAAAAACCTCGACTCGATCAATTTCCCGTACATCGTCGGGGTCTTGCTGGCGGCGGGCGTGGGTATTCTGGCGATAAAGTTGACCATCAACGCCGTTGTCGTAAAGAAGCTCTGGATATTCTCTCTGTATCTCGTGATCCTGGGAGTCACGCTTCTATTTGTGAATTTCTGTTTCTGAGATTGTCGCGGGCCTGTCCAAAAGGGAGATATTGATTCTCAGTTTTTTACGGCGGAGCGGGCAAAAAACCAAGGTTTTGAAGTATAGATACTTGTAAAGGGTTGGGGGAAGGCGATCTCGATGGAGTTACGGGGGAGATGGGATCCTGTTTTCATCACTGAAGTGGAATTTCTACATGGGGCCGAGAGAAAGTTTTTCAACTCGTAAAGACGGTATACGATATATTAAAAAATGGCTGGATCAAAAAAGAGGAAAAAGGGGGGAGAGAATAAGGGGACGACGAGACCGCGCCTCATAGAGAACAGGATGGTAAGGGAGATAATCGGTTTTGTTCTCCTTGCGGCCTCGATTTTCCTCGCAATAAGCCTGGCCTCCTACTATCACGGCGATCCGTCGTACAGCAGAGCGGGCTCCGGGGTTCTGCCCACGAACTGGGGGGGTATCATAGGGGCGTACGCTTCCGATTTTCTTCTGGTTTTTCTGGGAGTGGGGGCGTATATATTGACCATATATATATTTGTCCTCTCGCTCCATTTTCTAATTCGTGACGGTATCAAGAAGATCTTTTTAAGATGCCTATATTCTATCTTCATCCTGGTCTCCTTAATGGTCTCTTTATGGGCGCTCTTAGGCACAAAGAA
>CAZIWT010000166.1:0-6903 GCA_964542895.1 uncultured Thermodesulfobacteriota bacterium
AAGGTAAGCAAGATCGTCAGGGTCCCGTTCGGAATCATCGGGATCATATCCCCCTGGAACTACCCCTTTACCATCCCCTTTGTGGAAATCATCATGGCGCTTATGGCCGGAAACTCCGTAATGTTAAAAGTGGCCACGGAGACCCAGATGACCGGGCGCGCCATAGAGCGTTGGATTCAGGCGGCAGGGCTTGACGAGGGCCTCTTCTACCATTTAAACCTCCCGGGCCGGACTGTCGGTGACGCGATGCTGTCTGCGGGTGTCGATAAGCTCTTCTTCACCGGAAGCGTTGAGGTCGGAAAGGAGCTGATGAAAAAGGCTTCCGAAACCCTCACCCCCGTATCCCTGGAGCTCGGGGGGAACGACCCGATGCTGGTCTTTCCCGACACCGACGTTTTCCGGGCGGCATCGGGCGCCCTCTGGGCCGGCATGACGAACTGCGGACAGACCTGCGCCAGCATCGAGAGGATCTATGTCCACAAGGATGTGTATCAGTCGTTCGTGGACGCGCTCGCCGAGATGACCAGGAAACTGAGGGTCGGCCAGGACATGGATTACTGTGTCGATATCTGCGCCATCACCACCACAAACCAGATGAAGACGATCCAGGAGCATATCGACGATGCTGTGACCAAGGGCGCAAAGATCTACGCCCAATCGGATTATCCGAAAGGCACCAAGGGCAACTTCATGCCCGCCGTCATCCTGACCGACGTGAACCACAAAATGCGGGTGATGCTCGAGGAGACCTTCGGGCCGGTCATAGCGGTTATGAAGGTCGATAACATGGACGAAGGCTTAAGGCTCGCCAACGATTCCAAACTCGGCCTCACCGCATCGGTCTGGTCAAAGAACAGGAAGCTGGCGGAGAAATACGGCCGCAGAATCAAGGCCGGGGCCGTTATGATCAACGATCACATGATGTGCAACGGCCTGCCGGAGACGCCCTGGGGAGGATTCAAGGAATCGGGCATCGGGCGAACCCACGGGGAGTTCGGACTCTGTGAAATGACCCAGCCTATATGCCTCGTACAGGACTACCTTGTGGGGGCGAAGCGGAATATGTGGTGGTTCCCCCACGGGAAATCGATCTACGACAGAATACTGGGAATGATACATTTCACCTATTCAAAAAACCCGATAAAGAGATTGGGCAGCGGGCTCAAGCTGATGAAGACCTTCATGAGGACTTTCACGAGAAAGGATTGATAGGTATTGTAGAATTGGGCGTAAATCGGCCTTCTTTCCTCGATGTATCACTGAATGTATAATGGGGCGCGAGATCGGCGTTCTTCTCTTGATGTGCCACAGGATGTATAATGGGGCGGTAGCGTTTCGGTTGTTTTAACCCAATTCCATCTGTGCCTAAAAAAGCGTTAAACGATAGCACCGCCTCAGACATACCCAAAAAAAATTACTAAAAATCCCCGGGCATTGAGCTCGGGGTTTTTTTTCGCAGTATCGCCTCCGTGATAGAAAGGCGAAAATATCCCCTTGACATATCGGCCGATGCCGGATAAACTCACTAAAAAAAACGGAGCTATTCATTATGTCAAAAAAAATAATCACTTTACTTATTGTCGCCCTTTCCCTGTCGATATTCGGATGCGATAGAAAGGTCGCCGAAGGCGATGGGTGGGTAATTACGGAGAAGGAGTTCAAGAATAAGATCAGCTCTTTACCGCCGGATGCGGCGGCCTATATGGTTACCGATGAAGGCCAAAAGAGATTTATCGAGACCCTCGTCATCAGGGAGATACTCTGCAGGGAGGCGGAGAAAGATGGTATCACCAAAGACAAGAAGGTGCTCTCAAAAATCGAGCGTGCCAAGAAAACGGTTATTATCGAGGAATACCTTACCAGAAAACTGAAAGATGAGATACCTATCACCCAGGCGGAGAGCGACGAGTTCTACGAGTTGAACAAGGAATATTTTGACAAGGCCGAAACGATCAGGGCGAGGCATATCCTTGTAAAGACGAGGGACGAGGCTGAAAATATCATGAAGATGCTTGAAAAAGGGGAGGACTTCGAGGCTATGGCTCGGGAATACTCGATCGGACCCTCCGCCTCCCGGGGCGGCGATCTGGGCTACTTCAAAAGGAAGCGAATGGTGCAGGAGTTTGACGACGCCGCCTTCGCCCTTAAAAAACCGGGGGATATCAGCGACATCGTTCAAACCCGATACGGCTACCATATCATCAAGCTGGTCGACAAGGACCACTTGATAGAGAACCTGCAGGTAAAGAAGAAGAAAAGTATACAGAACAAATACACGAAAGAGCTCAAGGAGCTCTCCGACTACAAGATATACTACGAAAACCTTACCCTGAGAAAGGATGTAAAAAAAGAGAAAGTCAAAAAGGAAGAGGATATAGAGGAGTAAGGTAAAAATTTATTCCCTATCTTATTTTAACGATACACCCGTCTGTTAACAATGAGTGATACAGCTTCTTTTCGCCCGTGCGAGGGAGGATAATCGATGAAGAGACCTTTTTGGGGATTTCTTTTTTTAGCCGTTTTTTTATTCTCCTGCGCCCACAGCTCTCCCCTGAGCATAGATAGGAAGGAGGGGAGAAGGATGTACTACGAGTATCCGAAGGAGAGTGTCTGGGACGCCGCCGTAGCGGTCTTGAAGGAGCGGAAGTGGACGATCACCGAGATGAACAAACAGGAAGATCTGATCAAGGCCAAGATGAGCTCCAAGATTGCGGGCGTCAAGATTCGGCTCCAGCTTAATTTCAAGACCGAGGGCAGCGGCACCTGGCTGGAGATAAAGGAGAGGATACCGCCTCAGTTTACCCCCGGAGCCACATACAGGTATCAATTTGACATCAACGAGCTTTTTCACGAAATAAACATAGAGCTCGACAGGAAGATGTGAGGCGATCAACGCCCTATCCACCCGATTTTAAGTTCCCCACCGGTCTTTTTGTTTGTTCGATCGTACTGTTGATCCGCCGTCCTTTTTGTTAGATCGCCCGGTTTGTTAGATCGCCCAGTTCATCCGCTGCACTGTTTGCCTGATCGCCCCGTCTCTCAATCGCTCCGTTGCCCCGTTGCCCCGCTGCCATATTAACATGTTTCACCATTGCTTTATCGCCGTTGGTATCGCCCCATTACAGCTATTCAGCTATTCAATTACATTTTTTAGTTGCCAAATTATCACAGGGAACGGCGGATTTCCGCGGGCGGGACCAAAAGGGACGGTTTTCTTATGGAGGAGATTGCCTGTTGAGACCAAGCCGAAAAAAGGGGGAGAGCAGTGAAACGAGACCTTCAATACATCGATAACCCTGCCGACATTGAAAGGGTTCCGTTTTATCCATAAATCGTTTTGCTACAGATTGTTTTTTTGAAGGGGGGATGTCATTCTCTGTAAAAAGATAAATGAAATCCTTACCGCTTATCGACCAGTCCCAAATATAAAAAAGCCCCACTTGACCACAGCGAGGCATAAAAAGTATTTTCAATCTTGATGGAAGTCATTTACCCTACCCCAACCCGTCGTGTTTAGGAATATACCTCTCCACCCCCTCCCAAAAGCCGGGCTAAATCGGCCTGTTCCTCCTTAAGCGGACTATTTACCACAGTAGGACTCGTCGAGCTCGCACGCCCTTTTTAAATCTTCATCTGCCCCCGCTTCATCTCCGAGCTTCCTCTTTACCCCGGCCCTGAAGAAGTAGGCGAGGGCATATGTCTCGTCGAGCTCGATCGCCCTCGTGTAGGCCTCCTCCGCCCTCTTGAGGTACTCATCTCCGCCGATTCCCCTCAAGGCCTCTCCCAGGAGGAAATGAGGTATCGGATCGTTTTTGTCGATGGAGATAAGCTCCTCCAGGGCCTCAACGGCAAGCTTGTACTCCCCCTTTTTAAGATAGGCCGCGCCGAGATTAGAGAGGGAGAGAAGCCTGACTCCTTTCTCCTTGCTCAACTCCAACGCCTCCATCGAGTCGTCTATCGCCCTATCGAGCCTGCCCAGCTGGATCAAAGTAAGGGAGCGGTAGGCGTATGCATGGGCGACGTTTGGATCGAGGGAAATGGCCCTGTCATACAGTTCGAGGGCCTTTTTGTGTTTGCCGCCGTTGGCAAGCTCGATCCCCTCTTTTACTATCTCCGCTGCGGTCTCGGCTTTAGAGTGGATGGGCAGCGTAAGAATAACAGCAGACACTACTGCAACAACAAAAAAAACAAACAATCTCAACTTCATTATTCGTAATATAAACCTTTGTACTTCGGATCTAAATTGCAGGCCTTTTCATAGTCCACTTTGGCCTTTTCCTTCTCCTTGCGACGCCAGTGCTCCTTCCCCCTGAGATAGTACGCCTGGGCGTTCTTCGGGTCGTGCTCAATCACGTAGTCAAAGTCCTTCATCGCGTTTTCGGAAAAGTCCATCCACCCGTAACAGATACCCCTGTAGAGATAGATCGCGTAGAAGTCCTTCTTGAGCTTGATAACCGAGGTGAAATCCTTCGCCGCAAGGGCGAATTCATCGAATATCTCCTCCTCGTGCTCCTTGGTCATGACGGGACTGTAGACAATCCTGTAAAGCTCGCCCAATTTATAGTGGGCGATACCCCTGACCTTGTAGGCCTCGATGTCCTTATCGTTCTCTTCAATCTTTATCGTCGCTTCATGAATGACCCTCTTGTAGATATTTATTTGATCGCGGGGAATCACCTCCTGAGACGACACATACCGATAAGATACCGAAACAAGGGCAACCAGCATTGATAGGAGAACTATTTTATATCTTAAATTGTGCATGTTATCTTATTTACAACTTTCAGACCTAAAAGTCAAGGATATGTGACAAAGCTTCAGAGATGGATATGAGCGGACAAAAAAAGACCCCGACCTAAAATAGGCCGGGGTCTTCTTTGCGATTTAATACATTCCGCCTCCCGGCATACCTCCCGGCATGGGCGGCATTGCGACAGATCCACCCTCTTCCGGTTTCTCCGCAACCATCGCCTCGGTGGTGAGGAGCAATCCCGCAACCGACGCGCTGTTCATAAGGGCGATACGGGTGACCTTCGTGGGATCGATAATACCCGCCTTCATCAGGTCTTCGTACTTCATGGTCTGGGCGTTGAGCCCGAAGCTGTCTTTCCCCTCTTTTACCTTCTCGACCACGATAGAGCCCTCGAGCCCGGCGTTCTCCGCAATCTGCCTCAAAGGCTCTTCCAGTGAGCGCTTGACTATATTTGCGCCGAAAGCCTCTTCATTGGGTAGATCGAGGTTCTCCAGGACCTTGATGCAGCGGATCAGGGCCACACCGCCCCCCGGAACTATCCCCTCTTCCACAGCCGCCCTCGTGGCGTTAAGGGCGTCCTCGACTCTGGCTTTCTTCTCCTTCATCTCTATCTCTGTCGCCGCACCGACGTTTATCACGGCCACACCGCCGATTAGCTTGGCCAGCCTCTCCTGGAGCTTCTCGCGATCGTAGTCGGAGGTGGTCTCATCGATCTGGGTCCTTATCTGTTTTACCCTGCCCTCGAGGTCCGCCTTGCTTCCCGCCCCGTCGATGATCGTAGTCTCCTCCTTGGTAATAACGATTCTCTTGGCCTGACCGAGGTCTTCCAGCTCGATACCCTCAAGCTTGATGCCCAGGTCTTCCGCTATCATCTTACCGCCGGTGAGGATGGCGATATCTTCGAGCATCGCCTTTCTCCTGTCGCCGAAGCCGGGGGCCTTGACGGCCGTACAGGCAAGCGTCCCCCTCAGCTTGTTGACCACCAGCGTCGCCAGGGCCTCACCCTCCACGTCCTCGGCCAGAATGATAAAGGGCCTTCCGACCTTGGCTATCTTCTCGAGGATAGGAAGGAGGTCCTTCATGTTCGTGATCTTTTTCTCATGAATCAGGAGGTAGGGCTCCTCCAATACCGCCTCCATACGCTCGGCGTCCGTAACAAAGTATGGGGAGAGATACCCGCGGTCAAACTGCATCCCCTCGACGATCTCGAGGGTTGTCTCCATACCCTTCGCCTCCTCGACGGTGATGACGCCCTCTTTCCCGACCTTGTCCATCGCCTCCGCGATTATGTTTCCTATCGTCTCGTCGTTGTTTGCGGAGATGGTGCCAACCTGGGCGATCTCCTTCTGGTCTTTCGTCTCCTTGCTGATCTTCTCCAGCTCCTTGACCACCTCGATCACCGCCTTGTCGATGCCCCGCTTTATGTTCATGGGGTCGTTTCCGGCCGCGACGAGCTTTGTCCCCTCCCTGTAGATCGCCTGGGCCAGAAGAGTAGCCGTTGTGGTTCCGTCCCCGGCAACGTCGGAGGTCTTCGATGCAACCTCTTTTACCATCTGGGCGCCCATATTCTCGAACTTGTCCTCGAGTTCGATCTCCTTTGCGACCGTCACGCCGTCCTTGGTGATCGTAGGGGAACCGAAAGACTTGTCAAGAATCACGTTCCTTCCCTTGGGACCCAGCGTAACCTTAACGGCGTCCGAGAGGGTGTTTACCCCCTTCAAGATCTTTTCCCTTGCTTCCTGATCAAATTTTATCTCTTTTGCCATAACACAAAAACTCCTTTACTTTTCGATTCCTTTACTTTTCGATGATACCGAGGATATCATCCTCCCTCATAATCAAATGCTCCACGCCATCGATTTTGATCTCCGTTCCCGCATACTTCCCGAAGAGAACCCTCTCCCCCGCCTTTAGGTCCAGCGGAACCTTTGTACCGTTTTCGAGAACCTTGCCGTTGCCCACCGCCACTACCTCGCCCTCCATGGGCTTTTCCTTGGCGGTATCCGGAATTATGATTCCCCCGGCGGTCTTCTCCTCCTCATCGACTCTCTTTACGATGACTCTGTCCTGTAGGGGCCTGATTTTCATAGCCTTTTTTCTCCTTTCTTTAATAGTATGAAAATTTTTCCTCTATTGTCAGTTTTACCTCG
>CAZIWT010000167.1:0-6808 GCA_964542895.1 uncultured Thermodesulfobacteriota bacterium
TTTTTGTCAATAATATCAACAATATAAGAGGTGAAAAATATTTTGCACTTCTTGTAACTATTCGACAATATTTTGTCGGTTATGACAAAATAGCTTAAACTTCTCTACGAAAATTGGGAAAACTCCGAGTCGATAATGGACGGTTCATTCCTGCTTGATATGTACCAAACAGCCTTATGTTTAGAATGAATCCGAGCGCCCTCGCAATTGTAGAAAATCTTTCAGACACACAATTGACTGTTCAATTTTACTCTTTAAAAAAAGGGTTATTTCTCGGTTGGTGTTAGTGATTAGATCTTTTGGCCGGGTCCTTCAATCAATGGGGAAGCCCCCCGCCTTCGACCCCTTTGTTCGCGGATTCTGTTGATTCATCTTCAGGACGGTCGAGGCGATCGGCCGTCGCTATCCGGTAGGATTCTCCGAACCAGCCGTACAGGTCGATTAGACTGCACCTTTCCGAACAGAAAGGACGAAACGGCCCTATTTCTATTGCGTCCTTTCCGCAGATGGGGCACCTTGCTCTTTTTTCGTCCCCATTCATTTGGAATCCACACGTACTCCGCCTCTTATCGTCCGGAGCCTGAAAAGAAGACAGCCCCCTGCCCCCCACGATTCAGACCGCTCCCCTTCCACCCCGCTCTCCCCCCCCAACATTTGCATTCCCCCCCATCCCTCCCACCCAATAATTTGCGGAGCCACCTATACCATCTAATCCGCAGACTAATTTGCGGGAGGCTGCCCTTCCATCAGCTTTTCGACATCCCCGGCCAGCCTGTCTTCCCCCGCACCGAGGTAGGAGTCCCGGGCGAAGACGAGCTTTCCAGAGGCCTTTGCGTTCTGGGCGAGACTCATCAAATCCCCCCGGTCCATCTCTTTGCCCAGAAGCTCACAACCTCGCCGATACAGAAAGTAATCACCGCTCGACACGGCTTCTGCGAGTAACTTTTTCACCCCGTCATCGGCGCCGGCCTCAACATAGAAATTCAGGGCGTCCGCAAATGCGCCCTCCTCCATAAAACTCTCCGCGTATTTCAGGAGCTCTTCGGGTTTTGCCGGGTCCCTCCTGGCATCCCCGTACAGAAGCAGTCCCTTCTTCAGGGGATTCAAAAAACCCATGTCTTATTCTTCCTCGTCCTTATTAGGATACAAAGACTCTTCGATAGAATCTTCCTGTGAATCATTCTCCAGATCCTCTTTCCTCTCCTCTTCGACATATGAGTCGAAGAGATCCTTATCCGGAACTTCTAACTCCCTTATATTCTCAAAACTCACCTTTCCGGCTGCTATCTCTCTCAACGCATTTACAACGTCCTTGTTGTCTGTAGATTCAATCAATTGTGACGCACCATCCTTCAGCTGTTTTGTGCGTTTTGCCGCCAGATGTACAAGAAGAAAGCGGTTTTCCACCTCCTCCAGACAGTCTTCCACGGTAATTCTTGCCACCTTTATCTCTCCTTATTTGAAAAAATCTTCAATATCGGAGCCAAGCTCTTTTACAAGATCCGGCTTTACACCATATACGCCTTTAAGGGCCGAGGAGGCCGCCGAGACGTATCCATCCTCTTCGTTGACCTTCCCCAGTTTTATTACGCCGACCTCATCCCCGTCCTTGTTCTTGAGCGTTATCTTCTTTTTCGGCTTGTGCAGGCCAAAAACGCCCTTCTTATTATCGTCCGGTGAAATCACCTTGAAGTAGACCAGGTCCCTCACGGCTTCCAGAAGATACTTCACATCGTCCGATTCCACGCTCTTCTCCTCGGGCGAGATCACCCTCCATTTGTCCCTCTTTTTCTGAAACTCGTAGGTCTTCGAATCCCAGACGATCTCAATATAACTGACGTCCTCCTTCTCAAACCTCAGGAGGGATTTGTCCTTGAGGCCAAATAACGTCGGCGTCAGGTTCTCGACTTTCTCGGCCGGAAAGGTGAAGACAAAATCCTCGCCCTTGGAAAGCCCCTGGGAGTAGCCGTATGCCGTTTTCCCTTCGACCTTCCCTATCATTATCTTCCCCTTCCCCTTCTTGTCCTTGCCCTCCTTTGAATATGCGACGTTGAAGACAACGGCCGGTTTATCAAGGCCGTATTTCACCAGATCCACCGCCGGCTTTTCAACGACATCGATAAACTTTAAGTCCTTGAAGTCCCAGAGCAGGTTATCGACGGCGGCCTTGTCCCCTAACGTCTTTTCCGGCTTTACGATCTTCCAAGCTTTATCCACCCTTACACACTCGATCTTCTCCCCTCCGACCGTCACGTTAAAGCCGGAAACGTCCGCCACGGTGTAATCCAAAACGACCTTCTCCATGAGGGCCTCCGCGGAAAGGGTCAGCTTGTTCTTGACCGACTCCTTTACCGTAAAGATCCAGGGAAGCCCCTCTACCTTTGCGTAGTAGTTTCCCTCTTCGTCCTTATCCCCGATCTTCAGCACGGATATCGCCCCCGCCTTGTCCGTGGTCGTAAAGGTAATCAGGGGGGCATCGAGGCCGTATTTCCCAAGGTCGGGCGCCTCTTCATCCAGGTACCTCTGCGCCTTGGAGTCGTAGATGAAGTTCAATACCTCCTTTACCACTTTCACGTCCGCGGCGAACTCGATCGGCTCGACTATCTTCCAGGAGCCGAGGGCCGTCCGGTTGACCCTGACGATCTTTCCGCCCCTCTCGACCTTGAACTCCCTGGTCACTCTCAGGGGAAAGGCCACAAGCCCCCTCTCCCTCAACTGGATAAGGTCGATGTCGAGGTCCGTCAAGACGCTCTTCTTTGCAGTGAATATCAGGCCGTCCCCGTCCCTCTCGGCGTAGACGAAATCCTCGGTCGGGGAAAAGCCCCCCACATACAGGGTTTGAGACTCATCCTTCGTCTTCAGCGTCAGGGAAAATCTCGGCTCTTTCAGCCCGAAACCGGAGAGCTCCGCCTTATCCATCTCATCTTTCGTTCCGATCTTCTTTTGCCTCTGGACGTCGAGGGCCTTTGCGAGGTAGGAGACAACCTCCGCCGAATCCGCATCGGTCTTCAACGGTGAAGTTATTATCCACCGCTCCTCTTTGCCCTCCTCCATTTTGAGGACGATCTTTTCACCCCTCCTTACAATTATTATCTCATCGATTTCGTCATCGAGATCAAAGGAAAAGACCTTCCCCTCCCTCTCACCCTTCGCATCCTTCTTGGGCACATAAACGCGCTCGAAGACGATGTAAAAGGAGACGACAAAAAGAAAAATCGCCAAGATTAAAAGCAGGTTTCGGGGTCTCATGCCTTCCATCTCCTGAAAAGAATAACCGCGGTTCCAGTGATAATCAGAAGCAGCGGAACCAAAAAGGAGGCAACCAGCAGCCATATCTCCTTATCTCTGGTAAGGATGAGTGTGTCGACCTTCTTATCCTTGGGCAGTATGG
This sequence comes from uncultured Thermodesulfobacteriota bacterium, assembly GCA_964542895.1. Lineage (GTDB taxonomy): Bacteria > Desulfobacterota > Zymogenia > Zymogenales > Zymogenaceae > Zymogenus. The sequence continues at coordinate 3,392 of CAZIWT010000167.1, forward strand.
CGATCAGCTCCTCCACGTCACACAGCCAGTTCACCGAGTTCACGAAGAGGTTCATGTTGCCCTCGTTTATGAAAAAGGAGTTGTTGGCGAAATCGGAGTCCCCAAAGACAACCATCTTCGCCTCTTTTTTTGCCTCCCCTTCTTCGTCGAGTTCGATCTCCTTCGTTCCCGCAACCACGACCGGCACCGGGCCCACCACGTCCTTATCTTTGTCGAGGGACGCTTTCCCCTTGTTTATCGCCCCAATGTCCGTCTCCCCCCAGCTATCCTTCCCGGTCTTCGCGATGTAGCTGAAGTCCCAGCCGGATGATTTTTCCGCATCCTTGTCGATCTCGATGGAGCGGGCCAGAATGAAGAAGGAGGGGAAGTCGAAGTCTTTCGTTATCGGGTGGGCCAGGTAGATCTCCACCCGGGGAATCGTATAATCTGCGCCGTGGACCCTCGATCCCGTGTCGATGATGATGTCTTTTCCCGCCACAACACCCAGGCCGGCAAGATATTTTTCGAGGCTGGGCGAGTAATACTCCGCATCGAGGGTAACGAGGAGGCTCCCGCCCCCTTTCAGGTAGTTTGTTATGCTTTTTAGCTCCTCCTCAAACAGGTTGGTCTTCGGCCCCGCAATCACGAGGAGTGACGCGTCTTCGGGGACCTCGGCCGTGGTCAAAAGGTCGAGCTTTTCCATCTTGTAGTTCTGATTTTCCAATACCTCGCGTATCTTCTTGTAATCGCGGGAATCGGTTTTGTCGATATCCCGCTCGCCGTGTTGAGTCAAAAAGTATATCACCTTCTTTTTGGTATATATCGCCTTCAGAATGGTGTTGGTGAGCTTTTTTTCTCCCTTGTCTTTGACATCATCCCGGGCAATATGCACGCTCACATGACGGTCGCCGTATTCGAACACGACGGTCTCTTTTTCATGTATGTTGTACTCCAACGCCGCGGCGGGCTTTAAGTCCATATCCACAAATCGATAACTGAACATCCCGTCGGAAGCGTATTCGTAAAGCTTCAGGAGGTCTTCAACCTCGAACCTCGCGGGATCGTCCGTGGAGTAAAAGGCGATCGCCTCCAGGTTGTCTTCGAGGGATTTCATGATCTTCTCGGTCTGGGGCGACAGGGTGAACCTCTTGTCCTTGGTCAGGTCGAACTGCTTGTGGTTGTTGTACGAGATGACCTCAATGAAGACGACAATCCCTATAACCAGCAGGATTGCTACCGCGGTGCTCATCCCGTAAATCCGGCTCCTCGTCAGGCCGCCGGAGGGCGTCTTCCCTTGATCGACCGTTTCCCCCCTAAAACTCTTTATAAACTTTTTAATATTCTCCATCATTTCTTTAATATTCATCACTTGCTCCTCCAGGTTCTCGATTCCAGTGCCATCAGCGCGAGAAAAATAAAAAAGCCGGTAAATAGGAGATAGAAGACGATGTCATGGGTGTTGATTATCCCCTTCGTGAAATTCTCCATGTGGGTAAATATCGAGATGTCTTCGAGGATTTTGCTCAGAAGCGGATTCGTCCTGTTCTCCATCCAATTTATCACCCAGAACAGGATAAGGGCGCCGAACGAGATGACCGCGGCGACGACCTGCCTCTCGGTTACGGCCGACGCGAAGACCCCCAGCGAGATGAACGCCGTTCCCATCAGTATTATCCCGAGGTAGTTGGTAACGAACGGGCCTATCTCCGGCGACGCGAAGACGAAGAGGAATATGACGTACGGGAACGTGAGGAGGTACATTATCGCCAGTATGCTGACCACGGCGAAGAACTTCCCCAAAAGCACCTCGACGTCCCTTATCGGGTAGGACAGTAGAAGCTTCAGCGTTCCCGAGCGCTTCTCCTCCGATATAAGCCTCATGGTGAGAATCGGTATGAAAAACAGCATAATCACCGCCAGGTTTTGAAACAGGAGCCTCAAGACGGATTGGCCGATATTCAGGTACGCCTGGGCTTGAGGGAAATTGCCGAATTGCATACTCGTGGTGCTGTAGGAAATTACAATACTTGTGAAGAAAAAACCGCTTATCAGGAGAAATATGGTAAGGATGACATATGCCACCGATGAGGTGAAATATGTGCGCATCTCCTTTTTATATTGGGCCCATATACGCAGCATCGATTAAACCTCCTATTTATCCGTGACGAGTTTAATAAAAATATCTTCAAGGGTCACATTCTCCAGCCTGAGCTCGACGAGGTTGAATCCCCCCTCGATGATCGCCCGGGAGAGCGCCCCCTTTATATCCTCATCCTGATTCACCTCGACGTGATAGGTGTTCCCGGCCGGCGAATCAGAAACCTTCTTGACGCTCTTGACACCCTTAACCTTTTTGATCGCCTTTACCACCTTGGACTCATCGCCGTCAACCGTTACGATTATCCGTCCCGAGGTCTTGAGGCCCTTCATCAGGTTCTTAGGTGTGTCCATGGCGACGAGCTTTCCGCTCTTTATCACGATGACCCGCTCGGTCACCTGGCTGACTTCTGGGAGGATATGGCTTGCCAGGATGACCGTTCTATCGCCCGAAAGGGACTTGATCAGGTTCCTGATGGAGATGATCTGCATCGGGTCGAGGCCGATGGTCGGCTCATCGAAGATAAGAACCGGGGGGTCCCCCAACAGCGACTGGGCCACACCCACCCTCTGGAGGTATCCCCTGGAGAGCTTCTTTATCCCCTTGGTATAGACCTCTTTTGTCTCGGTCTCCTCGACGACCTTCTCTATGCTCTTGGCTATCTCCTTTCTCGGTATCCCCTTGATCTCAGAAACGTACCTCAAATACTCCTTTACCCTCATGTCTGTGTAGAGGGAAAAACTCTCCGGGACGTAGCCGATGCTCCTGTTCACCTCGATCGGATCCTTGAAGATATCGTATCCCGCCACCGTGGCCGTCCCCTCGGTGGGAGGAAAGAGGCAGGTCAAAATCGACATGGTTGTGGTCTTGCCGGCGCCGTTCGGCCCGAGAAAGCCGAGGACCTCTCCCTTCTTGACGGTAAAGCTGATGTCGTCGAGCGCCTTCGTGGGGCCGTAGAACTTGGACACTCTGTCAACGGTAATCATATCCATGGAAAACTCCCCTTTTTGATCCTGGACAAATTAAAGAAACAGGAAATTTCTAAAACGTGACTTCTCTCGAATCCTGACTGTGGGTGCATATGGAGATTCGACGGCCGAGGCGATCTCCAGGCGGTCTTTCCGATTAATCTGGAGGATACTTAAAAACCATCTAAATCGACGGAACTTCCAACCTCCAATCCCCGGCAAGACCCCATTAAGAGACCTGGCTCATCTAAAAGAATTCATAAATAGTTTATTATATTTGAACTTATGGCTTTAGTCAAGAATTAATTGCAATGAAAACCCCTTTTTCCATAAAATCCGCCTTAATATATCTGTCATAGCTGTAATAAATCG
>CAZIWT010000168.1:0-6769 GCA_964542895.1 uncultured Thermodesulfobacteriota bacterium
ACTTTGATTCAAAAAAAGGTTTTGCATGAAGGAAACCAAAATGATTTTTCAATAAAAATAGGGGATTAGCCTATTCTTAGTATCATTTCAATGACTTAGACTAACCCCCTGTACATGAATGGGGATCATAGGGTCGGAGGTTCAATTATAGCCATAAATCCAAATACCATAAACTTAGGATATATCAATTTTTCGGGAGATTGATATACAAATTACCTTATGAGAAAGTGTTACAAAAGTGTTACAAAAACGAGGGCATTATAGGGCATTTCAGGGCATTCTGGGGCAAAATAGGGCAAGCTGAGGACATAAAAACACAATGATGTCAGTACTTTATCGTCTTGTTGCTATGCTTCGGGAGCAGGAGGTCGGAAGTTCAAATCTTCTCATCCCGACCAGTTTTTAAAGGGGCACGGAAATGTGCCCTTTTTTAAATAGTTTGTACACCTCTATTGAAACACACAATTGTTTCCCAATCCAGCTACCGGGCCGAGACTATTTCCCCTTTCTGAAAAACCTGAACAATCCACGGAAGTCTTTCTTCAACAAGTGCTCGCTGGGGAAAGGATCCCGGCTGACGTACCTCACGTCCTCCACCGAATAGACCGCATTCGGGTTGTATTTTTTGATGATCCCGGTAATGTTTAACAGCTCCTTTCGCTTGATGATGGTAAACACCACGTCCACCGGCCCATATACACCATTGGCGTCTACCGTGGTTACGCCGAAGCCGGCGGATTTCAGGAAGTCGACGAGCTCGGCGGCGTCTTTTCTGGTTATGATACGAAGCATCAAGATGCCAAGGGAAAGCTTTTCCTCGATGACGATTCCGACAAAAACGCCGAGAGAAAAACCGAGTGCATAGGCAAAGTAGTTAACGAGATTCGTTAGGTTACCCATAATTTGCCCGATGGCGAAAAGCCATATGAGAATCTCGAAAAATCCCAGTAGAGAGGCAAGAAATTTCATCCCCTTTGAGACGTAGATAATCCGAATCGTTCCGAGGGTAACGTCGGTTATCCTTGCGACACAGATAAGAACGGGAATCACGATGGTTCCCAGAAAGGCCGAATCTCCAAACATTGAAAGCTCCTTTAAGGCTGAAAATTCCCTTTCGATAAGTATATCACCTAATTAAGTGAAAACGAGAAAAAAACGATTGAGGGGATTGTCAAATCCCCAAGTATCTCGGAGATTCGTATCTATTTCCCAATAAAATGTGTTATTACATCCTTGCTTTTTGCAGTATTTGTAATGTAAAATAGCTTCCAAAGCAGGCGAACGGATCTTTAAAAGAGCCCCGTCGTTTTTTTTAGGGAAAATTTGTTTGGTTTTATTGACTTGAGGTGTTTTATGAATCGAAGAAAACTTTTACTCTCGATTACGCTGTTTCTCTCCCTTTCCGTGATTATCGCCGCCTGCACCGGTGTCACTCCAGTTCCAACCGCCCCTGTAAAACATTTATCTTTCGTCACCGTCTCTGACATCCACAGCAACATCCTCCCATACGAGACCAAGGTCAAGAGGGACGGTGAAAAGGTCGCGATCCTCGTCGGGGGGATGGACCGGATCGCCGCCGTGGCAAACCGCGAGAAGAAGCGGACAAACGGGGCAACCCTTCTGGTCTCCGGCGGCGACAACCTGATGGGCTTTTTCTTCAGGAGCTTTGACGGCGTCCCGGAGATAACATCGATGAACATGGCGGGATACGACATTACATGCCTCGGCAACCACGACTTCGATCTGGGAAGCGAACCCTGTAAAAATGCGATGAAGATCGCCAAGTTTCCCACCGTCTCTTCGAACATCACCGTCACAGACCCGGAGCTTGCGGCCATTGTAAAGCCGTTCGTGATAAAGGAGGTGGCCGGGGTGAAGATCGGGTTTTTCGGCCTTATGACCCCGGATCTCCCCAGGGTCTCCTCCGTTGGCTCCGATGTAATAGTCGACAATGACCTGATATCGGTCTCGATGGAGATGGTAAAGGCATTGAGGGAAGGCGGGGCCTCGATCGTCGTCGCCCTGACTCACATAGGAAAGGAGATGGACGAAAGTGTCGCCAGGGAGGTCGCCGGAATCGACATAATCGTGGGGGGACACAGCCACGACACATTCTACGAGAAAGTAAAGGGCCCCAGGGGCTGGGAGACTATCGTCGTTCAGGCTGGGGTCAACGCAAAGGAGATAGGGATACTCTCATTTGACGTGGCGGGTGGCAGGGTCGTATCCTCCGGCTGGAAAACGGTTTTGATGGACGAGACGGTCGGAAGCGACTATGAGATCGCAAAATACCAGGACAAGTACGCAAAAGAGCTCAAGAGAAGGATGAGTAAGCCGGTCGGGGAGACCTTGGTGGACCTCGACGCCCTATCTAAAGACGTCAGGACGATAGAGACCAACCTCGGAAACCTCATCACCGATGCGTGGGCGGACTGGTTTGCCGAAAAGGGCGCCGAAAACCCGATCGCCCTGATAAACGGGGGCACCATACGGGGCAACTGCATCTACAAGAAGGGCCCCCTCACCTACGGCACGCTCCTTAAGATTCATCCCTTCTCCAATTCGATCTACGAGGTATCGCTTTCGGGAAAGGAGCTGATGACCGTACTCGAGATGAGCGCTTCGGCGATTATCATCGACGGTGACGGCGTCGATCTGGACGAGCGGGTCTCCGACGGTGGATTCTTCCAGGTAAGCGGCCTGAAGATCGAGATCGACATTTCGGGCAGACCCTTCAGCGCCGAGTACGACGGAAGACACCTAAGCAGGATCATCTTCCCGGGCGAGAGACTCGTTTCCGCCAAGGTAAAGGAGAATGGAGAGTGGGTAACTATTTCCGGCGACAAGACATATACTGTCTACGTTACGTCCTGGACCGCGGCCGGCGGGGACGGCTACTACCCATTCCTCTCGGCGAAAAAGACGGACACCACGGTAGACATAGTGGATGCGCTGCTGACCTACCTGACAAAGACCGGCCCGGTCAAGCCGGAGACCGAGGGCAGGATAGTGGTGAAGGAGGGGAAATAGGTTGGAATCGACGAATCCCGCTAATCTTTCGGGAATCGCAGCCTGTCTAAAAAACATTGAGGGGGTGGAAGAATTCCACCCCCTTTTCTTGTCTTAATCCCCGGGCACAAATCGAGACAACCTTTTAGATTTTATCCTAAAAATCAAAAAAAGGTGATAAGGCCCCGGCTGAATATTAATCGATTTATTTCTCATTTCCCTCATTTACTATTGACAATTCATATCCCCCCTGCTAAAATTATACTCAAATATGTCATCTATCTTTGAGCCGGGCACAGAAAAGTCCGCTTTTTTTGTCCGGTGATTGGGGCTTAGACCTCATTCAAATGGGAAAAAACACGGGGGCGTAGTTCAGTTTGGTTAGAACGCCGGCCTGTCACGCCGGAGGTCGCGAGTTCGAGTCTCGTCGCTCCCGCCAGCAATTTCCAAAGGGGCCAGGGCAAATGCTTTGGCCCCTTTTTTTGTGAGCATAAATGAGTGGTTTGGGCGCTTACCGCAACCCCTTAATTTTTTCGTGTTGGATGATCTTGAGATAGAAAATTCACTCTTTGTTGTTTAAAAACCGACCTTTCCACCGCACTAACTATCTCCCCGAAAACACTCACATATCTATCACTCGGTTCAAGTTGAATCTTATTTAGTTGAAGTCAATCCTTCTATATGTTATAAATATCTGGTTTTTGGAGGAATCATTATGAAGAAAAATGCGGTTATATTCCTATGTTTCCTGATTGTAATATGCTTTTCATCTTGGGCCTTCGGCGATGAAATTGTCATCGTCAATTACAACGTCTGGTCGGGTATAGACGGGAAAGGTCTTATAAAAATGGGGGAGTTTGAGTCCGCCGAGGTCCGCTTGGCCCGCTATAAAATTTTGGTGGACGGCCTCGTTGACACCTCACCCGACATCGTTGGAATTCAGGAGGCGAACAAACTCCCCGGATTCACCAGGCGCTTGGGGCGCGACATCTGCTGCGACCCTGTTTGGAGAATCGCAAACTCGGGATTGAAGCTCTTCGGTTTTGGATTCCCAACCAACTTCACCGAAGGCGAAGCTATCCTGGCAAAGAAGAGACACGGAATTAAATACCTAAAGGGAAAGCGCTTAAGCGGCGGCGGAATACAGAGGGACTGCCTGTCGGTACATTTCAATGAGGTAAGGTACGCCATGGCGGCAAGGGTAATTATCGACGGCGCACCTTTGATTATCTTTAACACCCATACACATTACAGCCTGCTTTTAACCGAAGAATGGATTAAAAAGGTCGACTCTCTTTTCGATTCGGGAGAGATTACCGAAAAGGAGAGAGACGCCATTAAAGAGAAGATGATCAAGAGTTACGAGCGTACAAAAAACGATATCAGGAATCTCGCCGCCTTTATTAAAGAAATAACCGCAGAATACGATGAGCCTTATATAGTCATGGGGGACTTTAACGCCACCCTTGAAATTCCGGCCTTAAGGGAGATGGTCGATGAGTTGGGGCTCTTGGATACATACCGAATCATGAATCCCGAAAACCCGGGTTACACCTGGGATGTCAAGCTGAATCCCAACACGGTCTTTGAAGGCGGCCCATACTATGCCGACAAGACGCTCCGCTCACCCTTGGGCCGCTTAAAGGCGGAGTACACCGGAAGTGTGTCACGGAGGATCGATTTTATCTTCCTCTCGAACCACTTCACACCGGATATGGTAACGGAAGCGGAGCTATTTTTGGACAAGCCAAAGGACGGTTTATACGCTTCGGATCATTTCGGGCTAAAGGTTGTCATCAAGGGCATCCCCAAATGACCGGCGCCGATACTTGTTTTATTGAAAATGAAAATCCAAGGGTGGGTAATACGATTTTTCCCGCAGATTGATCAATGTTGCAGGTGTTCCCCTCCTCGATTCAATACAGGGGAAACGCGCGGCGAATGCCCCCCCAGAATCCCCTATTACTATTAATAACAGACGCCGCTCGGCCTCCTCAATACTGATTCGAAAGCGCCCTTGAAGCATAATCGGCCTTGCTTGAGATTAAAAAGCCGGCCAAAGCCGAAATTTGCCGATTATTCCGTCCCAGATTATTTTTTAAGGCCGTACTTCTTGACGATCTTTTTCCTCTCTGCGTCCGACAACGACTCCATGTATTTCTTCCAGCCGGGGCAGAAGCCGATGTGCCACCTCCAGATCCTCCCCAATATCGACTTCGGATTTTTATCGTACCTTGCCCTAAAGGGGCACGTTGCGCATCCTGGCTCGGACATATTTGCCTCCTGCGATAAAATTGAGTTTTTTACAATTTCGTTCAGCCATCAATCCTTCATCCGCCTGAACTTCCGGTTCATGGCCAGCACGAACAAGGATACGAACATGGCCCCGAGGATTGTCTCCAGTCCCTGGAGGTACGGCCCCCAGTCCGTCTCGTGAAGCCTGTAGGGCGTCTTGACCCTCCCCAGCGTCAGGTTGCAGAGGCTCACGTGCGTGGCCGTCCGGTAGTCTTCCCAAAACTTTGGCTCATTGAACTCGAAGATCGATCTCTGTATGATCGAATCTTTCTCCGGTTGCGGTTTATCTGTCAACACAAACGCGCCGTCCGCCGTGATTTTGAGATTCAGGGTGTTTTCATTCTTCACAAGGCCGTTTCCGAGAAAGACGAACCCGAATATCAGCCAGAGAATGATCAGCCACATAAACGCCTTCAGGGGCCTCTCGCCGTACAGCGAGATCATCTTGTACGGCCCGAGGAGGAGCCTTATCGTCCTCTTTTCAAATCTCCCGAACCTCCGCATCTCGGAGGCGCCCACGAAGAAGTCCCCCGCCTAGTGGTAGCGGTTCGTGTCTGTGTAGTTTTTCATGAGCTGGTTATACAGCCTGTAGACCTCGTAATGATTTCTCTTCTTTTCTTCTGGCTCATTAATTTTCCATCTATCTATAATTTTAACGGCGATTTTTCTTTGAACGATCCTCCATCGACTCCCTTCTTCTTTTTCTTCGGCCTCCCATTTCAATATAAATAACCACAATTTGAAGAGATACCAGAGACGATAGACGTTTCTTGTAACGACCCCCCGCTCCTGAAATGTCTCGTCATAGACCTTTAGCCTCCCCATGTAGGACGAAGAATCCGGCTTTTTCGCGGTCCAATCAACCTCGATGAAGTTTATCCTCCTCAAATCGGTTATTAAAAACCTCGCCCGGTTCAGATCGACGCCGTCAAACGTGATCTTTGCCTTATCTCCTATGGTTATTCGAGAAAAATCAGCCTCATTTTTATTGTGGAATGTCTTCCCATAAAACAGCACTTCGCCCTCGCCTGAGAATTGCGCTCCTCTGAAGTCGGTTCCGCCCTCGCCTGAGAATTGCGCTTTCAACAAATAGACATCACATAGAAAATGGGCTCGTGTAAAAACCGAATCTACAAATTTGAGAGGTCCTGTCTCCTCTTTTAACTTGCCGAAATCGAAACCCTTCGGGAAGACAAAACCTGCAAAGTTGTGATTCTCCTCTTTGTAGAGCTTCCTAAATCCTTTATAGAATTTTTCTACATCCTTATCTTCCTTTTTGCCGTGAAAGATGCATAGCTTCTTTCCATCTTCCTCCAGTTCTTTAACTGGCCTGTGGGGGCACCTGTATTCTTTAAGAACCCTCTCTTTGTAATCCAAATATCTTGTTTTGTAGTCACACATTTTCTGCCCGCGCGAAATCGGATTTTTTATTACATACTCAAGTCCCTCTGGGACAAAGCATTCC
>CAZIWT010000169.1:0-6652 GCA_964542895.1 uncultured Thermodesulfobacteriota bacterium
CCTGACGAAGCCGGAAGACCTGCACAGCGAAGAGGCGAAGAAGAAGTGGGCGGAGATACTCGACAATCTCGACCCGGAGGACTTCGGCAAGTACAAGATGTGATCCGTTCCCGGGGGATCGAGGTGGGGCAGGGGTCGGCAGAGACTGCGGGAATGTTGAAGATGGGGGTAGGGGGAGATGGTGTGGGTCGATGTTAAGGGGGCGGTGGGAATGGAGGTGACGTCGAAGGTGGCTTTCGTTGGAAGGTTTGGCGTCAGGATTCTTCTAAAATTTTCACCTTGAGCATTTTTCGGCAGATATCTACGGCTGGCCTTCAGTGGGCGAATCTGTAAATATCTCCGTAAATACCTAATTGCAAAAAACACATAGATATATCAAAATCAAAATACCCTTTTTTAAGTTACGTACAAAAAAGCGTGTCGAAAAAGAAATACCTCTGGATCGCAGTCATTATATACGCAATCCTTATTTTTGTAGGCTCATCAATTCCGGGAAGCCGGATAAAGGCCGGCCCTCCCGGCTTCGACAAGCTCATACACCTGTTCGAATATCTCGTTTTATCCGCACTCCTGTTTGCCGCCCTCGCCTACGGCGGTAAAAGGGGTGATCTAAAAAGCTACCTTCTCCTCTCCTTTTTGATCGCCTCCATCTACGGCGTTTCGGACGAGGTTCACCAGCTCTTCGTTCCTGGTAGGTTTTTCGAGCCGCTTGACATCTTTACAGATTCAGTCGGCTCCCTCATCGGTTCATACTGGGCATTCAGGATTTCGATGAGAAAAAAAGACCCGTGGGACGTGGATTATAAAGAGGCGAGGTTGATCCAGAAGGAGATGAAAAAGAAGCTCGTCCTCGAGGGTGACTTGAAAAACGTCAAGCTGGTCGCCGGGGCGGACGTATCGTCCGAGATGAGATCGAAAAAACAAAGCGACCGGATTTTCGCTGCGGTCGTCGTTATGGATATAGATACCTTAGAGGTCGTCGACTCGGCCCACCACGCGATGAAGATAAGTTTTCCCTACATCCCGGGCCTCCTCTCTTTCAGGGAGGGGCCGGCAGTAGTCAAAGCCTTCGAGAAGTTGAAGACCCTCCCACAGGCCGTGATCTTCGACGGGCAGGGGATCGCCCATCAGAGGAGGTTCGGCCTCGCCTCCCACCTGGGTGTGATTTTAAATATCCCCTCCGTAGGCTGCGCAAAGACAAGGCTCGTGGGCGAGTACGGCGAGGTAGGCATGGAGAAGGGGAGCAGGACGCCGATGACCCAGGACGGCGATCTTTTGGGCTACGTCGTCAGGACGAGAAGCGGAGTAAAACCTGTCTTTGTCTCACCAGGAAACCTGATAAGCAGAGAAGCCGCCGTGGACCTGGTCCTATCATCGGTTAAGAAGTACAGGCTCCCGGAGCCGATCAGGGCGGCCCACAATCTGGCGAACAGGGTAAGGAGAGAGTTCAAGGACAACGAAAAATGAAGGGGTTTTTCGAGGTTATGAAAAAGGCGAGATATTTCATTTTGGTATTTCTCTCCCTGATCCTCTTTGTCGTCTTCCAGTTTTCATGCGTAAAGAGGATATCCCGCTTTCAGCCGGGCGACGAGTTCCTGTACGTCCTCTCGCTCATGTCGGAGAGGAAATACGAATCGCTCCTCATGGAAGTCGACGGGATGAAGCTCTCGTCTCTGAAGGAGTCCCAGGCCAACAAGATCGCGTACATGGCGGCCATGGTTGCGATGAAGCAGGGAAAGCCCGATACCGCCGAGAGATACCTCAAGTATTGCCTCGCAAACTACCGGGAGATGGAGGACTACGCGATCTACAACCTGTCGGTGCTCTATTCCTCCACAGGAAGCTACGAGCGGGCCCTTAAGCTCGGAGAGAGGCTCATCAACGATCATCCGGACAGCGTCTGGAATAAAGAGATGACCGTAAAGATCGCCGACTATCTGGTGGGTACAGGTCAGCCGGAGAGGGCGCTTGAAATCTACGACTACTTCCTCAAGTCGAACAAGAAGTCGAAACAGTACCCGGTCGTGCTCTTTAAAAAAGGGAAGACCCTCGACTCGATTGGCAAAAAGGAGGAGGCCAAGCGCATTTACAAGTCCGTGTGGCTGGATTATCCGGCGAGCGAAACAGCGGGCGAGGCCTTCTTTGCGCTAACGAAGATCGGCGGGCTTTCCAATATAACGGAAGGGGAGCTGAAAAGGAGGGTTGACGCCCTCTACAACGCCAACCGCTACAACAGCGCTCTGAACGCCATAACAGAGATGCCGGCGCTTTTAGGGACGACAAAGGCGAGGCTCAAGACAAGAAGCGAGCTCGACTTCATCAGGGCCAAGTGTCACTACCGAAAGAGGAACTACAGGAAGGCGTCCGATATCCTGAGCGGCCTTGTAAAGAACAACAAGAACCTCCCCCCGAAGCTCCCGTATAACCTCCTCCTCTTCTGGCAGGCAAAGACATACGACAAGATGGAAAAGGACGGCCTCGCAATATCGGCCTACCTCAAAATATATAACTCGAGTCCCAGAAGCACCCTTGCCGACGACGCTCTCTACCTCGCCGCCAGGACGTACGAGGAGATAAAGGACTACGACAATGCGCTTAACTATTACAAGAAATACCTGAAGAGCTATTCCCACAGCAGGAGGATAAAAGACGTCCTCTGGTACATAGGCTGGATATACTACGTCAGGGGGGACTACAGGGCCGCTGAGAGATATTTTGACCGAATGACCAAAAGCTACAGGGGCAAAAGCGAGTATCCCCAGTATCTATACTGGAAGGCGAGGGCGCTGGAGGAGCAGTTCAAGATCGAGGAGGCGATGGCGATCTACCGGACGCTGATAGATAAGTACAGCTATACCTACTACAACTACCAGGCGATAGAGAGGCTTAAAAGTATGGGCCTTTCCGTAACGATCAGGCCGAGGAGCGATCACTTCGATCCGAACTTCTGGTCGCCGGGACTCATGCGCTACACCAAATTCACATCGGACGAGAGGATAACGTCCCACCTCAAGAAGTCCTTGGAGCTGATGTCGATGAACATGAACGACAAGGCGTCGATGGAGCTGGATCTGATCGTGGAGCGGTGCGTGGGGGATCCGGAGCTTCTGATCGAGGTGGCGAGGCTCCTCAGGTGCTCCGGCGATTACTACACACCGGTGGTGATAGCGAACCGGTATTTCAAAAACTACCTGAGCGAGTATATACCGGGGGAAAACGACCTCTACTGGCAGATGAAATACCCGGAGGCCTACAAGGGGGAGGTGGTGAGGCTCTGCAAGGAAAACGACCTCGAGCCCGCCTTAATATATTCCGTGATGCGCGCCGAGAGCCTCTTCCAGCCGGGGGTCTACTCCTGGGCCGGGGCGGTGGGGCTGATGCAGATCATGCCGGCAACTGGAAAGGAGATAGCCGGTAATATCGGTCACGAGGACTTCGAGGTGAAAGACCTCCTCGATTACAGGACGAACCTTAAGTTCGGCGTTTATTACCTCAAGGGGCTTATGAGGGAGTTTAACGGCGACAAGGTCCTCGCCCTCTGCGGATACAACGCCGGCCCCGGAAACGCGAGGAAGTGGAAGCGAAACGCCGACCCGAAAATGGAGATGGACGAGTTTATAGAGAACATCCCCTATTCGGAGACGAGGGGATACGTCAAGCGGATACTGCAATTTTACAGCATATACAGGTCGTTGTATGAAGGCGAAAATATTATCGAATAGGGAGGTCGCCCCCGGCTACTTCAGGCTCGCCGTAACTGCGACTAAGGAGCTTCTTGGCGGGAGGCCGGGGCAGTTTGTCATGGTGAGGGGCGACGGCTGGGAGACCGATCCCCTCCTCAGAAGGCCCTTTTCGATATACCGCTTCCGTAAAGATATCGAGGCCGTGGAGATACTCTACCGGCCGGTGGGGAGGGGAACGAGGCTCCTCTCCCGCATGAAGGCGGGCGGGTTTCTCGACATCCTTGGGCCCCTCGGAAACGGCTTTCACGAACCCACTGAGGGGAAAAGAACGCTTCTGGTGGCGGGGGGGATCGGTGTTGCCCCCTTAATCTCCCTTGCGGAGGCGAAGGGCGGTGGTACACGTCTCATCATGGGGGGCAAGACCGAAGACGATATATCATATGTCTTTGAGGACGAAAGGGAGCTTGGAATAGACGCAACGTACGTAACGGAGGACGGAAGCTTCGGGAAGATGGGGACGTCTATCTCCGCCATGAGGGAGACGGCCTCCAGAGGCGATACGGTCTTTGCCTGCGGGCCGTTTCAGATGTTGAGGGAGGTGGAGAGGCTTTCCAAGGAGGTTGGCTTTTCGGCTTACATCTCCTACGAGGAGAGGATGGGGTGCGGTACGGGCCTCTGCTTCGGGTGCGTTGTGATGGGGGCCGGTGGGGAGTATCTCCTCACATGCAAGGACGGTCCGGTGTTTAACGTCAACGAGCTTTCGTGGAAGGATATTGATTAGGATGCGTTTTAATGTTTGACCTTTCCCTAAATATGTTCGGGGTCGATTTCAAAAACCCGGTCTTCACCGCCTCCGGTACGGCGGGCTACGGCATCGAGCTTACGTCCTATGTCGATCTCGACAGGGTCGGCGCCGTAATAACCAAGGGGGTGTCGGCAGGGCCGAAGTTGGGAAATCCCCAGCCGAGGATAATAGAGACGCCGTCAGGGATCTTGAATTCCATCGGCCTCCAGAACATCGGCGTGAAAAGTCTCATCGACGAAGTCCTTCCCGAACTGGAAAAGTACGACACGAAGGTTATCGTAAACGTCTTCGGCGACGACATCGACGGCTACATAGAGGCAGCCGGTGCCTTTCTCAACGAGGATCGGGTGGACGCCCTCGAAGTCAACCTCTCCTGCCCGAACGTCAAGGAGGGGGGAATCGCCTTCGGGAGGGACCCGAAGGTCTCGGCAAGTGTAACCTCATCCGTGGTCGAGGCGTCGAAAAAGCCGGTAATCGTGAAACTCACGCCCAACGTGACCGACATCGCACCGATAGCGAGGGCGGTGGAGAAGGCGGGGGCCTCTGCGATATCGGTCATAAACACCCTTCTGGGGATGGCAGTGGACGTGGAAAACCGAATCCCGTTTTTCAAGAACCTCACGGCGGGACTCTCCGGCCCCGCGATAAGGCCGGTGGCGTTGAGGTTCGTCTGGGAGACGGCGAGGGCCGTCAATATCCCGGTTATCGGGATCGGCGGGATCACGTCGGGAGTAGACGCCCTGGAGTTTATCATGGCCGGGGCCTCGGCCGTTCAGGTAGGGACGGCGAACATGATAGATCCCGGAGCCGTCTCTAATGTGGTCGATGAAATAGAGGATTTCTGCATCAGAAATAAAATCTCTAATCTCAACGAGATTAGGGGGATCATAAAAGAGGATGGTTGAAAAATGAGCTCATTTGAAGATGTCTATATTCACCCTTCTGCGGTTCTGCTGGGCGATGTGAAGATCGGCAAGAACTCGAGCGTCTGGCCGGGCGCCTCGATCAGGGCGGATTTCAACTCTATTACGATCGGGGAGTACACGAGCGTACAGGACAATTCGGTGATCCACGCGACGCCATTCAACGCAACAGTGGTGGGGGACTACGTAACCATAGGTCACTCGGCGGTCCTCCACGCCTGCAGGATAGGGGATAACGTCCTTGTGGGGATGAACTCGACGATCCTGGACGGGGCGGTGATAGGGAACAACTCGGTTGTTGCGGCGGGAAGTGTGGTACTGCCCGGGACGGTGGTTCCGGAGGGGTCTCTCGTTATGGGCGTTCCCGGAAAGGTAAAAGAGGGTAAGGCCGTGCCCCCGGAAAGAATAAGGCAGGGTGCCCTGGTATATTACGAGCTCTCAAGAAGACATCTCAAGGGCTTGGAGACGTTTCCCGCAGACGAGGTTATGGAGGCGATGAAGAAATATGACGAGAGCGATCAGTAGACGGATTCTATCCTTTCAATCCCTTTAAAACCCCCCTGAGGCTCCCCCGTAAGGCCCTTGTAAGGATATAGACACTGTCACCCAAAAAAGGGGGGCCGTTTTTGGCCCACAAATTTTTCCCTATCCTACTTTCCGGTTACCAGGAAGTACTCTATCACGATGCTCTTCCCGGCACCCTCATAGGTCCAGATTACGTAGCTTCCGGGAGTGAGTACGACTCTGGAGAGGGGGGTGGTTTCGGCCCTGAATTCGTCGAAGCCGCCGCCGGTTGCCGGTGAGGGATTGTCTATCTCCTCCGTAGACTCCGCGTCCGGTATCGATTCATCGTACGTATTGGACGAAGGCGTATATTTATATACCTCATCTATTGTGCCCTCGCCTGTTACGGAGGCGATACCCCAGCCTTTTTCCGCGCCCCACACGGTCAGGTTAAAGGCGGTCATATTCTCGGGGACCGTAAACTTCGTCTTGAAGGGTTTGTTGTTGTCGTGATCGGGAGGGACTTTAATCGTGATGGTCTTTTTGGTTATGGTCTCCCCGGAGATATCGCTTGCGACGACTAAAAATATACTCAAAGACATTATAAAGGCAAACAGAAAAGATCTTCTCAATCTTATCCTCCATGATCCGAAGGGGAAAATGACTTCAGGTATTATATACCACTATTCAGAAAAACGCTATCCCTTAGAAAGCGCATTTTAAAAATAAAAAAAATA
>CAZIWT010000170.1:0-6639 GCA_964542895.1 uncultured Thermodesulfobacteriota bacterium
GATCAGCTTGTAGACCACCTCCCCGTCCACAAAGTTGTTCTTCTCCAGGTCTTCCATACCGTCTTCGGTTATATGAGAGGCGGATATTCTTTCGCAGGTGTTCTCGCTGATTTTATACATAGTATATCTATTGCCGCCGACTTTCTCGAGAACCCACTCGACAACACTTTCAATAAGCAGGCCGACATCCATATTTTCCTTCGAAAACTTGGAAAACTCACGAAAGATCAATGCATCAAGGTCGTTTATGTCGAAACCAACCACTTCCTCCCCCCAAACAAACACACCTTGAACTGCAAAGGTGTGAAATATCGAGTGTATTCTCACAATTATCAGCCTGTATATGATAACACAGTAATTTGAGAAATTAAATAGCAATTTATCATTTATTTGGAAAAATAAAGCCGCGGGGCCTTAAACCCCGCGGCATTTTCTTCATCCTCAAGTCCCATTCACAAATGAATGGGCCGTCTTTTGCGATTACAGCTCCACTTTCGGAAGCTCCTTTAACGCCGCCTCGATCTTTGCGGAAGGATACTCGTAGTCCTCCAGGTCCTTCGAGAAGTACTTATCGTAGGCCGCCATGTCGAAGTGGCCGTGCCCTGAGAAGTTAAAGAGGATAACCCTCTCCTTGCCCTCTTTCTTGGCCTCCAGCGCCTCGTCAATGGCCGCCTTGATGGCGTGGGAGGTCTCCGGCGCAGGGATGATCCCCTCGGTCCTCGCGAACTTAACCGCCGCATCGAAACAGGCGTTCTGATGATATGCAACGGCGTCCATCAACTTCTCGTCGTAAAGGAGACACATCGTGGGCGCCATTCCGTGATACCTCAGCCCGCCGGCGTGGATACCGGGAGGCTCGAAGGTGTGCCCCAGGGTGTGCATGAAGAGGATGGGGGCGACCATCGCCGTATCGCCGTAGTCGAAGGCGTAAAGGCCCTTCGTAAGGCTCGGACAGGAGAACGGCTCCACCCCTACGATCCTGGTCTTCTTTCCATCCCTTATCTTCTCCCTCACAAACGGGTAAGAGAGCCCGGCGAAGTTACTCCCCCCGCCGATGCACCCTATCACCACGTCCGGATAGTCGCCGGTCTTTTTCATCTGCAAAAGCGCCTCCTCGCCCACTATCGTCTGGTGCATACAGACGTGGTTCAAGACGCTCCCGATGGAGTAGTTCGTGTCGTCGTTCGTTGCGGCGTGCTCCACCGCCTCGGATATGGCGATGCCGAGGGTGCCGTTCGTATCAGGATGCTGCTTTCTGATGGCCCTTCCGCTCTCGGTCCTGTCCGTGGGGCTCGA
This sequence comes from uncultured Thermodesulfobacteriota bacterium, assembly GCA_964542895.1. Taxonomy (GTDB): domain Bacteria; phylum Desulfobacterota; class Zymogenia; order Zymogenales; family Zymogenaceae; genus Zymogenus. Next base: position 1,297 of record CAZIWT010000170.1, read on the forward strand.
ATATATGGTTCCGCCCCAGGCCTCGATCATCGATTTGCGGTACGGCTTCTGCTCAAAGGATATTTTCACCATATACACTACGATATCGATGCCGAAGAGGGCACCGGCAAAAGACAGTGCGCTTCCCCACTGACCCGCTCCCGTCTCCGTAGATATCTTCTCGATCCCTTCCTTCTTGTTGTAATATGCCTGGGCTACCGCGGTGTTCGGCTTGTGGGATCCCGGCGGGGATACGCTCTCGTTCTTGTAGTATATCTTTGCCGGCGTGTCGAGATACTTCTCCAGGTTCGTTGCCCGCACAAGGGGAGTCGGCCTCCAGATGGACAATGCCTCCATCACCTCTTCCGGGATATCGATGAAGTCTTTTTCGCTTACCTCCTGCTCGATTATCCCCATCGGAAAAATCGGTATGAAATCGTCCGGCGTCGCCGGCTTCATCGTCCTGGGACTGATGGTCGGTTTCATCGGCACCGGCATGTCCGCAACAATGTTGTACCACTTTGACGGCATTTCCGATTTGTTCAAAATAATTCTCTTGTCTGTCATTTTTCTCCTCGTAAAACTTATTGATATTCTATTTAATAATGAAAAGTCGGACAAATTTGACTCGATGCCTCAAACGCTTTTCCAAAGTCGCCCCATAGGGCAATCACCCCCTTTCTACACTATACAAAATAAACAGAACTCATAAAAAAAGGGCCGTGAATTCCAATATAACGGCCTTTCCTCTTAAACTAAAAAGGCCGTGAACGGTTATGCCCGTCCACGGCCCATGATGCACAGCTTTTATATTAAAGCGGTGGACGCAACAAACCCCCTATGTAGCTGCGCCACGCCCAGTTCTTCACTTCAAAAAAATCCCCTATATAACAATCCAACGTAATGCTCCCTGCATGTATGTTAGGTCAAGATATATAAAAAGATATGAGATGTCAAGGTTTTTTTGGCCTTTTTTAAAAAATGTTCAAAAATAGGGCTGCAATCAGGCGTATATAGGATTGTACCAATTACTTTTTTGCGAAATTGCAAACAAAATTTGCGATTTCTTAAATATTTTGGATAACCAAGACAGCAGTGTAATTGGTCTCCCATGAACTTTTTGAAAAATAGTGTAAAAACAACACCTTATGCCTTTTTAATAAAAAGCGTGATGCTTCCCAGTTGTGGCATAGAGTTTGCAAATTATTATATACAATACGTGATTCAACCAATATTCTTCGACTCCTAAATGAAATATAAATCAAGGGAAAAGGCACGGGAAAGTAAAAAAGCACGGGGATTTACGTTAATTGAGCTTATGATTGTCGTGGCGATCGTAGCAATTCTCGCCTCCATCGCGATTCCAAATTTCTTACGCTTCCAGATGAAATCGAAACAATCGGAGGCAAGGATACTCCTTGCCGGAGTCTTCGAGGCCGAAGTGGCCTACTTCGCCGAAGCTAACAGATTCTCCAGCGATTATAACGAGATAAATTTCACTCCCTCAGCCGATCCGAAATATTATAAAAATTGGTATCTAAACATCTCCGGTGAAAGCACGCATTTCACCGCCACCTGCTCGGCGGATATCGACAACGATTATATCAGTGATGTCTGGATGGTAACGGACAACAACAGGGATCCCTGGAATATCTTCAACGATATCACTGACGTACTTTACCCCTACCCCTATTAGCTAATAGAACTCTTTGCTTTACAAGGATCCTTCCGGCCTTCGATCCCGCCCGTTGAAATACCGCCGCTATTGACAATAGGAAGGGGGAGATATAGACCCCTACAAATCAAATCCCCTTACCGTTCAAGATTAATTTATCCCTTTCATTCCAATCCAAGATAAATTGTGATATCCTATTACATCCTCAAGGCTTGAGGCCGAGATAAGAAGCGTAATAAATCGGTATTATTTAACACCTTTTTTGGATCAAAGGTGGAACTGATTCCGTCATTTCACGGATGGCTTTGGGAATTGGTACATTCACTGCCAATCTGCCATCATATTTACGAGCGGAGCATCCTGTTCGGCTACGAGTTTCCCCTCTGCTGCCGCTGTACCGGCATATATACGTTCATTCCTCTCGGATTCTGTCTGAACTTCGTCCTAAGAGCGGGGGCGAGCGGCAGATTAAAGGTACTGGCAATGATCGTCGGCCTTTCGATATTTACCGGGGCGGAGGCGATATTCGAGTCTGTAACAAGGCTCGATCCCGGAAACTTAGTAAGGCTCGTCACCGGCGCCGTCTCCGGATTCTCGATTGGAATTCTATTTAACCTGGGAATTGGCGGATTTTTCACCAACGATAAAGGCAATCCTCGTTGACCAATGAATCAACTAAATAGATTCATTTTATACGGGCTCGAAATATAGGCCGAAAACGTATAAATCTTTAAAAAAAAGGCCCGCTTGAAAACGGGCCGAAAGTTCGATTCAAAATCGCCGACTAAACATGAAAATCGGAAGGGTGTACAGACCGTATTCTCTGCTTTTTTCCCTTCCAGACTATTGTACGCGGCCTTCTATTGACTATTCAGTTTCCTTATGACTTTGTTGGTTAAGTCTATAGTATCAGGAGCATAGAGGATCCCGGAAGTCGGGTTCACGAGAATGATGGTATATCCCTCCTCTTTAGCTACTATACTCACCATCTTTGCGATATCTATCGTGATCTTCCTTTGCAGCTCTGTCTCCTTTTTCTGCAGCTGTCGCAAATGATCCTGGGCCATCCTCGTATATTCCAGGTTCATATCGTCCAGTTTTCTCTGCCTCTCTTTTAGCTCCGTTATCGAGAGTTTGCTCGCATCCCTTTCAAGAGACTCCTTCATGCTCTTGAGCTGTTCCTTCTTTTTCTTTATCTCACTGATGGCTTTCTCTAACCTGGCATCCAATTCCTTGGTTACCTTTTGTCCCTCTTTATAGCCTTGTAGAACCAGCTCGAAGTTAACCACACCGATTTTCACCTCCGCGGCCACGGCTGAGATTGTAAAGAGAGATAGAACCAAGGCTGTGATTATTATACTTACTCTTTTCATTAAATGACCCTTAAAGCCCAACTTTATGCTATTTTCTTTCTCTGGAAGCAGACAGCATTCGTTGGTAATTTGCCAAAAACTCTATTCACTTCATATTAGCCGAGCGGAAATTGCACCATTAAGCAAGCAGAGATCCTTCAATTGATGGAGAACTGTGCAGTTCCCCCATCCCCCTTCCATACTCTCTCTTCCAAGCCTCTCCCAGCTCCCGCCTTCCACGTTTCGGCCTTTCCCACATCCACTACCACAATCCCGCCGACCCCCGCCTTTTGATTTTAGGACAACCCCCCTCGTTAAACCAGAAATCCTACTTTTTGTTCAGCTCTTTTATTACTTTGTTTGTCAGATCGATGCTGTCCGGGAAATAAAGGACCGTGGAGCTGTCAAGAATAAGTGTATATCCATCGTCCTTCCCCATCTTAAGGAGGATCGCTTTTATATCGAGCAGCATCTTCTTTAAAAGCTCCTGTCTCAACTTCTTATACTCAAGGTCATAGTCTTGGAGCATTCTCTTTACCCTAAGCTCCTTGTCCTGTATCTTTCTCGCCCTTTCGGCTCGAACGGTATCAGAAAGCGTGAGCGCATCCTTTTCAAAAGCCTTCTTCATGCTCTCGTAGGAGGCAAGCTCCTTATCAAGATTTGCTTTAACGCTTTTGAGCTTACTTGTAAGCTCCTTTTCGGCCTTCTTGCCCGCCTCCGAAAGTGCGAGGACTTTTAAAACATTAACGACCCCGATTTTTGCGTCTGCAGCATTAACCGGAACTGTAAAAGCAACGAGCATAAAAAACGTCACTAAAAGGCTCGTTAAAACGCTTATCCTTTTCATAAATTTCTCCTTCATTGTCTTTGACTGTTTCTAATTCCTCTTTCTAATTAGCTGGAGAGCGATATTCTAAGCCCAAAGCTAATAGAAAAACCTACTAAAAAACCTGAATTTCCTTTATACTAATCAAGATTAGTAATCCAAAAAACCAAATTCCAACTTTTATATCACCCTTTAGATCGAATATCAAGGAAAATATAATAAAATAGTTTTAATTTTACATCCCAGAACAACCCCCAAGACCCAAATATTACCTCACAGTTATCCACCTCTCCCTTATGTTGTCAAATCGATAATCTCCGAATTCCCCTTTAGGATCCACCACCACGCGCACCAGTCTCTCTCCGCTCACTGATTCCCATACAACCATGACGGTCACCGACTCCCCCGCATCTATATCCACCATCTCCCGCTCGAGATTCGATCCGTCAACGTAAAAAATGACGACAACATCCTTTGCGTCCTTGTTGCCCACATTTTTTATCTCTACGGTCAGCTCCACTTCCTCATCCGGTTTAGGAAGGGGAGGATAAACGGAAATTCCCCCAATAATTTTGAGCTCGACCCCGATAATCTCCCTTTTTTTTACGGACATCTCGCCGTCCCATATCTTTCGATAGGCTCCCTTTTTCCCTTCGGGCGAGACCACCGGGGCAATGGAGACTTCGGCCCGGTGAAGCCCCGCACTCTCGAAAACATGGTATAAGAGGAGATCCCCCTCTTCCCCACCCTCAATGGCAATCTCTTTTTCCGCAGCATCCCTTCCATCCACCGTCAAACGACCCGCCAATCTCAGATATGCATCTGATTCGTTTTTCAATATAAATTTGAACTCCACCCTCTCTCCCGTCAAAGCGGCCTCGGGCCTGATATACCCCTTCACAAGGACGACATCATCGGCCTGAAAGGCTCGGGCGCCGCGGCAACAGACCAGAAAAAGGGAGAAAAAAACGAGGGAGAAGACAACCGATTTCTTTATATTATTTTTTATCATAAACATAATTGAAGGTAAAACCGCCTCGTCCCATCCTTTCAAAAAATCGTTCAAGTCCTACAATTTAGCATTGCAGCCTAAGGCAACATCAGCTTCTCGTAGAAATAGTAGCCGTATCCGCCGTAAGTCACTTCGAAGATGGAATCGTAATACAATATTGTGCCAACGCAGGGCGGCCCGGAAGGATTGCATATCGAAGAATCTTCCACGATGAACTCACCGCCAAAACCTCCCTCCAGCCCGGTTTCTTTTTCATAAAACGACCTGGTGATTGTCACATAAAGGTTGGTGTTACAGTACGTCCATACCTTAATTGGGACCGAGCTTACGCTTTTATTCATCTTCGGGACGGACAACAATATCTTTACCGCATGGGGACATAGCGGAAAACCTGTCTCTGTCAACACGAGGGTCAATCCGGCAGGGGCCTCCTCTTTTATCGTAATAAACCACCCCCCCTCCGTGTGGACGAGGGTGTAGTTCTCCGACTGGGACAGCC
>CAZIWT010000171.1:0-6593 GCA_964542895.1 uncultured Thermodesulfobacteriota bacterium
CAATGCATTGTGCACTTCCTCTTCGGTAATAGAATCTTCATCTTCCATAAACTTATTTTTAAAAACTTCAGAGGAAAAAGTTATATAACAGTCATTCTTTTCTAAAAAATCTATCCAATTGAAATTAGGTTTTCCAGATATTTTGGTTTCACTAAAGTCGGGTATTTTTAAGAATCTCACAAAATCGAATATCGGCTCTATTAAGAATTCTGTTTTTCTAAAATTAACTCCCTTTTTCCCGAAAAACTCAACTGTGCTGAAGTCAGCCCCGCCCATACCTAAAAATTTAGCTGAATGAAAGTTGGTAACACCTTTTCCGGAGAATTGTGAATCACTAAAGTCTGTTTTGCCTTCACAAGTGAAATTCGAGTAACTAAAGTCGGTTCCATCTCTACTGGCGAATTCAACAGAACAAAATCTTACTTCACCCTTGCCTAAAAATTGTGACTCACAGAAGTCGGCCCCGGAATTACTTGAAAAATGTACAAACATAAAGTCAGTTCGAAAATCGCTAAAGAATTTTGTTTTAAAGAATGAAGTCTTCTTCTCACCATTAAAACTTGCTCCATAGAATGAGTTCTCACCCTCGCCTATAAATTCAGCTTCAGATAAATCCACATTGCATATAAAGTACGCTCGTCTAAAAACGGCATCAACAAATTTAAGTGGTCCATTTTCTTCTTTTAGTTTTTTAAAACTGAAATACTTCGGGAATATAAAACCGGGGAAGATGTGAGAACCATCTTCGTATAACTTTTTAAATCCTTTAAAGAATTTTTCAACATCTTTGTCTTCTCTGTCGCTATGAAAGATACAACGCTTCTTGCCGTCTCTGTCCGGATTTTTCAGGGGCGGGTGGGGGCACAAATATATGATAGTCTGATTTCTATTATAATCACGATATTCTGATTTGAATGGGCATTTCGGCATTGTACATTGCTCTATTATTCAAAAAAGTAAGGACGAGGATACGGTTAACAACCAAGTTCCCATTGAATAATTACAAACGACCACAATTTATTAAAAGCAAATCACCCAACCATCCTAACTATCGCCCGAACCAAACTATCAACGCCCTCCGGGCTTCTGACCGGGTCGAAGGCGGGGAGGTCGGTCGCTTTGTGAAGCTCCCTCAAGACTCCGTCTATCTCCTCGTCTGTGTGTCCCCTGCCCTTGACCGACACGCCGAGGACCGGGCAGTCGAGAAGAAACTCTATCGACCTTATCTCTCCCGTAACCGACGGTATAGATTCGAATGTTGTGCAGAGGACCGCAACGTCCGGGGCGGACGCCGCGGCGATGGCGTAGGCCACCACGCCGCCGCACCTTCCGGGGGCGGTGTGGGGGTCTGCCCGAAAGCCGGACTGGGACGAGACAAGGATGACGTCCGGCTCGAGGGTCCTGTCCAGGTGGAGGAGTCCGTTTTTTATGGCCGGGGCGGAGCGCCACATTGGCATGACGTGGGGTATGATCATGTAGTCGGCGCCGGTGAGAAGGCCGTACGGCTCCGTGGCGAGCTCGGCCGCCTTTATCCCCGCATCCGTCAGACGTGTGCGGAGGAGCTTTGTCGTAGTGAACTTCCCGCAGCGCCTCCCGGTTCCCAGGAGTGTCACGACCTTCGCTTTTATTTTTAAGTCGGGGTAAGGGCCGAAGATGTCCACTTCACCCATCGAGAGGGCGTGGTCGGACGCGCTCCAGTATTTGACGCCCTTTTCCGATATGGCCTTGACAATGGCCGGTTCCGCCTCGATTCGGGGGAGCTTTGCCATGTTGTAGATGTTTTTCCCCTTTTCAACCGCCGCGAGGATGATCTCGCGCCAGAGCCTGTAGTCGTCCTCCGCCTCGAAGACCTCCCGCGTCCAGAGCAGCATGTCGGCGTCGGTGCCCAGAGCCTCGTCTATATCATCGGTGAAGACAAGGCTCGGGTTCAGGTCGGTAAAGCGGCCCCTCTCCCCTGCCGGCAGGTCGAACTCGGCAAGGAGTACCGTCTCGATATCGACCCTGGAGTATTTCAGCAGGTTGTACAGTGCCTTGTCGCTCCCCGGACGGTAGACCAGGACGGCTTTTTTCGGCTCAAAGTGATTCACGGCAAATTCCCTTAGGTGTTAAATAATCTTTGTTTGATATAAGGGCCTCTTCCATAATATCACGGCAGCTTTAGCGCGTAGAGGTATCCGTCCCCGCTTCCGAAATAGAGGACGCCGTCGGCTATAGTCGGTGATGAGTTGACCGCGCCTCCGGTCTTGAATTTCCACTTCAATCCGCCGTTTTTGAGCTTCACGGCAACGAGGTAATGATAATAGCTCCCGAAGTAGACCACCCCTTGGTGCACGGCGGGGATCGTGTTTATCGGCATACTGCGCAGTGTCTCCCCGGCGTAGTACTTCCACTTGAGCATTCCGGTCTCGATATTAAGGGCGTAGCAGTAGTTGTCGTCCCCGCCGAAGATTACCGCATCGCCCGAGATGACCGGCACCGTGCTGGGGCCGGTGCTGCTCGAGGAAAAGTCGGTGAACTCCCACTTTACGGCCAGCGTCTCGATCTTAACCGCGAAGACCGAGCTGAATCCCCCGAAGTAGATGATCCCGTTTCTGACGACGGCGGGGGTGGAGACGTACTTTTCCACGGGGAGATTCCAGAGCACCTCCCCTGTCGATGGGTCGAGGGCGTAGAGGCGGTTGTCGACTCCCCCCACAAAAAGGACGCCGTCCGAGACAGACAGGGTATCCGGAAGCCACTTTCCCTTTTCCAGGTCGAAAAGCTTTCCACCGGTGGCTACTTCAAGGGCGTAGACGTCGCCGGCGGATGACTGGAAGAAGACCGCATCCCCTGAAACGGCCGGCGTGAAGAGCTGTTCGGCGCCCGTTTCGAACGTCCATAGAACTTCCCCGGACCTTGCGTTAACCGCGTAAAAATCGCCGAAGGTGCAGCCGAAGAATAGAATGCTGTATTTGATGACGGGCGTTGAGACAACAGGCCCCGAGACATCGAGGGCCCACTTTTTCTCTCCCGTAAGTAGGTCAAGGGCGTAGAAGCGGTCGTCCCAGCCGCCGAAGTAGACCGTGTCTTTATCGACGACGGGGGATGACGTGATAATGTTGTCGGTCTTATACTTCCAGAGGAGCGTGGGGCGGTCGATCTTGACGAGGACATACATTGCGACAGCGGCAATGCAGAGCGCGGCGATAACAACGATGACGAGTTTCTTTTTCGCGTGTTTTTTCGACATTATGTCAAGTCCTCACAAAACCTTATGTATTGTACAAAACGTATATCTTTACGAAAGACCAATGTTTTTAAACAGGGCTAAGCAATCACACTATGGTTGCAGAAATAACGAGATTGCTTAATCGCTCGTGTTGATAAATATCTCTTCTCAGTGACACTGTTGGACGCTTTGGGTTGCTTTGACCCGATTGCTTCGTCACCTTTTTAGGTAAATATTCTACTCGTAAAGAAAGATTTTTTAGGTTGTTTTACTACGCTCCTCACAATGACATTGTTGGATGCTTTAGTTTGATTCGACCGGGTTGCTTCGTCGCCTCTGTTAATTAATATCAACCTCAAAATGACAGATTTTTTTAAGTTGTTTGTTCCCTCCAGCTATAATAGCGAGCGAGGCTGTTTAAAAAACGAAGTTCGGAGATTTCCCTAAGGTGTAGGCTTCTGGGGCGGCTTGGGCCTGGGCCTCGGCGATGCCTGCGTCTGTGTCTTCCCCTTCTTTTTATCTTCAAAGAGCTCCCCGATACCCCCGATGCTCCCCATGATTCCGGCCGCCTCGTAGGGCAGAAATATCTTCGTGGCGCTCCCCTCCGCCATTGTCCCAAGCGTCTCCAGATACTTCACGGCGATAAGATCGTTTGTGGGGTCGCCCTTGTGGATGGCGTCGAAGACTGTCTCGATCGCCTCTCCCTCCCCCTGGGCTATGGCGATCTTCTGGTATTTCTCGGCGTCGGCCACCTTCTTTATCGCCTCCGCCTGCCCCTCGGCCTTGAGGATAGCCGACTTCTTGTGTCCCTCCGCCTCGAGGATCATGGCGCGCCTGTCCCGCTCCGCCTTCATCTGGCGGTGCATCGCGTCCGTTACGTCCTGGGGCGGCTCAATCCTCTGAAGCTCGACTCTCGTGACCTTCGTTCCCCACTTGTCGGTGGCGTCGTCTAATATCTCCCGAAGCTTCGTGTTGATGAGCTCCCTTGATGTCAGCGACTCGTCCAGGGCCAGGTCGCCCACGAGGTTTCTCAGGTTGGTCTGGGCGAGTTTTGTGGCCGCGGTGTAGAAGTGCGCCACGTTGTAGGTCACCTTTACCGGGTCGGTCACCTCGTAGTAGACAACGGCGTCCACCGAGACGGCGACGTTGTCCTTGGTGATGACGTCCTGGGGCGGCACGTCCACCACCTGCTCCCTCATGTCGACCTTCCTTAAGATCTCGAGAAACGGTACGACGATGGTGAGTCCGCTTCCGACCGTGCGCTGGTATTTCCCGAGACGCTCAACAAGACCCTTCTCCCAGGGCCTGACTATCCTGACGCCCATCGCAATTATTATAATTGCGAAGATCGAGCCGAAGAAAAGCAATGCTATTATTCCTCCCATTTCAGTTTCCTCCTAAGAATATTACTGTTTACTGTAAACCTTTACGATGAGGTGAACACCCTCGACCCCGGTGACCACGATCCTCTCGCCTGTCGGGATGGTATCGTCCGTTGCGCTGTCCGCCCTCCACTCGTCCTTGTCGATCCTGACCTTGCCAGTGTTCTTGAAGTTGTCGATCTCCTCGAGCACCATTCCCGTCTTTCCGATCAGCCTGTCAGCCCCGGTTCCGGGGGGCTGCTCCTTGGTGATCCTGTCGGCCAGTCTCCTAGTAGACAAAAAAAGGACGGTGGAGACGACCGCGAACGTCCCGAGCTGCCAGGCGATTCCCAGTCCGAGAAAGGCCATTACGGCCGCTGCGGCGGCGCCGATACCGAACCACATCAGGAAGAAACCGGCGGTGAAAACCTCCCCGATGATAAACGCCATGGCTATGACAGCCCACATGAGCCACAGTCTTTCCAGAATAAGATCCATCGATCCCCCCTTTCTTTAAAATTAGTTCAAAAACCAAATCAAAAATCTTTGAAATCTATTTAGCTACAGCCATCCCTTCCTCCTGAAGTAGAAGAGCATCCCCAGGGCGACCAGGAGGAATACGCCCCAGACGGTGAAGTAGCCCGGCTTCCAACCGAGCTCCGGCATATATTTGAAATTCATGCCGTAAATCCCGGCGATGAACGACAGGGGGATGAAGATCGTTGCTATGATGGTCAGGACCTTCATGATCTCGTTCATCTTGTTGCTGACGCTCGACATGTAGATCTCCATCATCCCGGTGAGCATCTCGTTGAAGCTCTGGGTTATCTCGAGTATCTGGAGCGTGTGGTCGTATACGTCTCTGATGAAGACCGCGGTGGATTTGCTTATATACTTCACGTCTCCCGCCTCGAATTTGCTCAGGATCGCCCTCAGCGGCCAGATCGACTTGTAGAGGAGTGACGTATCGATCTTTAATCTATTGATCTCATTCAATATATTCATGTCGGGATTTCTTACAAGCTCCTTTTCGAGATACTCGACCTTTTCGGCGATCCTCTGGAGTATCAAGTAGTAGCCGTCCACCACCGTGTCGATTACGGCGTACGCCAGATAGTCGGCGCCCATCTTCCTTATGAATCCCCTGTTGCTCTTGATTCTGTCGATGAGCGGGCTTAAGAAATCGTCGTCATTCTCCTGAAAGGTGACGACAAATCCCTTTCCGAATATGAGACTCAGCTGCTCTTCGACTATTTCATCGCCGGCGTCCGAAAAGTAGATCGCCTTGATGATGATCAGCGTGTGGTTTTCAAAATTCTCCAGCTTTACCCGCTGGCCGGTGTTCATCACGTCCTCCAGCGTCAGGGAGTGGAATCCGAACCGGTCGCTCAGCTCCGCCATGACCTCGTCATCGTGGAGGCCGGAGACATTGATCCACGTCGTCGTCGGCTTTTTCCTGTATTTGACGCACTCTTTGATCGTTTCGTCTTCAGATATCGAGTAACTATCCTTATTGTAATCTATGATCGATATCCTCGTCTTCTCGACCTTCTTTTCACCCGTATGGACCAGGGAGCCCGGAGGCGATCCCGACTTGTGGATGATCTTCTTCAATATGCTCGACATTCGCTGCATGGCCGGCACCTTCTTATCTATTATACCTTAGAAAAATCCTTTCCCTTTTCCCGTGGTTGAGCTAATGGTCGATTAAGCAAAATATCACCTTTATTACTATAGCCTATTTTTCTTTTCCTTTCAAGGGTTAAGGGGAGGGGCGTTGGGGGGTGTGATTTTGGCTTTGGTTTGTTATAATTGGTGAATAAATGTGATGAATGAGAAATTAGCAAATCATAGAAATTACTCGCATTAATGGCAATGATAGTTTATAATTAAACAAATGTATTTAAGATATTCTAAATATTCCATAAATACTATTAATATTTTTTGGGCCAATTATGATTGAGATATATCCAAATCTTTTTATTGGTGATGAAAGAGTTTATGATTTTCATGTAAGAAATGAT
>CAZIWT010000172.1:0-6548 GCA_964542895.1 uncultured Thermodesulfobacteriota bacterium
GAGGGCAAGTCGAGCTTTGAAGACTACGGCAAGGTAGCGTATATACCGGTTATCAACCACGGTGAGACGATAGGTTTTTTCAAGATCGCAAATGACGATGATTCTCAGCCGTTTTCATACGACAAGGTAGTCTTCTTCGAGATGATGGCGCAAAAACTCTCCCCGTTCTTTGAAAACATGAGGCTCATGAAGGAGAAGGAGAGTGGTATAGGTAAAATCTCCGAACTGATGGAGATATCGAGAATATTGAATCTGTCGCTGGAGCCGAAGATTGTGAGGAAGAAGGCGATCAAGGCCGTCACAAGGCTCTTGGATTGCGAGACCGCCTCCCTTCTCCTTGTTGACGAGGAGAGGGGAGAGCTCTACTTCGAGGTAGTATTGGGGGAAAAGGGAGAGAGGGTCAAGGAGATTCGCCTCAAAATGGGGGAGGGGATTGCGGGTTGGGTGGCGGAGAACAACGAGGCGGTGTTGATAAACGACGTTAAGAGAGACAAGAGGCATTCAGGAAGGGCGGATGAAAAATCGACTTTCATAACAAGGAATATGGTCTGTTCACCGATGGTGATCAACGACAAGGTAATAGGGGTCCTGCAGGCCATCAATAAGCTGGAGGGGAAAGGATTTGTTACCTATGAGCTGGATCTTTTGAAGTCCCTTTCCCACCAGGTCGCCATAGCTGTGGACAATGCAAGGCTTCACGACGAGCTGAGGGAGACATTCTACCAGACGGCGGAGGCCCTGGCGAACGCCATAGAAAAGAGGGATCCTTACACGGGAAATCATACCATAAGGGTTATGAGATACTCGATGGTTTTGGCGGAGTATTTTAATCTATCCTACGACGATAGGGAGAATCTGAGGCTCGCCTCGATTCTTCATGACGTTGGAAAGATCGGAATCGAAGACTCGATCTTGAGAAAGAATTCACCGTTGAGCGAATACGAGTTTGATAAGATTAAAAGTCATCCGAACGTGGGGGGAGAGATCCTGGGACATATCAAGAGGCTTGAAAAGGTCATGCCCGCCATAAAATACCACCACGAGAGAATCGACGGGGGGGGATATCCCGAAGGCCTGAAAAACGAGGAGATACCCTTCCTGGCGAAGATCATCGCCGTTGCGGACACATTCGACGCTATGACTACCGACCGTCCCTACAGGGCGGCCTTGAGCGACCAGGAAGCCATAAATGAGATGAAAAAACAGGCGGGCACCCAATTGGACACGGAAGTTGTTAAATCCTTCATCATATCGTACGAAAACGGGAGGATTAAAAAATAGGGGATGGAACGTTAGAATAAACATTTGACTTTATTACTTTTTTTATGTAAATTATAATAACTTGGAGGGATTGATATGACTGAACAAGACCTATTGCTGCAGAAATTCGGACGTGAATTCATAAAGGGAACCGTCCTCTTTAAAGAGGGTGATACTCAAAGCAAAGAGATGTACGTTATACACAAGGGAAAGGTGAAAATATCAAAGACTATTGGGGACAAGGAGACGGTTCTGGCCAACTTCGGGCCGGGGGAGTTTTTCGGTGAGATGGCAACGCTCAGCAACATGCCCAGGTCCGCAACGGCCGAGGTAATCGAAGACGGCTTGATGTTGGTTATAGATCCAAAGACATTTGAGACTATGATAAAAAACAACAACGAAGTCGCGCTCAGGATGATTAAGAAGCTTGCGGATCGTCTGCAGGAGACCGACAAGAGGATCGAGATATTGATGATAAAGGATTCCAACAGCAGGGTGATTCACACCCTGGAGAGACTGATCGAGTCGGAAGGGGTGGAAAAGGATAACGGCTTCGTTGTCAACGTTGCTCTAAACGAGCTGTACGACAAAGCGGGGGTAAATGTTGAACATGCCGCTGGAATCATGGAAAAGCTGCAAAAGGCTAATATTATCAAGATATCGGATAACGAGATATTTGTGGCAAGTAAAGAGAAGCTTAAACAGTTTTTGGAATTTCTCATCTTGCGAGAGCAGTTCGGCGACCTGGATTAGAGCCTATGAAAATTAAAGTTTTAGGATGTAACGGCGGCATCATTCCAGGCACAAAGCCTCCATCTTTCTTGATAAACGACGAGATTCTTATAGATGCCGGCCACGTTGCAAGCGAGTTGACTGTAGATCAACAAGACAAGGTAAGACAGGTTTTTATAACACATTTTCACCTTGATCACACCAAAGATCTCGCGTTTTTGTCGGATAACGCCTTCGAGAGACGAGGTCTGCCGATAACCGTCTACGGCTCTAAAGCGACGATCTCGGACTTCAAAAACTTTTTCTTCAACGATCATACCTGGCCCGACTTCACAAAAATCAGGTCGGGGAAGAATTCCGTGGTTCGACTGCAGGAGTTGATCCCCAATATGGACCGCAAGGTGGTGGGTAAGACTTCCGAGATAACTGTAAGGCCTTTCCCCGTAAATCACTCTGTGGATGCATTTGGATATCTCGTTATTGAGGGCGAATCATCCGTGATATTTTCCGGTGATACGGGCCCCGTAGACAAGATATGGGAGATCGCCAACACCGAGGCGTTGAACCTAAACAGGCTGAAGGCAATATTTATCGAGACCTCTTTTCCCAGCAACTTGCAAAGAGTAGCGGACGCAAGTTGTCACCTAACGCCCAATACCTTAAGAAAAGAGCTGGAAAAATTCAAAACCGAGGGTATCCCGATATATCTCTATCACCTTAAGCCGAGGTATTACAAAATCATAAGGGGGGAGATTGAGGCGATGAAAAACGATGACATATCAATCCTAGAAAACGATCAGGTCTTTACATTCTGAGGACTAACCTTGACTATTAGAAAAGACAGGGCTTCGAGCGTAAGGCTCGATGAGGCGACCGACTGGGTGAAGTGCCCCGGCTGCTCCCACATACTCTTTTCGAGAGAGATCGAGAGAAACCTCTCCGTCTGCACAGCGTGCGATTATCACTTCAGGATAGGCGCCAGACAGCGGATAGAAATTACCGTCGACAAGGGGAGCTTCAAGGAACTCTTTTCGGGCCTCAAGCCCGGTGATCCCCTCGGCTTTGTCGACAAGAAGCCGTATCCCGAGAGGTTAAAGGGCGCCGTGGAAAAGTCGGGGGAGCTGGAGGCGGTCGTCACGGGAAGCGCCAGGATCTCCGACATAGACGTCATCGTCTCCGTTATGGATTTCGAGTTTATGGGCGGCAGCATGGGAAGCGTGGTGGGCGAGAAGGTGACGCTCGCGGCGGAGACGGCCACAAAGGAGAAAATCCCCCTGATATCCTTCACCGCATCCGGCGGCGCGCGGATGCAGGAGGGGCTGATCTCGCTTATGCAGATGGCAAAGACCACAGGCGCAATCGCGCGCCTAAAGGACTCCGGGGCCCCCTTCATATCCATCCTCACAAATCCCACCACGGGCGGCGTCGCCGCGAGCTTCGGGATGCTGGGCGATGTCAACATAGCGGAGCCGGGGGCCGTCATAGGCTTTGCCGGACGCAGGGTGATCGAGCAGACGATAAACCAGAAGCCCCCCGAAAATTTCCAGAAGGCGGAAGAGCTCCTGAAGCACGGGATGATAGACATGATCGTGGAGCGAAAGTTCATGAAGAACACAATCTTCCGCCTGCTCGAGTTTTTTACGAAAGGGGCCGAGAAATAAAACAGCCCTCCATTTCAGCTTGCCCCCCGTTACCCATTTAAATATAATATTGAAACGATAATATGACGGCCATTAACAGGGCGGCCCCCTGCCCGAAATTCATTGGACCGTAAAAAAATTCTTTTCTTAAATCGATTAATGTGATAATAGACACTTTTTCCGGATGGAAAAATCGTATATCTGGGGTGTAAAGACGGCCGTTTTTTGACGAAGGGGGATATGGACGAGAGAAAGATCAAGAAGGAATTCGCCTACCTGGAAAGCCTGACCTCCAGGGGGATAAGGACCGACCTTACGGTTATGGAGCGGGCGCTCGCCCTTATGGGCGATCCCCACGAGGCGCTGAACAAGATCGTTGTGGGGGGCACCAACGGCAAGGGGTCGACGGTGTCGTTTATCGGATCGGCCCTGGCAAATGCGGGATACACGCCGGGGCTCTACTACTCCCCCCACATCGTGGATTTCAGGGAGCGAATAGTCGTTGGGAGCGAGATGATAGCGATATCGGACGCCGCCTCCCTCATAGAGAGGGTCAGGGAGACGGTGGACGACCCCCTGAAGCTAACCTACTTCGAGTTTATTACGCTTATGGCATTCGTTCGATTCAAGGATGTCGGGGCGAACCCGGCCGTGATGGAGGTGGGGCTGGGGGGGCGCTTTGACGCCGTGAACGTGGGGACGCCTGTGGTGTCGGTCATCACCAACGTCTCCCTCGATCACACCGATTACCTTGGCGATACTCTGGAGGAGATCGCGCTGGAAAAGGTACAGATTCTGCCGAAGGGGGGAACGCTGGTCGTCGGCAGGGTCACAGATCCCGTGAAGTCGCTGTTGAAGAAAGAGGCGAAGGAGCGCGGTGCCGCCTCCTACTTCCTGGGGGAGAATTTCAGCTTTGAGCTGGAGGAGAGCGATGACGTAATCTACCGGGGGATCGATTTCACTTTGTCGGAGGTTTCCGTGGGCCTTCCCGGGGCGCACCAGGCTCAAAACGTGGCGGTCGCCCTGGCCGTCCTCGAGGTCCTGCGGGAGAGGGGATACAAGGTCCCCGGGGGCGCCATGAGGGAGGGTGTGGGGAGCCTCTACCTTCCCGGCAGGATGGAGGTGATCGCCCATGCCCCCGAGGTGATCGTGGACGTCGCCCACAACCTTGACGCCGCCACGGCACTCATCGAGTACCTGACTACACTCCCCGTCAAAAAGACCGCCTTCGTGGTGGGGATGATGGGGGATAAGGAGATCAAGGGCTTCCTGAAAGTCCTAGATCTCGAGGGGGAGGGGATCTTTCTGACCGCTCTTGACGTCCCCAGGGCGGCGGGAGTCGAGGTGATGGCAAAGGCGGCCAGTGGCCTCAAGACGCCTGTGAAGTCGTTCAAGACGATGGCCGAGGCGCTGAACGCCGCAAGGGACTTCGTAGGCGAAGAGGGGCGTGTCGTAGTTACCGGCTCGTTCTACACCGTGGAGGCTGCGGTGAGGGAGGTGAGGGGATGAGAGTTGGTCTTCCCGCCCGTTGTTGGGATTAAGCTGAATAGCTGTGTGATTTAGGCGGGGTAGTGCAATGGGCAACAAAGCCTGTCATTGCGAGGAGGATTTTGTCAAAAATTCGACGAAGCAATCGGGTGCATAGATAGGGGGGAAGGCAAACTGTCAACACAAATCGTGACTAATATATTTTATCTTAATACCAACCCCTTTCTTTGTGCTTTATTCTTTTCTTCAATGATTTCGTTTATGTTATCTTTAATCAAACCCTGCACTTTTTCAATATTCTGCTCTCTAACAACAGCACAAACATATTTATTTCTCAATCTAGTGATATTTGGTCCAAACATTCCCCCAACAAGTATATCCACATCATTTAGAACAGAAGATGTTGTTTTAGCTTTGCCTGGATCTCCATGTAGTTTAGTTTCATCTTCCTCATATTTCACGTTATTTCTTTTTTCTTTTAAACTCAATTTTCCTTTAAAACAACTATAAATCATAAAGTGTTCAGACATACCAAAATGATCATCAAATTTGATTACCTTATAATCGTCTGTCCCTAAAGCAAGGATTATTTCTTCTGTAATATCTTTTATCGCTTTTTGAGGGCAAGCTTTTAAAGCTTTTTCTAAACAATCTGCATTTTTATAATCTACTTTTTTTACTTTCGCTACCCTTTCAAATATTTCTATTCCCTTTGGACACAATTTTTCACAAATTCCACAACCAACACATTTGTTAGGACTTATATTATACATTTTATATTTCTCTTTCCTTTATATTCGGACACGTATCCCCTTGGGTGACGCAGCCCGGTACCGCTGGAACCTCGGCCCAGTAGCCTCCCTCCTCCGCCTTGTGCACAACGACCTTCAGCTTCATACTGACTCCAAAATATCAATGGATTGAGATTGATTGATACTATCACATTTTGGTGTTTAAGTGCAAAGATATTGTGTAGGGAAAAACGGGAAGTTGTGAGAGGGGCGGCAAAGCCCGTCATTGCGAGGAGCATGCGATTGCTGTGCTCCCTCCGATACAAGGGGCTTAAGCCCCTTGTCTGTCTTTTTATCAAACACGGACGAAGCAATCGGGTGAATACATGTAGTATGGAGCAATATCATAATTTGGTGGAAGAAACAACCCGATTGCCGCGCCTGCCTGCGGCAGGCTCGCAATTACAGGAGGTGGCTTAGTCCTTTTTCCTCCTGAACTTCCTGTTCATGGCGAGGATGAACATGGAGAGGAATATAACACCAAAGATATTCTCTAAAATAGAGAGGAATATACTCCAACCATCTTCTGGAATTAAAGTAGTGAAAGTTCTACCCAATACAGCATTACTGATACTGTAAGAAAGTGTATTAAAAAAATCCTTCCAAAAAGTACAGGTAAAAAATGGGATATTAAGTG
>CAZIWT010000173.1:0-6525 GCA_964542895.1 uncultured Thermodesulfobacteriota bacterium
CCGTGGAGGGTGGATTCAAGGAGACGGTGACCATTCTGGTCTTGATGGGCGTCGCCTTTTATCAGGACTGGCTCCTTGCCATAATCGCCTTTGGCGTTTTCCCCTTAATGGTATTTCCCATAAGCCGGATTTCAAAGGCGATGCGGAAGGTGTCCACCAGGGGACAGGAGAGGACCGCCGATATCACGACAATCCTAATGGAGACCTTTTCCGGCGCCAGGATAGTAAAGGCCTTCGGCATGGAGGAGTACGAGTCGGAGCGGTTCAACGAGGAGAACACGAAGCTCTTCAAGACCTTCTTAAAGAGGGCGCGCGTAAGAGCGATGACCGGCCCCATCATGGAGGTTATCGGGACCTTTGGATTTGCCCTCGTGCTTTTATACGGCGGATGGAAGGCGATGGGGGTGGAGGGCTATATAGGCAAGTACGTATCCTTTATTGCCGCTCTCATGTTGATCTATCCGAGCGTCAGGGCGCTGTCGAGACTTAATAACGGCATACAGGAGGCGATCGCCGCCTCTGTCAGAATATTCGATGTATTGGACACGAAACCGGATATCGTGGACGTTACCGATGCTGTTGAGCTTCTCCCTGTAAAAAAAGAGATAGAGTTTAAAGATGTATCCTTTTCCTACGACAGCGTGCCGGTTCTCTCAGACATCAATCTCAAGGTCAAGGTGGGGGAGGTGCTCGCCTTCGTTGGGATGAGCGGCGGCGGGAAGACTACGCTGGTAAATCTGATCCCCCGTTTTTACGACGTGACCGGCGGCAGGGTGCTGATAGACGGCGTAGATATCAGGGACGTGAAGCTGAAATCCCTGAGGTCTCAGATAGGGATCGTAACCCAGCAGACGATACTCTTTTCCGATACCATAAAAAGCAACATCGCCTACGGAAATATGGATACGTCCCAGGAGGAGATCGACCAGGCGGCCAAGGCCGCAAACGCCTATAACTTTATAAGCCGACTCCCCAACGGATACGACACGATGATCGGCGAGGACGGGGCGAGGCTCTCCGGCGGCGAGCGTCAGAGGCTCTCTATCGCCAGGGCGCTTCTGAAGGACGCCCCTATCTTGATCTTGGACGAGGCGACTTCGTCTCTCGATACCGAGTCGGAGAAGGAGGTGCAGAAGGCGCTCGAAAACCTCATGAGGGGAAGGACTACCTTTGTCATCGCCCACAGGCTCTCCACCATCCAGCACGCCGACAGGATCATGGTTGTAGTTGGGGGCAAAATCGTGGAGCAGGGAACCCACGAGGAGCTCTTGAGCAGGGGCGGCGAGTATAAAAAACTCTACGATATGCAGTTTCAGGACAAAGAGCCCACCCCCGCCGGGGTGGTTTGAGGCTGATTTTTCCCGATCCGATCGATGTGGATGGTTCAGTATATTTTAGGTGAATCGGCGGCATTGTTTTGCCCCGATCGATATATAAATATTTCAATAACATTGACATCCTGATCCGTTTCAACCAGGTTTTTTATTTTAGAGTATCGTCCATGGTAGACCGGCTCTACGGCCTTGACCTCTCCATCTTCTATTTGATCAATCACGACCTGAAGTCCCCCCTGCTGGACAAGGTCTTGCCTTATTTCTCGGAATCTGGTATCTTTGTGATACCGCTTGCAATCTTCGCGGTATTCGCCCTGATAAAGTGGAGGCTCAAGGCCCTCTGGGTAATATTGATCCTGGGGGCCGCCATAGGGCTCACCGACACCGTAAGCTTTTACGGAATAAAGAGCCTCGTGGCGAGGCCCAGGCCGTACCACGTCCTCGATAACGTCAACGTCCTGAAAGACTGGGGCTACTCTTCCTCCTTTTCTTTCCCCTCGTCCCACTCCGCCAACAGCTTTGCAATAGTTACGGTTTTTGGTTGGTTCTATCCAAAAACGACCTTTATCCTGATTCCTGTGGCCCTTCTGGTGGCGCTCTCCAGGGTCTACGGGGGCGTTCATTATCCCTCAGACGTCCTGGGAGGGGCCGCCCTCGGCGTGACATGTGCCGCAACAGTCCTTTTGATTTCCGGGGCGCTGAGGGCGAAATGGGGGGACTCGAAGGCCGGGGGGAAGGTGGTCGGCGACGAGGGTTATTTTATCCTCTACAACCTGTTTGCGCCCCTTGCGCTCCTCTATTACATCCCACGGCTCATGAAGGATAGGGAGGGGAGAAGTGGATTCAGGGAGAGACTTGGTTACATAACCGTGCCCGATGAGAGGCCGCTCTGGGTGCACGCCGCGTCCGTGGGGGAGGTCATGGTGGCAAAGACGCTGATCGAGTCCATACGGAAAAAGTTCCCGGAGCTTCCGGTGCTCATTACGGTGAACACGCCGGCGGGAAGGCTTACGGCCGAAAGGATCGTCCCGGACGCCTCTGTATCATATTTCCCCTTCGATTTTTTCTTTTTGGTAAGGCGCGCCCTGAAAAAGGTCTCGCCCGTGTCCGTGGTCTTGACAGAGGCGGAGATATGGCCGAACTTCATAAGGATTGCAAAAAAGTGGGGTATTCCGGTCGTACTCGTGAACGGAAGGATGTCGGAGAGGACCCACAGGCGGTTTACGATGATCGGCGCTTTTTCTTCCGGGGTCCTCGGTCGTCTTTCCGCGGTTGTCTCCCAGTCGGAGGGGTACAGGGAGAGGTACCTCGACCTGGGGATGAAGCCGGACAATGTCCACGTCTCCGGGAACGTCAAGTACGACATGCCCCCGGGGAAAAAGGGACCCAAAGGTGATCTCAGGGATTTCATTTCGGGGATTGACCGCAAGATCGTCCTCGCCGGCAGCACGCACCGGGGCGAGGAGGAAGCCGTCCTCGACGCCGCGGCCGAGCTCGAGAAAAAAAACGCCCGCCCCTTTTTAATCGTGGCGCCTCGCCACCTCAACAGGGTCGGGGAGGTGGAGGAGCTTTTGAAGCAACGGGGCGTGGGCTATATAAAGAGGAGCGAGATAAAGGTCGGGTCGAAGGGTCTTGAGCCCTCTTTTAAGGACGGCCCGGACGTACTCCTCCTGGACACTATTGGGGAGCTGTCAGGCCTCATGGCGTCGGCCGACGTCGTTTTTATAGGCGGAAGCCTCGTCGAGGGGATAGGGGGGCACAACGTTCTGGAGGCGGCGGCGGTGAGGAGGGCGCCCCTCTTCGGGCCGCACATGGGAAATTTCCCCGAGATATCGAGGGACCTGGTCGATGCGGGGGGGGGATTTGTGGTAGCTTCCGCCGGGGATATTGCGGAGGTCGCAGGGCGAATGATGGCTGACACCGATTTTGCGTCGGGGTCGGGGGAGAGGGCCTACTCAGTAATCGAGAGGAACAGGGGGGCGACCGAAAGGTGCATCGAGATCCTTATGCCGTTTGTCAAAGGGTCTACCGAAAGATGAGTGGGGGGGGCCGAAAAGGGATCAAAGCTATGCTTTTCGGGATTTTTGCAAAGATCCATGAGAGCCGCAAATGGAAGTGTATTGTAATATTTGTTCTCTTTCCCCTTTTTCTCGTATCGCACCTCTTCAGGCTCGTTGTTTGTATAAGGGTCTTTTTCTACAGGGTCGGCCTTTTCAGGTCGGAGAGGCTAGGCGCCTATGTAGTGAGCGTGGGTAACCTCACCGCCGGCGGTGCGGGAAAGACCCCGGTCGTTATGCATATCGCCCAGATGCTTGGAAAGGAGGGTGTTTTAACAGCGGTGATTTCGAGGGGATACGGGTTTGACGTCAAGGGTGACTACCTCGTGGTCTCGGATCGTGAGGGCGTAAAGTGCCCGCCGGGGGAGGCGCCGGACGAGGCGCTGATGACCGCCCGAAGGCTGATGGGTTCAAGGGCGGCTCCCGTTATAGTCGGGCCGGAGAGGAGAATCTCCGGGAGGGCCGCCGTGGACACCTACGGCGCCGAGGTAGTCATCATGGACGACGGATACCAGCACCTCAAGGTGAGGCGGGATATGAACATCCTCGTCTTCGACGCGGAAAACCCGGTCGGAAACGGCCTGATGCTCCCGGTCGGCCCCATGAGGGAGCCCCTCAGCGCCTCAAAGAGGGCGGACGTCGTTTGGATAAACAAAAAGTCGGGAGGCGGGGTTCCCGACACAGGGGAGCTGGAGTCAAAGCTGAAACGATACCTGGGGGGAGAGATTCCGGTCGTTAGGAGCTCGCTTGTGCCGGAGGCCGTTTTGAGCTCGGCGGGAGAGACGCATCCGGTTGAAATCGTTAACAAAAAAAGGGTACTTGCGTTCTCCGGTATAGCGAAGCCGGCCTTTTTTTTCAAGACCCTTGATGAGTTAGGGGCTATCGTCGTTTACGAGCTTCCGTTCTTGGATCACTACAACTTTTCGGAAGACGACTTCGGGGCAATAGAGAGGATAGCCTTTCTTTACAACGCCGAGATGCTGGTCACGACCGAAAAAGATATGGCGAGGATTCCGGCCGACAGGAAGTTCAGGCTCCCCATTTTTGCCCTTGTAATGTCGCTTACGGCGGATGGGGACGGGGCGGTATTGGATATGGTGCTATCCGGGCTTGGCAAGAACGTGTAATTAGTAATAGATAGTGGGTATTTTAAGTGAACGAAACGAATAAGAGGACGGTCTTCTTGGACAGGGACGGCACCATAAACGAGGAGGTGGGGTATCTCGCAAAACCCGAGGATTTCGTCCTGATCGACGGGGCCGCCGAGGCGATCAAGCTCCTCAACGACGCGGGGTTTGTTGTGGTCGTTGTATCGAACCAGTCCGGGGTGGCGAGGGGCTACTTCACCGAAGAGGACGTGATGAAGGTGAACGACAAGATGCTCTTCGAGCTGAACGTGAAGGGGGCCTTCGTCGACGCTGTCTACTACTGCCCTCACCATCCCGATTTCGGGGGTGAAGAGTACAAAGTTGACTGTGACTGCAGAAAGCCGAAAACCGGGATGGTCGAGAAAGCGAAAGAGGAGCTCGGGCTCTCGACCGAAGGCTCCTTCGTGGTGGGGGATCACAAGGGGGACATCGAGCTGGGTAAGAATATCGGGGCAAAGACCGTCTTGCTTCTCTCCGGCCACGGTGCAGAGGAGGCGAAAAAGCTTGGAAAGGAGGGAATCGTTCCGGACCACACCTGTGAAGATATTCTCTCCGCCGTGAAATACATTTTGGGATCTTAAATTGTAATTATATATAAACAGGGGGGATGAAATGCCGATCGATAAAAAGCTTCTGGATATCCTGGCGTGCCCCAAGTGCAAGGGGGATGTGGAGCTGACAAAGGGAGGGGACGGCCTTACGTGCGGGGCGTGTAAGCTCCTCTACGAGATCAAGGACGACATCCCGATTATGCTCATAGACGAGGCCAAGCCCTTGGATTGACTCTTGATATGAACAGGATTCTGGTTAAGGGTACAAACTGGATCGGGGACGTCTTTATGTCGTTGCCAGCCGTATATTCTTTGAGAAACATCTTTCCCGGTGCCGAGATCGATATCGCCGTAAAGCGGCCGCTGGGGGATATCTTTTCCGCCGGGCTTGGCTCCGACGTGGTGGACTCCGTCGTCGAGTACGAGGCCGGTTTTTCCGGGGAGCTCGATTTTGTCAGGGCGGTCAGGGCGAAGAGATACGACCTGGGTGTCATATTTCCCCGCTCCCTCCACTCCGCGCTGCTGCTGTTTGCCGGTGGGGTCAAGGAGAGGGTCGGTTACGCCGCCGATCTCAGGTCGCCCCTGTTGACTAAGAGGGTCGAGAGGACCGAGGAGATAAGGAGGGTCCACCAGATTGAGTATTACAGGCACCTCGTCTCCGTTCTCGGCGATCCCGGCCCCCCTGTGGTTCCCGCCCTAATTTTGGGGGATGAAGACAGGCGGAGGGGAATCGACCTCCTCAAGAAGTACGGACTGCCTCGTGGGAAGGCGAAAGGTCCGTTGATAGGGATAAATCCGGGGGCCGCCTACGGCGCCGCGAAGATGTGGTATCCTGAAAGGTTTGCCGAAGCGGCGGACAGCCTCGTTAAGGAGTTCGGGGGGAGGGCCGTTGTCTTTGGGGGCCCGGGGGATGTCGAGGCGGCGGGGGCGGTTGCCTCATCCATGAGGACGCCTCCGATCTCTCTGGCGGGGAGGACGACCGTTAAGGAGCTGATCTTAACGCTCTCGTTTATGGACGTCTTTATCACCAACGACTCCGGCCCGATGCACATCGCCGCGGCCCTCGACGTTCCGATCGTCGCTGTTTTCGGCTCCACGAACCACGTCACCACGGCCCCGATGGCGGGGGAAGGGAGGGCCAGAATCGTAAGGCGCGACGACGTGGAATGCTCCCCGTGCCTGAAGAGGGTCTGCCCCGAGGGTCATCATCGGTGTATGGATCTTATCGAGGCCGAACATGTAGTCGTTGAGGCGAGAAAATTTTTACTTAACGGAAATCAGGCCAAGCGATAGTATATGTTAAGTAAAGACACATATTGTTACGCATAAAATGATCGGAAAAAGGCGACAACACATTGAATACATTGAACAAATGAGCTGCTTAAAAATTAAGCACTTCCTGAAAATGTTCGTGTTTTCAGGCAGTTATGAGCTT
>CAZIWT010000174.1:0-6506 GCA_964542895.1 uncultured Thermodesulfobacteriota bacterium
GAAAGAGTCCTTATTCTGGAAATTGGTGGATAAGGGATGTTCACATGAAGAGGCGGCTGCTAAGGTGAGGGGGAAATTCTTATTTGACATTTGCGGGCCCGACAAGGACACACATTTTTACGTGGGCACAATCTTGGGATACCAGACTTGGGTAATAATTGGAGGTTTCTATCCAAAAATTAAAACTCAAAAAGATAAATCGGTTAAGGAATTGTCTCTCTTCAATCACACTAAAAAAGAAGATTAAAAGAAGTAATATTATCGTATAAATTGCGTACTCCCTACTCCCGCACATCACACGGCGGCTCCGTCGGCGCCTCCGCCCCGATCTCGTCTAAGCTCCTGCCGCTCTTCACGGAGTCGGGGGCTGAATCGAGGATATCGACATCGCTGTTATCGAACTCGTCCTTCATCTTGATGAGGAGCCAGTTCTTGTCCGTATCGTTTTTCCCCTTCTCCTTTAGCTTTATCAGGGCGAACTTTCCCTTGAGCTTCTCCCCTTTTAATAAAACCTCGACCCTCCCCTTCTCCAGCCCCTCCGGCTTCAGGTTTTCGTACTCCCCCCTGTCCCACACCATCACCGGGCCGGCGCCGTACATACCCTCCGGGATCACCCCCTCGTAGTCGGCGTAGACGAGGTCGTGGTCGTCGACCATCACGGCGAGCCTTTTGACGGAGCCGTTAATAGACGGCCCCTTCGGGATCGCCCAGGATTTCAGGACGCCATCCATCTCGAGGCGAAAGTCGTAATGGAGCCTTTTACCCTTGTGTTTTTGGACTACGAACCGGGGCATTGACCACCGCCTTTGAATTACCTTCCCCTCTCCCTCCTCTGAGTAAGGAGCTTTAGGGCCTCCCTCTTTACGTTGTCCCTGACGTGCTGGCTCTTGGCGATAAGGGAAAGCTCCTTTGTGGACAGGAGACTAAGCTGTCTCAGGGCCAATCGGGATGGGGTCCTGGGATTTCTCACGATGGAGTTTTTGATCTCGGGGTTCTGGATCCACTTCCTGTTTTTGCCTATCGCATCGATGACGTCGGCGGGGGTGCCCACGTCCTTTGCAATGCGGTTGATCTCCTGGTCGGTTATCCTCGGGTTTCTGATGATGAGGCGGGCCACGGAGGGATTCAGGTCTTTGAGAAGCGCCGCCCTCTCGAGCTTGTCCGCCTTGGGCGCCAGCATCATCTTCTCGTTCATCGACATCTTCTTCACCCTGAGCATCGTGATCTCCCGCGAGCCCTCGTCGGCGGCCGCTTCGGAGTCCTCTCCCGTATCGGACAAATCCTCTGAAGGCTCCCCCAGCTGAATGACCGTGCTTTCACCCGCGGTCTCCCTTCCGGCTATGCTCTTGATAAACTCGTCCAGGGCCTTCTTCTTCTCCTCGAAGTCAATAAACTGGAGGGCAAAACCCGGGTTAAGGCCGCTCTGTCTGGCGTCTTCTTCCGTCACCCTCCTGACAACCTCGGACTGCATTGTTACAGGCTTTTCCCAGCTGGGGATTGAGAGGGATATTTTTACTTTCATGTGCATCGGAAGGGGCCTTGTAGACTTGATGAATATTCCGCCGTGGCTGATGTTTTCGGTGTATTCCTCCTTGAACCTGTCAACGGTCTTGTAGTTCACCCTTATCTTTACCTTCTCTCGCGGATGTTTCCTGTTATCATTAGTGGAACGACCATCTGAGGAATTACCGATCATGGAGACACCTCCCTTCCAACTCTTGGAAATTGTTTAATTTTATCACCCTTGCTATGTAAATGTCAAAAATAAATGACCCGGTAAGAAAAGATTTGTAACGTTAATATTATTGTAATATTATTGACAGGGTTTGATCATCTTGATAGAATTGTAACCGTATTGAAATCGAATATCGTGCGTGATTGAAGCTTGCGTGATTGAAGTTTGCGTGATTTAAGTTTGATATAAGATCGAGTTTGAGCATAGAGTCAAAGAGGGGAGGTCATTATGCCAAAGCTCCTGATTGTCGACGACGATGAGAATATATGTCTTCTCTACGAAGAGGAATTTACCGAGGACGGCTTTGACGTCGAGATCGCCAAAAACGGCAAGGAGTGCATAGAGAAGCTCAAGTCCTTTTCCCCCGATCTGATCATAATGGATATTCGAATGCCGGAGATGGACGGCATCGAGGCGCTGGGCAAGATCATAGCGAAGGAGAAGAATATCCCGATAATTCTCAATTCCGCCTATTCGTCATACAGGGATGACTTCAGAAGCTGGGGGGCGGACGCCTATATAGTGAAGTCATCCGATATTAAAGAGCTCAAGGATAAAGTCGCCGAGATTCTCGAAAAAACCGCCTGATTTATAGGGAGTGACAGGTGAAGATACTGGCCATGGTCCTCGCCGGGGGTAAGGGGGAGAGACTCTACCCCTTGACGCGGGACAGGGCCAAGCCGGGCGTCCCCTTCGGCGCCAACTACAGGATTATCGATTTCACCCTGTCAAACTGCGCTAATTCTGGCCTCCGCAGGATCGTAATTCTCACCCAGTACAAATCCTATTCACTGGACAGACACATCCAACACGGCTGGAATTTCTTCTCCAGTCAACTGGGGGAGTATGTAGACATCATCCCGGCCCAGCAGCGCGTCAGCGAGGAGTGGTACCGGGGGACGGCGGACGCGGTCTATCAAAACATCTACACCCTCGAGCAGGAGAGACCGGACCTGACGCTGATCCTCTCGGGCGATCATGTCTACCGGATGGACTACGGGAACCTGATCGACTTTCACGGGGCGAAGGGCGCGGATCTCACCGTGGGCGCAATACCGATGCCAAAGGAGCTCTCCACCCAGTTCGGCGTCATGGTGGTGGACGAAAACTACAGGATTGTCGGCTTCCAAGAAAAGCCTGAAAAGCCGGAGACCATGCCGTCCGACCCCGACCTCATCCTCGCCTCCATGGGGATATACATCTTCGATACGGAAAAGATGGTGAAGCGGATCGTGGAGGACGCGAAGCGCTCAGAAAGCTCCCACGACTTTGGGAAAAACGTCATCCCGGACATGATCGGCAGGGATAAGGTCTTCGCGTTTCCCTTCGTCGACGAGATAACAGGAAGGCCCGCCTACTGGCGGGACGTCGGAACCATCGAGGCGTACTGGGAGGCGCACATGGACCTCCTCTCCAGGGATCCCGAGTTCTCCCTGTTGAACCGCAAGTGGCCGATCTACACCTACGAGCCGCCCACCCCCCCGGCTAAGATAATATCGGCGGGCAACGACGGGGAGGTAATACAAAATTCCATCGTCTCCGGCGGTGACCTGATCGTGGGATCGAGGGTAACAAACTGCGTTATTGGCAGGAACGTCTCCATCTACGAGGGGAGCGAGATCGAAGAGTCGATCATCATGGACAGGGTCAAGATAGGGAGCGGGGCGAGGCTGAAAAAGGCCATCATAGATAAAAACGTCACGATACCGGAGGGGATGGAGATCGGATTCTCCAGGGCGGAGGACGAAAAGGCCTTTGACGTCACCAAGGGGGGGATCGTGGTGATTCCGAAGATGACGAAGTTCGACTGATTTTGTCGGACGGATCATGGACTAATGCTTTTGATCCCGAATTGGCCCCTGCCGAGTTAATTTTTACTCCTCTATTCGCAGGATTTAGAAATGGCAAAGGAATTTCTCCTGATACTTCTCTTTTTTATCGTTACCGCCGGGGGACTGGCGGGCGTCTTCTTCTCCCGGCGGATTGAGAGTCGACCGAAGAGGGGGGGAGCCGTATTCGTAATTTTGGTCCTGTATCTCGCCCTCTCCTATCTGATCGCCCGATGGGCTGGAGCCGGTGGCTGGCCCGAGGGGATGATAGCCGTTCCCGTTGTGGCGGTGGTGGGTCTCTCCGTCGCGCTTATAATGCTTATCGCCCTGATCTTCGCCCTATTTACCGGAAGAAAAACAAGTCCCGTCAAGAGAGTGGTATTGATAACGCTCCTGTCGTTAATAGGGATCGCCCTGCTCGCCCTGATCTTCATAAGGCCCATAAAAACCCAGTGGTATCTCAGGGACGTTGACGACCCCGATCCGACGACTCGAAGCCTTGCGGTGATTATGGTGGGGGAGTACGGAAACAAGAAGGTACTTCCCGTTTTGTTGAAGGCCGCTGAAGACGAAGACAGCGGCGTCAGGGAGAGCGCCGTCTTCGGGATGATGAGCCTTGGCGATCCCGGGGCCGCCCCGGCGGTCAGAAGGGCGCTGGTGGACAAAAACCCAAACGTCAGGAGGGCCGCCGCATACTGCATCTTCTCGGTCGCGAGGGGTCAGCCGTGGCTCCTGGAGGAGCTTTTACCCCTTCTCGCAGACCCGGACGAGTCGGTGAGGGAGGCGGCCGTATCGAGCCTCGATGCGATCGATGCCGACTGGCTCAAGAGACCGGACGTCCCGCCCTCGTATCGGGACGATGTTCAGTGAATGCCGCCGAGATGGAGCTTGAAGGCCAGGCTGTAATCACGAATTTTTTTAGTCAGTTGCCGCCCCTTTCCCACCTTAAATTTTGTCCTAAAAAATCAGTTTTTTCTTCCATTTTCTCACCAAATTTGGTAGCTTATTTCCGCTTTATCTTTACAAAAAAGGTAATCGAAATATATCGGTTTTTAAACGGAATTTCTTGAAAAGAGGATTTGAGATGAAGTACGACATTTTTTCGGAAGAGCACGAGTTGTTTAGGGATCAGCTCAGGAGATTTTTTGCCGAAAAGGTCTTCCCCTTTGCGGAGGAGTGGGCCGAAAAGCGGCAGAGCCCCCGCTCGATCTGGCTGGAGATGGGAAAGATGGGATTTCTGGGATTCTGCTACGACCCCGAATACGGGGGCGTGGGGGCGGATGACCTCTTTCGGGTGGTGATGGCCGAGGAGGTGGCCCGCTGCGGCTCCCCGGGATTCGGCGTCGGGGTCTGCGGGCACAACGACATGTCCACCACATACATCAACCTCTTGGGGTCGCATGAGCAGAAGCTTAAGTGGCTGAACCCCTGCGCCACGGGAGAGGCGGTCTGCGCCATAGCGGTGACCGAGCCGGGCACCGGCTCCGACGTCGCGGCGATTGCCACAAAGGCCGAAAAAAAAGGCGACAAATATATAGTAAACGGGCAGAAAACCTTCATTTCCAACGGGTACTACGGCGACCTTCTGGTCACCGCCGTCAAGACCGACCCGAAGGCGGAGCCGGCCTACAGCGGGATATCGCTGATAGTGATCGAGAGAGACAGTAAGGGCATCACAGCAAACAAGCTGGAGAAAATCGGCGGGCACGCCTCCGACACGGCAGAGATCTTCTTCGAGGACGTTGAGGTCCCCGCCGAAAACCTCCTGGGGGAGGAGGGGCAGGGCTTTTACGCCATCATGAAGAACTTCCAGATGGAGCGGCTGATCGCCGGGGTAATCTCCGTCGAGACCGCCCAGTATATCCTCGAAAAGACGATCGAGTACACCAAGGAGCGGGTGGCTTTCAAGAGGCCGATCTCGAAGTTCCAGGTGATCAGACACAAATTAGTCGACATGGCGACGGAGATAGAGCTCAACCGCGCCCTCGGGTACCAGTGCGCCCTTAGATATTCAATGGGAGACGACGTGACCAAGGAGATATCGATGTACAAGGCGAGCGCGGGCGAGATGGTAAACAAAATAGCCTACGACGCCACGCAGCTCCACGGCGGCTACGGCTACATGGCGGAGTATGAGGTGTCGCGCCTCTACTCCGATCTTAGGGCCGTCAGCATCGCCGGCGGCACCACCGAGGTGATGAAGGAGATTATAGCGAAGATGATGGGGATTTAGGGGAGGGAATAAGGTGGGCAGTCGGTTTTTATTCGTTTTAGAGAAATGGGGAGTATTTATATTTGATAGGGATTGAACGGCAGTTTCGTCTCTCGAAATCTTCACATTACAATATTCTTTAGCGGCACTTTTTGAAAAAAAGTAGCCGTACATCTGCTATTAACTAATGTTGAACACCGTGTCAGAGTTTGGGGTGTTATTCTCGAATGCGATTTTGGAGTGACATAGAAAGTGGGAAAAAGGATAGATAGTTACAAGGTGCTCATAGAAAGGTATGAAGACGGCTGTTACGTGGGGAGCGTTCCCGTCCTCAAAGGTTGTCATTCCCAGGGCAAGACGATGGACGAGCTGTTGTTCAATATCAGGGAAGCTGTTGAGTTGTGCCTGGAGGTGGAGGATAAATAAATATACTATTAAGAGCTATCGGATAGAAACCGATTTTTAGCGATATTAAGTGAACTTGGAGTAATTTTAATATTATGAAAGTTGAAAATATAACAAACCATCTTAATCAGCATAGAACTGATATTATCAAGATTTTATCCAAAAAGAACTTTTTACATTTTAGAGATTATTTTCTGCTTAGGGAAAAATTTTTATCGAGCAAGTTAGATGAAGAATTTAGAAAGCTATTCTGTAAATATTATAGTATGAACGGTGCGATGGGATTAAATGATCAACAAAAAGACAAGTTTTTCAAATTGCTTGA
>CAZIWT010000175.1:0-6408 GCA_964542895.1 uncultured Thermodesulfobacteriota bacterium
CAAAGAGTTGAACGACGAAGAGCTTGACCCCGTCTCCAAATTATTGATGATTGAAAGATATCCTAAGGACCACGTCCTCTTTCGGAGGGGTGACAGGGGAGACAAGCTGTATATTATATCAAAGGGGGCTGTAAGGATAAGCCTTGAAATAGAAAACAAGAAGGAGGAAGCCCTGGCCGTCCTTAAATCGGGTGAGCATTTCGGGGAGATGGCCCTCGTCGACGACGCCCCCAGGTCGGCGGACGCGATTATCCACGAGGACGCTGAATTATTCGTTATCTCACGAGAGGATTTCAACAAAATCTCTCTACACCATAGAGACATAGCATATAAGATGTTCTGGGCGTTGCTGAAAACGATTTCCAGGCGGATGAGAAATTCCATAAACCAGACGGAGGCCCTAATACATATTTGCATGATTTGCTGACCCTCCCCCTCCCCCCCTGAAACCTCCAGAAAAAATTCGGCCAAAAACTTCAAATCCTCCGATTTAAAGAGATTCAACTCCCTTTAAAAGCTAAAAAAGCTTAAAAGTCTAAAGGAAGAAATCGATATCCAGACAGGGCTTTTTTTATCCAACCTCCGACAAGACCTACGGCTCATGTTGAATCCCGTGTTGAATCTATTTATTCTAAGAAGGACAATATTGTTGCACATGGTGCAAAAATAATTTGCAAATTTCATCTAGATAACGTTATTGGTTCAAAATCGCAAAAAAGTAGCCATTTTTTACCAAAAGACTTGCCAAATACCCGCCTTTAACGCCGCCCCTTGGTACATACTTTGTACTAACAATATGTAAATGCAGATAACCACTGTTTTCTAAACAGCGTCAAGACGTGGCGTTTAGGGGGATAGGTATCATGGAAAAGAATATATATACGGCAGACGGAAAATCGATTGTCGACCAAGATGTAATAGATCTGAAGAATCTATGGGATAGGCGTGAATCTTCGGAAATCTACGATGCCGACGAGACAGGAGGGACTCGATACCCCATCGAATCTTTTAGAGAGAGGAGACCGGGCACGATGGATCTCGTTAAACAGGGCAAATTCAATGGTGTTTTAGAAAAACCTCATCAACTTGAAGAGATTCTCTGCAACCCGGCCTCGTGGCTGGACATCTTCCTTACCGTAGCCGCGGGATTGCTGATCGTGATTATCTTATTTGGGGCCTTTTTGCACTGAATGTGACCAATTTAACAATTTTTCGTGCCGAATGCGCTATACTTTAAGTAAATCATGGTTTTAAAAGGATATTTCAAGGATTGAATTCGTCCGGGAGTAAAAAATCATTTCTATCGAAGATAAAGGGGGGAACGGAAGGTAACTGCCCCGGTGCTTTATAAATAGTTAGACTCCGTTGTTTAAAATATTCTGGAGGAAAAAGCTATGTCTTCAATATGGTGTTTGTGGGTAAACGGTTCCATCATGCTCATATATCTTGTGATAGCAATCGGAATAGTGGCATCGAGATTATCCGACAATTAGTCTTCCATGCGATGATGTAAACGAATTTCCCAATACTATTGTTGTAAACAAATCAAACAGCTGTCATTGCATTTGAGAGGCTCTAATTAATAGGGGATGGGATGGGCGTTTTTGTCCGATTCTCGCTATCCTGCTTAAAAATGATACGCCTCTTATCCCTAATGCAGTTGTATCCCCGTTATGCGCAGCATGAATTCACAGTCCAACGGCTTTTGAAGCATCCCCGCTGAACCAAAGTCGGAGCCGCCGATATCATTGGAGAGCTCGTCGGCGGCTGTTTTATCGATACTCCCCCATATCTTGTTATTCGATAATCGTAAACGCCCTTTCAGGCCCAACCTTCTTTTTACGCTTTTCTCTTTTGTGCTTTTTCATATTACAATTTTTAAAATTGTAATCAATCCCAACGTAATGGTGAGAATACCTATGATGATTTTCATTATCCTGCTTTTGATAATCTTTACGGTCCAGGCGGAAAACGGTACGGAAATAACCGCTCCGATTATAAGATATGGGGCCAATACCCAATCGATTATATCCTTTGTAAGAACGTAAGCGAGTACGCCGACGATACACGTAATCCCCTCCGACAGAGAGGTTATAGCCACTGCGTTTTTCTCATCCACGCCGGAAACCAGCTGTCCCCCGACAACGACGGGGCCGTATCCGCCCCCGCTGATCCCCTTGTTAAAGGAGGCGATCAGTCCAAGGATCGTGATCTTTTTCCAAGAAAACTTGTACTCCCTGTTGATGGTCGCGATAATTACGAGCCCGATTAAGGAAATTAGAATCCCTATATAGAGCTTGAGGTAAAATTTAGGCAAGCTTACAGCAATAAAGACAGCGGCTACGGTGCCGACAACGCTGCAGAGGGTTATGACTATGACAACTTTAAGGCTCTGCGGAAATCCGACCCTTATGCTGTTTAAAACGCCGATCTCCTTTAATGAGAGGTAAATCTTTTTGATGTTCATCGTTTTCGGTTTGAAGTTGACATTGCCGATCGTGTGGTGAGTAAATCCGGCCAACAACCCCGTTATCAGCTCGGAGAGCAGAATAGAGGGAACAACCTGAAGAGGTTCGTATCCCACAAGGAGCAGCAACGGAGTCAAGGTCGTCCCGTAACCCATACCCAACGAGGAATCAATATATTCCGCAAAAAAAGCCAACACTACAATAACTATTCCTATTTGTAATCCTAACTCGAAAATCATTTTTATACTCCCCAAGAAATATGTGCATTTGAACAGCGTGAATATCCATCACTGCTTCTACGTAAATGTGATCGTGCTGCAAAAAATCCCTTTCCCCACATCGCCTGTGAGACAACCCAAAGGACAAAAAAAACTCAATCTATACAATAAGCACTGTGTTTTAGAATCCCGTACACAACTATCAATTGCGTGTTTATTCCAAATAAAGGTTATGTGAATTTTATGTTAATTTTTTCAGAGCTGGTGTATGAAAAGCGGAGGCTTAAAAGACCATTGCTATCGAATCGCCGCTGTAAATATCTTTCTAGCATTTCCAATCTCATTCAAGTTTACAATTTGAAATTCAACTTCAATTAGACTATACTTGAAAGGATTATCAAAACGCCCCATTTTACACCCGGTGATTTATGAAATTGAAAAACGGCCGAGACATCTCCGCGCTCTTTAACGATATTGCCGAGAAGTACGATTTCCTGAACAGGGTCCTGAGCCTAAATACCGATATCGGCTGGAGAAAGAGGCTCGTTAAACTGTCCGAGGTACAAAAGGGGGAGAAGGTTCTCGACGTCTGCACGGGAACGGGCGACATAGAGATAGAGTTCGCCAAGGTTACTCCCGCGGACAAGATATTCGGCGTCGACTTTTCCTTAGAAATGCTTAAAGAGGGGTCGAAAAATATAGTAGATAGGGACTACAGGGGCAGGATCACAAATCTTGTCGCCGATGCCTTAAACCTCCCCTTCAGGAGCGAAACCTTTAACGTGGTGACCGTAAGCTTCGGCCTCAGAAACCTGACCGATTACAGGGCGGGGATCTCGGAGATGACGAGGGTCCTGAAGGACGA
The DNA here is from genome assembly GCA_964542895.1 of uncultured Thermodesulfobacteriota bacterium. Taxonomy (GTDB): domain Bacteria; phylum Desulfobacterota; class Zymogenia; order Zymogenales; family Zymogenaceae; genus Zymogenus. Next base: position 3,552 of record CAZIWT010000175.1, read on the forward strand.
TGGTCGATTGTTGGTCCTCGAATTTGCCATGCCGGATCGGAAGATTGTCAACATATTTTATGGTTTTTATCTAAAACGGATACTCCCGATAGTCGGGGGTGTCCTGACCGGTAAAAAAAGTGCGTACGAGTATCTGTCCGACTCCATTGCCGGCTTCCTAAAACCGGACGAGGTCGTGGAGATAATGAGGTCGGAGGGACTTAAGAGGCTCGAATCGCTTCCCCTGATGGGAGGGACGGTGTATATTTACAAGGGCGGAAAATAGATGCAAATTCTTGTCAAAAAAGATTATTATGTTATAATTTGTACAGGAGTTTATCGTAACTAACAACGTTTCATATCCTTGTAATCCAATAATTCTCCAAACAAAGGAAGGGACTTCATGAATCCTAATGCTTTGCATAAAATCAGTTACGGCATGTACATCTTGACGTCCAAAAAGGGGGATAAAATCAACGGTCAGATAGCCAACGCCGTAATCCAGGCGACCTCGGAGCCGGTTACCGTCATTGTATGCGTGAACAAGCAAAACTTTACACACGAGTGTATGGAGATCAGCAATGTCTTCACCCTCTCGGTCCTGTCGGAGGACGCCCCGATGAAGATGATCGGGAACTTCGGCTTCAAGTGTGGAAGGGATATCGACAAGTTCGAGGGGATTAACTACAAAATAGGTCAAAACGGCGCCCCGATAGTCTTGGACCACGTTGTGGCCTTTCTGGAATTCGAACTGATAAATCAGATCGATGTGGGCAGCCACACAATTTTCGTGGGAAAATTCATCAACGGAGACATCCTCTCCGAAGCAAACCCCATGACCTACGCGTATTATCACTACATCAAGGGCGGAAAGATCTCGAAGAACGCGCCCCATTACATAAAAACTGAAACAAAAAATAACTCCAAGGCAAAGGGAGACACCAAAATGGACAAGTATGTGTGTACGGTTTGCGGATACGTTTACGACCCCGCGGAGGGCGATCCCGAAGGCGGTATAGAGCCGGGCACCCCCTTCGAAAAGCTGCCGGAAGACTGGGTCTGTCCCGTTTGCGGGGCGTCCAAGGACGAGTTTGAAAAGGAGGATTAGAGGGAAAGGGTTTTTGTGAATTGGCAGACGGAAAGCCTCATTGACAAGATCGCTCCGGTTATCACGTTGTCTATCGGCTTTCATCATCCATAAAAACAGATGAGAGGCGGTCGAATACCGCGGTACGCCGGTGGTGAGTGAAGGTTCGCCCGCAGGAGTCGAAAAACCAGATTCTGTGACATACTTTTTCTCGTCAGGTCTGTCGTGAAACTGTCGCGCATGTTGAAAATCTCTATTAGGAGGAGTAGATGAAAAAAACGTGGTCTTTTCTGATTATCATTGCGCTGTCCCTCTCTATTGTAACTTCCGTCAGTCCGCTCAACGCCTTCGCCCAAAACGCCGACGACTGGTTCTTAAAGGGCTTCGACAGTACCGATCCGAAAGAGCAGATCAAGTACTACACCAAGACGATCGAGATCAATCCCACGTATGTACAGGCGTACCTGTACCGGGGAGACGCCCACTTAAAGCTCAAGATGTACAAAGAGGCGATATACGACTACACGAAGACGCTGGAGCACGACACCGCCTACGGCTTTATAGACCTCGCCTATGACGGCCGGGCGTGGTGCCATTACTATCTGGGAGAGTACGAAAAGGCCTTGGAGGATATCAACAAGGCGCTCGATTACAAGCCGGACTTCTTCACGCTTTTGATCACGAGGAGCAACATCTACCAGGCGATGGGGAGGTACGAAGATGCCCTTAACGACCTCAACAGGGCCACGGCGGAAGACCCGGGCCCCGGCTACAGTCCCATCTACTACCGCACCTTCTATGAGAGGGGGCTCCTCTACAAAAAGATGGGGAAGATCAGAAAGGCCAAGAGCGATTTCAAGACCGCCTGCGAGATGGGGGGAGCGGAGGCCTGCGAGGCGTTGAAGGAGCTGGAAAATAGAGATAGGTGTGTTTCCTCCCTTGATCCGTGTCGACGGGCTGCATCGGCTTTTTTGGATTTAGCTCACCGGAGGCGTTTTGAAATTAAGGGGGGAAGACCCCAAATCGCCATATTGATATTGATATTTAAAATCCAATCGGGATAAAGAAACGCTTTAAATACCTATATCTATTCCTTGTGCAAATAGATGGAGCGGCACAATCAATATGAACGGCCGCTCCTTTTTTTAACAAAACAGTGTCTCTTCTATCGCCGATTCAATCCTTCGCCGCTTGATCTATTGCTTGCGGTACTTGAGGTAGAAGTAGGTCCAAAAGACAAATAATACGGCGAACAGGACGCCGTTAAACCACATAATAGCAGGGGCAGCCTCAAAGATAACGGCATAAAAACACGCCAATGTCGCCAGTAAGGTTAGCGCAACCTCCTGGATCAAGATTATCCGAACCTCGACCAATCCCTTTGCTTTAAAGCAGAACCAATCCTTAAATCCAAGGGCCAAAAAATATGACCCCAGAAGTCTCATCACACCGTTGTCTATAGGTCCGTATTGGTTTAATTTTGCCCAGATTTCGGGTACGAAAAATAACAGGACGCCGGTAAAAATCGCCCCAACACCGTGGATAACAAATAATGCCTTCAATCCCTTCGATAACCCTGTTTCTTTTTTCTTAGCCATGATAGCCTCCTAATATAAGGTTAATGGACACACAAAAAAACCTGTGAGTATCCCCAACTATTTTTAAACTACCGACTCTCGTTTTTTTAGCACGGTTTTTTTAAAGCCAGCCGAATATTCACCACACCTGAATTTGCAGAGGAAGATTTAAACCAACAAGAGGTAACGGGAAGGGTAAGAACATCAACCTTTT
>CAZIWT010000176.1:0-6289 GCA_964542895.1 uncultured Thermodesulfobacteriota bacterium
AGACTATAGAGCATCATATAAGGGGTGAGGGAGAACAATCCTTCACCCCTTTCTAATTTCTCGACAGTAAAATTTTACGGGGGTTTCGTATGAAGGAATGCCCTTCTTGTGGATACAAAAATGCCAATAAGGCCAAATTTTGTATCGAGTGCGCGGCGAGATTCGATGCGGAAGAGGATCTTTTTTTAGGCACGACTATAGAAAACCGCTACAAAATTCTCTCGAAGATAGCCGAGGGGGGGATGGGGACGGTTTACCGGGCCAAGCACTTGAGGATCGATAAAGATATCGCTTTAAAGATATTACACCCGGAACTCACCCACGACAAGAAAGTCATTAAGCGTTTTGAAAACGAGGCGAAGGTGATAGCTTCGCTCGATCACGAAAACATTGTCCGTGTCCAGGACACCGGCCCGATTCGCGAAACCTATTTTATCGCCATGGATCACGTGGAGGGTGAAGACCTGATTGATATGATAGGGAGGAGAGTGCAAATTCCGATTGAGGAGGCGTTTTCAATAGCTTCTCAGGTTGCGGATGGCCTGGCCTATGCCCACGAGCGGGATATCCTCCACAGGGATATAAAGCCCGCAAATATAATAGTCAAAAAATCGGGCAAAGCTGTAATAACGGACTTTGGGATAGCCAAGGCGATCGGCGATAAAGGGCAGACCACCACGGGAACATCCATCGGCACGCCGGAGTATATGAGCCTCGAGCAGGTAAAGGGGAAGAAGCTTGACGGCAGGACGGATGTTTATTCCCTCGGTGTTGTTCTATACGAGATGCTCTCGGGAAAATCGCCGTTTCGCTCGGACAGCGGCGTGTCCGCCCTGGCGAAAGTCTTGAGCGAGAAGCCGGAGCCGATAGAGCGATTGGTTCCCGAGATTCCCGGGTGGGCGATGGAGGTGGTCAACAAGGCGATGGCCAAGGACAAGGATGAGAGGTATGGATCGGCCGCTGAATTTTTAGATGCAATAAAGGAAGGGATGGGCGAAGGGCCCCCGCCCGTTCCGGTGGCCGGAGCGCCGAAGGAGAAAACAAAGAAAGACAAGGGTAAGGGGGTGGAGCCGAAAGCGACCGCTGCCGCGACTCCCTTGAAATCGCCCGAGAAGAAGAGAAAGGCGCTGATCATATCCTTGGTGAGCCTCATAGTCCTGGGTATAGCGGTTATCGCGATTTTGCTGAGCGGTGTGCCGATAACGAAAGCGGACAGGGCGGCTTATTACAGGTCGAAGGGGGATAAGGCACTTAAAAGCAAAAGCTACAATGCAGCGGTGGAATATTACACGAAGGCGATAAACCTCGACCCGAAAAATCCCTATACTTATTACATGAGGGGGGATACATACGCATCAATGGACAAGAATGATTTGGCGATATTGGATTACGAGAGGGCGTGTGACGGGGGCAGCAAGAAGGGCTGCGAAAAATATAACGAGCTTCAGTTTGAAGTGTACAAAGACCAGGGGAAAAAATATCTTCAATCGAAGAATTACAGCAAGGCTGTAGAATTCTACACAAAGGCAATAAAGATCAAGGACGATGATTCGTATGTTTTTTACTATAGAGGTGAGGCATATAGCCATCAGGATAAGTATGATTACGCTCTGAGGGACTTCGAGAAGGCGTGTAAGCTGGGGCATTATTCAGCCTGCGATAAAAAAACAGAGGCGCAGGTAAAGGTGTACGAGAACAAAGGTGACGAGTATTACAAATCAAGCAACTATGACAGCGCCGTCGAGTACTACACCATGGCGATAAGAATCGCCAAGGACAGTTCATCCCTGTACGACAAGAGGGGCAAGGCATACGAGTACGCAAAGAAGGTAGACTATGCGATCAGCGATTACAGAACCGCCTGCAACAAGGGGTATTCCTCGGGCTGCAGCCACCTAAAGAGCCTGAAAAACAGCCATGCAAACGAGTGGTTCAGCAAGGGAGACAAGTATTACAAAAAGAAGAGCTGGAAAAGCGCCATAGAGTGTTATAAAAAGGGACTTACCTATGGAGAAGGCAATAAATATGTCTACTTCCATATAGGATATGCTTATGGGGAACGAGGCTATTACAACGACTCGATTAGTTACTACAAAAAGGCAATCCGTATTGATTCTAAGTATAAGGAGGCATACAACAACATTGGCTGGTGCTATGGAAAATTAGGTAAGCGTAGTAGTGCAAAAAGCTATTTTAGAAAGGCTTGTAATCTTGGGAATAAGACTGCATGCAAGAATCTGAGAAATTATGAATAGTTTTCTTCGAATATTTTAGGAGCGAACCATGACCACCTGTCCGCAATGCGGTTACGAAAACCCGGACGGGGCGAAGTTCTGTGTCGAGTGCGCGGCGAGGCTCGAGTCGGGGCAGGACCCGTTTATCGGGGCCATAATCGACAAGCGATACGAGGTCCTCGAAAAGATCGCCGAGGGGGGGATGGGGACGGTTTACCGGGCGCACCATGTAAGGATCGACACGGAAATAGCGATGAAGATCCTCCATCCCGAGCTGGCGCGGGACAGGGAGTTTCTCGCCCGCTTCGAGAAGGAGGCCAAGACGATAGCGATGCTCAATCACAGAAACATCGTTCGAGTCCAGGACACCGGCCCCGTTCGCGATACCTGTTTTATCGTAATGGACTACGTCAAGGGGGAGAGCCTCATCGACATGATCAAGAGAAGGGGAAAGCTGCCCACAGATGAGGCGTTTGCGATAGCCTCTCAGGTTGCGGAAGGCCTTGCCTATGCTCACGAGAGGAACGTTCTTCACCGCGACATCAAGCCCGCAAATATCATCGTAGCCGAATCCGGAAAGGCGATTATAACCGACTTCGGTATAGCGAAGGCCGTCGGTGAGAAGGGACAGACGAAGACCGGGACATCCATAGGGACGCCCGAGTACATGAGCCTCGAGCAGGTCAAGGGGAAGGAACTTGACGGCAGGACGGACGTTTATTCCCTCGGCGTTGTTCTATACGAGATGCTTACGGGAAAATCTCCGTTTCGCTCGGAAAGTGGTGTGTCTACAATAGCGAATGTATTGAGCGAGGCTCCGGAGCCGATAGAGCGGCTGGCCTCCGACATCCCCGGATGGGCGGTGGAGGTTGTCAAAAAGACGATAGCAAAGGACAAAGGTGAGAGATATGGATCCGCCGTTGATTTTTTGAACGCCGTGAGAAAGGAGACGGGTCAAAAACCCTTGCCTGTTTCCGCGGCCCCTCCACCCAAAAAGACTATTAAAGTTGAGAAGCCCCCCCCCAGGGAAAAGCCGCCGAAGCCGAAATCGGGCCCGTTCGTACTTACACCGGAGAAAAAGAGACAGGCGATTATCGCGATCCTTGTCGCCCTCATTATTATAGGAATTATTGCCACCGTTATGTTGGCGATTGTCTCCGTTGACAACCGGACGCCGGTGATCTACGGGGAAAAGCAGCCCTCCCCCCCACCTCCGTCGGAGCCCGCCTATCCCGCGGAGAAAAAGCCCGTCGAGGTTGAATCAAAGCCTCCACCCGCTCCGAAGGTAGAATATGGTTATATCACGGGCAATCGGGTTAACGTCAGGGACGGCCCCGGGGTGAATAACAGTATAGTAACAAAGCTGAACAAGGGTGACAGGGTTTCCATTATCGACAAGAGGATTACGGGAAGCGATTCCGAGGGGAGGCTGTGGAACGTCACAAAGATATACCTGGAAGGGGGGGGCACCAAGAGATTAAACAAGGGACATGCCGTTACAATATTAGGGGAAAGCGGATCTAATTACAGGGTTAAATTCAAGGTAACGAACGCAACCAAAACCTATTATGGACATGTTAACAAGGGAGCCGTAAAGGTGTTTAAAGGGGATTACTGGTATAAGGTCAGGACTTCCGGGGGCTCCGTCGGGTGGGTTATAGACGACTATGTGAGAATATCGGGTTGATAATTTTAGGAATTATATTATGAAGGTTTTTTCAATTAAGGATAAATACGGAGCCGCACGCAGATTCGAGTCCGGTCGTGCAATAATCTATGTAGGGAGAGGATCCGGCTGTGATTTGAAACTGGAAGGTTCAAAAGTCTCCTCGGATCATGGATACTTCAAGATCGAAGGAGATGTTGTATCTTACTACGATAGAAGCATGAACGGCAGCTACGTGAATGGTGAACATATTAATAATGTCGGCAGAAGGCTGTCACCGGGGGATACCGTTGAATTGTGGGGGGACAGCATAAAATACGTCGGCAGTGCGGGCGCAGTCTCCCGCGTCCCGACCGAGATTCAAAGTCCCGTCCATCATTACGCCCCTCCCCGCCAGCCGAGGGAGGAGGCGGTAAGGCCTCAGCCTCAGCAGAACATACAGCAGCACGTTAATGTAAGCTCGCCGTCCCCGGCCATGTATAAGAGCTATACGGGATGGAGCTGCTTGATATTCTTTCTTTATATCTTTATATGGCCTCTCGGTTTGATTTTAAATCTAATCTACCTCTCCGAGGCCAACAGGATAGAAAAGGTCTCAGGGGTGCCCCCGGAGGGAAAGGGATGTCTCGTAGCCTTGTTGATCTGGCAGCTGATCGGCCTGGCAATTACGATTATTGCGGTGATTCTGCTGTTTATGGGTATCTTATCTATACCTTTTCTGGGCGCGATATTATGATATATGCGATGCCGAAAAATTTTTGAGCTGATTTATTGGAGACGGGGATGAATATCTGTCCGAACTGCGGCTTTGAGAATGATGATACCTTGTTTTTCTGCGGAAAATGCGGAACGAGACTTGAAGAGGGTAAAGACCCCTTTATCGGCACGGTAATAGATCGGCGATACGAGGTGCTGGAGAAGATCGCCGAGGGGGGGATGGGCGCGGTCTATCGAGCGAGGGACACGAGACTTGACCACGATATAGCGATCAAGATTCTGCATCCGGAGCTGGCAAGGGATAAAAAGCTCTATGCGAGATTCGAGAATGAGGCCAAGACCGTCGCGAAGCTTCGCCATGACAACATAGCCCTTGTATATGACACCGGCCCGGTTCGTGATACGTACTATATCGCAATGGACTTCGTTAACGGGGAGGACCTCGTAGACATGATCGAGAGGAAGGGGCGGCTTCAGGTCGACGAGGCGTTTTCCATCGCCTCGCAGGTGGCGGAGGGCCTTGCCTACGCCCACGGGAGGGGCATACTCCACCGCGACATAAAGCCGGCGAATATTATCGTTGACACAGCCGGCAGGGCCGTGATTACCGATTTCGGCATTGCCAAGGCGATCGGCGAGAAGGGACAGACCACCACGGGTACATCCGTCGGCACGCCCGAGTATATGAGCCTCGAGCAGATCAAGGGGGACGAGCTCGACGGCAGGACCGATATCTACTCCCTCGGTGTTGTTCTTTACGAGATGCTGACGGGAAGATCACCTTTCCGCTCCAGCAGCGGCATCTCCGCAATCGCCACTATCCTGAGCGAGGATGCGGAGCCGATAGAAGATATAAGATTCGACCTCCCCGAGTGGGCCGTTGACGTCGTCAACAAGTTAATGGCAAAAAACAGGGATGACCGCTTTGGCTCGACAAGGGAGTTTATCGAAGCCGTGAATGAGGGATCGGGGGGAACGTTTTCCCACATCCCCGTAACATCGGCGCCGGATGTTGTCAAAAAGAGTGAAGCTGCGGCTCCCAAATCTCAAGGTGACCCCACCAAGATAGCGATGAGTAAAGCAGAGAAAATTTTAATTTTCATAGTTATTTTAGCCACTTTATCAACTGTAATATTTATTACTGTTATAGGCATGAGACAATCGCCGTCATATAGGCTTCATAAAGGACTGTCTTACGCAAATAAAGGGAATATGTTAAAGGCTATCGAATGTTATACGGAGGCCATAAAGCTTGATCCAAACTACGCGTTGGCGTATTGCAACAGGGGCCTTGTTTATCACCATTTGGGAAAAAACGAAAAGGGAGTCGAGGATTGTACAAAGGCGATAAGCCTTGAGCCGAAAAACCCGCTTTTATACTATAAAAGGATTAAAATATATGAAAAATTGGAGAAGTATGAGGAAGCAATAGGGGATTACAGCAAAATCATAGATTTAGACCCGAATGATGAATGGGCTTACTACCACAGGGGGTATGCCTATAGTAAATTACGGAAGTATAAGGAGGCCCTCAAAGACTACACAAAAGCGATAGATCTGAAGACTAATGAGAAATGGTTTTACTACAACAGGGGTTATGCCTATGATGCTTTGCGAAAGTATAAAGAAGCCGTTAAAGATTACACTAAAGCTATAGATTTAGATACAAATT
>CAZIWT010000177.1:0-6149 GCA_964542895.1 uncultured Thermodesulfobacteriota bacterium
ATAAACGTTGCCGTGGGACTCGAGACCACAACTTCGACCGAGACTCCCTCTGTAAGCCAGATAACGATAAATTACGTGGCCCCTACGAAATGGGAGCCTATAGTATCGAACGACGACTGGCAGATAGAGTACTACGACACCAGGACAAAGCTCATCAAGCTGGGCAGCGGAACCGAGAGCATCGTCAAGGGCATTGTAAGAATACCTAAATAGAAAGGGGAAGCGACATGACTCAAGAGGCATCGATCGTAAAGAAGAGGCAGATTCAGGAAGCCAGGAAATCGGCTGTAATAGACAAAACCAAGAGCGAGCTGATGGCGAAGGACAGAAACGACATCGTCGCCTACCTCGCTTTAAAAGAGGGGTTGATCAGGGAAAAATGAAGATAAACAGCATAATCGGAGGGATAGCCGGGGAGGAGTCGGTTGACAACTTCTCCATCGGCGAGGTAACCGCCATCGACGATCCCGGGACCTGCACCGTAAAGTTAAGCGGCGGCATCGGCATAAAGGTCGTAAACGCCGGAGAGGCGGAAGTGAACGTCGGCGACTTTGTGACGGTAAGGCTGATCGGGGGGGACATAAACAACGCCGAGATAGCGGGAAAGACCGCCCGCTCCATAAAGGCCGAGGCAAAGGTTATCTGGAGGTGACAATGGAAAAGAGGGGGAACAACATAAAGGCGGCGGAGTTTCGGGGGATGATGCTGGAGAGGACCGAGATAATCTTGAAGGAGATCGAATCGCTCCGTAATATCGTCACCGATCACACCAAGAGCATCGAGCGGCTCAAGATCAAGGCGTCCCTCTGGGGATTTATCGCCGGGGCGATTCCCGCCCTGGTGACGACGCTCCTGCTAATTTTGAGGTAACATGATGGGAAACATGACAAGAGAGGACTGGAAAAGGATCAAATACTTCACCCCCAACGAAGGCTGGGGTGATCCCTTCAAGATGGACAGAGACCTGGTATTTCTTACGGACACCCTGAGGGGGCTTTTCCACCATCCCTTCGTGATCCACTGCGGATACCAGCACCGGCCCGAAAAGCCGAAGAGCCAGCACAACTTCGGCAGGGCGGTCGATTTCCACATCGAGGGGATCTCTTTTCGGGACGCCGTGGACCTGATACTCGTTTTCATCGGTCCGCCTCCGCGTGGGATAGGGGCGTCGGATAGAATCGGCCTCGGGATATATCCCCACTGGAACTATCCGGGCTTTCACCTCGACACGAGGGGAGAGAGGGCGCGGTGGGGGGCTGTCACCGAAAACGGGAGGCAAAAATACGTGAGCTTTGCCGCGGCTTACGACAGGATAGGAGGGTAAAATGGTGAGAAAAATGTCGATCGCGATTACTTCAACTTCAATGGGGCTTGCCGTAAATCTCATTCAGGCGGTCATCGTATGTATCGTCTCGTCGAGCCTTTTTGCCGGTCTCGCCGTCTTTGGAGCCGGCATACTCCCCGCGGCGGCGACCGGCTGGTCTCCGTATCTGGGAGCGAAGCTGTTTAAGAAAACGGCATCGACACAGGATGAAGATTGATCCCTTGAGGCTCTGGTCGGCCGTCGGAGGCCGCAAGTTCATGGCGCTTGTCATAGCCTGCGTCATGGAGCTTGCCACAGGCAACATAAGCCAGAACCTCCTTCTTGTCATCATAGCCTTTATGGGGGCCAACGTCGTAAAAGACGTGGGCCTGAACTGGATGGAGAGGAAAAATGAAAAAGTACCTGATCCTGGCATGGGCGATCTTGAGCCTAATTATGACCGCCGCAATTTACATTCAGGGGAGGAAGATACAAAGATTGGAGAATAGGCTCCTCCTGGAGAGGGTAAACAACGAGCAAAGGAGGATCGTGGTCGAGGTCATTCCAAGAAAGCTGAACAAGATAGCCCCGAGGCCCGCCGACAAGGCGAGCCTGGGCGACAGGCTGTACGGAGGAGAGTAATGAAAAAGGTAATTGTCCTGGCCGTAATCCTGATTTTCCTCGCCGGCTGCGCAACCACGTCGAGGCTGGTCAACCTGAAGGGCCAGCCTCCGGTGACGGCGCTGTTCCCTAACGACGAGGACATAGCAAGGGTAATCGAGGAGATAAAGGAGAGGCCGGTGCCTAAATCGAAGGCCGTCATCTGGACGGGAAAGGGTTACCTCGTCACCCCCGAGGCCTGGGAGAAGGTCTTAAACGACAAGATATATCTCATGGCCTTGAAGAAAAAGGTTGAGGCGTTCGCGAAGGACTACCGCCCCGAGACGCTGAGGGACGCCTGGCGAAAAGACCTGGGGACGTCGATAATCACGATCCTTCTGATGCTGGGGGTTCTGGTGTATTAAGATGCCAATTACTTCTATAGAACTATCTGGAATCAAGCAAAAACGGGAATCCAAAAACCCCCCAATTCTTAATTACATCAATAATCAAGTAGGATTTTAATACGGATTCCCGTTTCCACAGGAACAAGTCTGGATTCCCGCTTACGCGGGAATGACAGGTATTAAAGTGGTGTCACGCGCCGCGGAAATCCCCCTTCTTTCACCCCTCGCTCGATTGTAAGTTCAGAGGGCGACTTCCCACAAAACTTGTGACCACCAATTCCGTTATTCCCGACCCGATCTGAAACACAGATTTATGTCATTCCCAACCCGATCGAAAATCTATATTTCTGACATTCCCAACTCGATTGGGAATCCGAAAAAGATATTTATTTCTCCGCCTTTGCCGCCTCCATAGCTTCTATTTCTTTTAGTATCTCGGCGTATCGCTCCTCCGTAATCGGGTAACGCTTTACTATAACCATCGCGATGAAGAAGAAGATGGCCGGAATTGTACCCATCAGCAGCAGTATGCCGAAATTCGCCAGCGGATCCGGCTGCGGCACGATGTTTTCCGTATAGTTGGTCAGCTGAAGGACCAAGCCTATGGTAGCCAGGGCGACGGCCTGTCCCACCTTTGAGAAAAAGAGGAAGATGGCGTAAAACGACCCCTCGGTTCGCTCGCCGCTTATCAGGTAGTCGTACTCTACGGTGTCGGGGAGCATTGCGTAGGGAGGAACGTACATGAAGCCGACTCCGATACCGGCGGAAAACATCATTATAAAGGAGAAGTTCATGGGCATGATGTGACCGATTGTGCCGATGACCAGAATCGAAAGGGAAAAGGCCACCATCCCGACCATATATACGAACTTTTTACCGATCTTTTTGCCCAGTACAACACTAACCGGTATAAAGAGCATTGCGGTAACGAGAAGGATCAGCATTGCCATGGTCACCTCATCTCCCTCCTTTGCCTGATGGATATACTTGAAGTAGTAGGCCGCAACCCCGGTAACCACGGAGAGGGCAAGGAGGTGGAACATATAGGTGATGGTTATAATGAGATAGGGCTTGTTTCTGAATACCTTGAAATAGGTCTTGAAAAACCCCTGAGTAAGCTCCGCCCCGTGCCACTCCGGCTCCCTGATCGAAAAAAAGGTGATCAGCGCCGTTATCAGCATGACCATGCCGAATATAAAACCGAGGGCCATAAAACCGATGTTTGTGTTGGGAAATAGATAGACGATGGGAAAGGAAGCACCGGCTCCGAGAAGCGTCCCGAAGACCGCACAGCCGAACCGGTAGCCGTTCAGAACCGTCCTCTCGTGGTAGTCCTTGGTCAGCTCGGGGGTCAGGGAGCTGTAGGGGATGTTGACGATGGTATATGCCAGGTTGAGAAAGCAGTAGAATACTATTCCCCATATCAGGAGAAAGGTCTGATGCTCCTTCGGGTTCCAGGCGGCCTTAGTCCAGTCAAAGCCTTCGGCAAAGACTTTGGGACTAAAAAACGTCGCCTTATCGAAGACCAGAAGCGGATTTGTGAACATGAAAATCATGGCGAAGACCAGGAGTATGGAGCCGAAAAACATGTAGGGCCTTCTTCTTCCCCATCTCGTCTTCGTCCTGTCCGAAAGGTAGCCGACCACGGGGTCCGTAACCGCGTCCCAGATTTTTCCGATGGCCACAATAGCGCCCGCCAGGGCGGGGGCGATAAGGACGGTGTCGGTGAGGTAGATAAAGAGCGCAAAAGCCATCGCGGTAAAGAAGAGGTTTCCGCCGAGGTCGTAGATGCCGTACCCAAGCATTACCTTTCTGGAGAGCTTGTTATCTTCCATTATATATTTCTCCTAATAAATACGTTACAAAGGGTTCTTTTTCTGCGCAAAGGTTCCGATATTCTATGAAAAAAAATAAATTTTCTCAAGTCTTATTTTAATTATTCACCAAGGCCGAAGCGGGCCGAAATCGTTAAATTAGAGACCCAATTACATCTCCCCCTTTTTTTGGACTCCTATCTCTTCAGCCTGATCACGTTCCAGGAGAGGGGTGGCAATAAGGCCTTCACGGCTCCCCCGTCGATGGAGGCGTCGCCGTCCTTTTTTGGAATAACATTATCGGGGTTCTCCTCCGTATTTACCGCCTTCGGGTCGTCGCTGACCATGACGATATGCTCAAGGATTTTATACGCCGAAAACCCCCTAAGCTCGCAGGTGAAATCGAGGGGGGAATCAGCGTCCCTGTTTACGGCGAAGATCGTAAGCTCCCCCGCTTCCTCCCGCATCGTCCCAATTCCGTCCAGAAAGGGGACCTCAATAACGGGAAACGACTGTGTCATGTACGTCGGCGACTGGATCGAGGGGAGGAGCGCCGTTCCCCTGCCGTAGAGGGACGCGTGGAGGTAGGGGTAGAAGATGGTCTGCCTCCAGGCGGGGCCTACCGCCCTCGTCATTATCGGAGCGATGACGTTGACCAGCTGCGCCAGGCACGCCACCTTTACCCTGTCGGCGTTTTTCAATAGCGTAATCATGGATAGCCCCAAGAGGACCGCGTCCTCATGGTTGTAGACATCCTCGATAAGGTGCGGGGCTTTCTGCCAGCCGCCTGTCGGCGTCACCATCCCGGGCCTCGAGTGGTACCAGACGTTGTACTCGTCAAAGGAGAGATGCATCGTCTTCAGGGCCCCGTGCTTCTCTTTTATGTAGTCGCAGACGGCGACGACCGACTTTATGTAGGACTCCATCCCCACCGAGAGGGCGAGGTAATTCTTAAGGTTGTTGTCGAAGTTCGTGAAGTAGGTGTGAAGCGAGATATAGTCCACCTGCTCGTAGGCGAGGTCGAGGACGGTGGCGTCCCACTGGGGAAACGTGGGCATCTCCCGAAGGGAGCTTCCGGAGACCACGACTTCGATCGTGGGATCGACTATCCTCATAACCTTCGCCGTCTCCCGGGCGAGCTTTCCGTACTCCTCGGCCGGCTTGTGGCCGATCTGCCAAAAGCCGTCCATCTCGTTTCCCACGCACCAGAGCTTGATGTCATGGGGGGCTTTTTCCCCGTGCTCCCTTCTCATGTCGGCGTAGTAGGTGCCGGTGGGGGAGTTGCAGTACTCCACGAAGTTTCTGGCCTCGTCGATTCCCCTCGTCCCCAGGTTCACGGTCATCATGACATCGATGTCGAGCTCCCCTGCCCAGCCGCAGAACTCGTTCGTGCCCACCTCGTTGGTCTCGATGCTCTCCCAGGCGAGGTCCCTCTTTACCGGACGATCCTCGACCGGGCCCACGCCGTCCTCCCAGTTGTAGCCGGAGACGAAGTTTCCCCCCGGATACCGGATGATGGGGACCCGAAGCTCCTTGATGAGCTCCGAGACGTCCGTCCTGAAGCCAGCGCTATCCGCCTTCGGATGCCCCGGCTCGTAGATCCCCTCGTAGATGGCTCTCCCCATATGCTCCAAAAAGGAGCCAAATATCCTGTCGTCTATCTCCCCGACGACGAAGTCCTTGTCCAGCACCATCTTCGCGATTTTCGCCTTTACCATTTGCGCCTCCGTAACATTAACCGATTTATTTTTCCCGTCGGGTATCGTTCAATGTATTGAGCAATATATTGGTATATTCAAACTTTGTCAACAAAGTTTTGTGGGGGATAAGATTGATATTCTTGAAATAATAAAACATATATTGCTAAATAGTCATTTTTTGAAATAAATACTTGCATTAAAGATACAATTGTGTTTATATTATATTGTTTATTTCCAATTATCACTTTTAGTATACTAATATTCATTGCACAATGAATCATATACTATTTATAGCTTTCCGTAAAATATCATTTAAATAATATAT
>CAZIWT010000178.1:0-6021 GCA_964542895.1 uncultured Thermodesulfobacteriota bacterium
GATTTATAGACATTTGCCTTTTTATGGCGCAATTGTAAAGAAGAAAAAAGAGCCACTTATAGTTCGGAGATAGAAGTAGTAAGACTACATACACTCTAACAAATCACCCGATTGCTTCGTCGCTCCGCTTCTCGAAATGACAATTGAAAGGTGATTGTTTCAATAAAATCGTTCCTCGAAATGAATTAATTGGCCGACAGGACAGAAGTCAAAAATATAAAAATAGTCCCTCCGGCCTCCCCCCCCTCACCTAAACCACCTCAGCGGCTCCCGTGAGGTATTAGCAAGCTTCTTGTTGAAGACGCACTGGAGCCGGGCGTAGTATAGCCCCGCCTTTGTCAGAAATCCCCGCATAAAATCGGATTGGTTGGAGAACTTGTCCCGGCGGGCCATCTTCTTTGTAAAGCCCCTCGTGAATCGGTTGTAGTCGGCCGCTCCCGCCTCCGGGTCGATCACAGTTTTTGCCGCAATTCCACCCGATATTATCGCACCGACGATCCCGTAGCCCCAGAACGGCTCGATCATGCCGGACAGCGTCCCTGCGAGGATCAGGTCGTTCAAAAAGAGCTTCGGCTCGGCGGGGATTCCCATCTCTTCCTTTATCCACGGCTCTGGGTAGCTCTCGATTCCCACGACGTCGAGCATGTTCAGGTAATCGGCAAGGTCTTTTTTGGTTATCTCCCTGTGGGAGAAGAGGAGCGAGTAGTCCAGCCCGTTTACCTGAGACGTGTAGCCGTAGTCGTTCGTGAAGGGCCCCATGAAGACCTCCGCCGAGGCGTTTTTCGCCTCGATCTCCCTCGAAGACCAGTAGCCGTATATTTTTCGGTACTCGATCCCCAGCTTTTCGTACGCTATCGGGTTCAGGCCGGTCGCGACGATGGTTCCGGGCTTCAGGTCTTCGAACTTCATCCTCTTTCCGAAGTCGAACTTTACGCCCGCGTCCACCGCTATCCTGAAGAGGTGGTTGTCGATGGATGTGGGTCTCGGCCCCCGCTCGACGCTGTAGGCGGTGTTGTGATTTACGTATGGGGGGAACTTGAGGAGCTTCTTCTTGTAGTAGAACCTGGGGTAGGGATCGCACTTTATGAAGCCCTCGTTCAGGTCGAAGCCGACGTAGTCGATCAGCTCCTCAAGCTGGCACGGCGTCGTGTGGACGGAGGGGTGGAGCTTGGGCGACCCGCCGATCTTCTTTTCCGCATCTAAGATATTGACCTTGCAGCCCTCCTTAGCCAGGATTATCCCGGCGGTCATCCCGGAGAGGCCCGCGCCTACAATCGTGACATCCTTTTTCATAACAACTCCAATCCTATGACTCGATTTTCAACCTATTACTATTTTTCGCCTTTAAGCTGGCTCCCGATCCACTTCAGGATCTCGTCGATGTGGGCCTTAACGAATTTTATGTTATGCCTGCCGCCGGGGATTATGATGTTTTCGGGATAGACCTTCGCGCCGGCGCTGGTGAGGAGGGGAACGAGTATGGGGATGTGGGCGTCGAGGTTGAAGTCGTCCATGTCCCCCACGATGATGTAATATCGCTGTCCCCTCATGTTTCCATCCCTCGATTTTATCATCTCCACCGGGTTTGCCGTCATCATCCGCTCCCAGACCGGCCTGTCCTCGTTCCAGACGTCTCCCTTGAGCTTGTCGCTGTCAAAGACGTTATAGTATATCCACTCCTCGGTTACGCCCAGAAGCCCCCCCATCACGGCGCCGTTCACCACCCTCTTCGGGTCGTCGTTGTCGATGAGGGCGTAGCGGTCAGGGTCGTAGTCTGCAAGCTTGTCGCCCTCGATGCCGTATCTCAAGTCGGCCGCGGGGTAGATCGGCACCAGTATGTGGGAGAAGTGGGGGTGCTTGATTCCGTAGTAGATCGTCCCGTAACCCCCCATGGAGGTTCCCATCAGGACGATCCCCTCCGGGTCCGTGCGGACGTTGAAGTTGGAGAAGGCGAAGGTCACGATCTCCTTGAAGAAGTGGTCCTCGAAGCGCCCCAGGTTGCTGTTGATGTAGAAGCTTCCTCCCCTCTCGTCGTATTTCGTCCGGGGGTTGTCGCTTCCGTCCGCCGAGATCGAGAAATCGGGAAAGACGACCACAGTGGGCGGCATCACCCCGTCCACTATCGCCACCTCTATCGGACCGAGGAGCTTAAGCAGCGACTGACCCCTCCCCGCGAAGCCGTGGAGGGCGAACATGACAGGGCAAGGTTCTCCCCCCTCTTTGTATTCCGGTGGGAGGTAGACGATAAGGGGCCTCTCCTTGCCGAGGACCCTGCTGTATATCGGATCGGCGAGAACGACGGAGTCGCCCACAGGCAAGGCGGGGTCGCTTTCCGCCATGTAGACCATCAGCTTTCCCTCGCCGCTGTAATCAGGCACCGTGTCCGCCCAGGGGGCGAACCTGTTGTTGATGGTGATCGATATGGGAACGGGGCGCATGATAAAGCCGATTACGAGTAGTACCACGGCCGCGGACAGGAGTAGAAGTACGACGCCCTTGATAATCCTTACTGTCGAGACTTTTTTCGATTTATTTTCTTGAGACATGATCGACTCTCCTTAAAGTCAATGCTAATCTTTAAGCCCCGCTCCGAGCCACAGGAGGATACCGTCGATGTTGTCGGTAACGAACCTGACGTCGTGGCGGCCACCCTCGATGATGTTATTCTCCGGGTAGACCTTAGCCCCGGCCTTAATCAGGCGCGGCACCAATATCGGCATGTACGCGTCGGAGTTGAAGTCGTCTTTGCTCCCGACTATGATGTAATAGCTCTGATTCGATATGTTCGGGGGACGATGCTTCAGTATCTCCACAGGGTTTACTACCATCAGCCGCTCCCAGACCGGCCTGTCCTCCTTCCACACCTCACCGGGCGTCTTGTCGCTGTCGAATACGGCGTAGTACATCCACTCCTCGGTTATGCCGAAGAGTCCCCCGAAAATCGAGGCGTTCACTATTCTATTCGGGTCGTCGGTGGTGATCGGCTCGTATTTGTTCGGGTCAAAGTTAGCCATCCTGTCCCCGGCGATGCTGTAGCGGGTGTCCGCCGATGGGTATATCAGGACCAGGTTATTGGCGAGCCTGGGGTAGCTCAGGGCGAAGTGGAGGACGCCGAAGCCCCCCATCGAGTTTCCGATCATGGCGATCTTATCCGGGTTTGTGCTCACGTTGAAGTTGGAAAAGACGAAGGGGATTATCTCTTTTGTGAAGTGATCCTCGAAGCGCCCCAGGTTGCTGTTGACGTACCTCGTTCCCCGCCTGTCATCGTACGGGGTTTTGGGATCATCGGTTCCGTCCCCTGAGATGGAAAAATCGACCGATAGGACGACGGTCGGGGGCATTGTTCCACTCTCGAAGGCGGATTCCATCGGGCCTACGAGATGCCTTATCCAGCTCTGGGCCCTGCCGCCGTTTCCGTGGAAAGCGATGAGAAGCGGGTACTCTTTCCCCTTATCGTCGTATCCCGGCGGGAGGTATACGATCATCGGGCGATCTTTGTCCAAAATCACGCTGTAGATCGGTTCTCTCATCTCGACGGAGCTCCCGGTTGGGAGTACC
Organism: uncultured Thermodesulfobacteriota bacterium; assembly: GCA_964542895.1. GTDB lineage: Bacteria > Desulfobacterota > Zymogenia > Zymogenales > Zymogenaceae > Zymogenus. The sequence goes on from CAZIWT010000178.1 coordinate 3,559, forward strand.
GCCTCGTCCCCCATGAAGACGACCAGTTTTCCCGGGCCATCGTATGTCAGCTCGCCCGTCTCCCAGGGGGCGCCCCGATCCACGATGTGTGGGGGAAGGGGCACGGGGCGCTTGACCCACGCGTAGAGAAGTAATATCGAGACGGCGATCAGAAGCGTGATCGTCACGAACAATGCAATTCTGAGGATTGTGGTTATTACGCCTCTATTCTTCGCGCCCCCCTTCTTCGCGTCCTTTTTCTTCGACATTACAGCCCCCATAGAAAAAGACGTTTTTAATCCCTTCGCTTTTGTGATGCCGATTGTTGATACAGATACAGCCTACATCAAGTTTGCAAAAAGTCAACGAAAATATTTAAAAACTGTTGCACAAATCACCGGCACCAAATATAATTTAGAAAAAACCAGTGGGAGGCCGATATGATAATCGATATGCACATACATCCTTTCTGCAAGGATGCCACGATTGTACCGGGATTCGACGGCGCGGCGGAGAGGCTCTACGGGGATATGATCGACAAGGACAGGTTCAAGAACATCGGGGCTATGTTCGAGTATATCTTCACCCAGAAGAGCGTCGGCGACATTATCAAGGATATGGACGACGCGGGGGTGGACAAGGCGGTGATCGTCGCGGCGGACTACACAACGGCATCCGGCGTGATCGCCGTGACCAACGAGGACGTCTCGCGGCTGGCTAAAGAGCACCCGGACAGGTTCATTCCCTTTGCCAGCGTGGATCCCTCCAAGGGGAGGGCGGCGGTTGACGAGTTGACCCGTGCTGTTAAAGAGCTTAAGTGCGTGGGGCTGAAGCTTGTTCCCCCGATGCAGCTCTTCGATTTCTCCGATCCGAAGTTCCACACCCTCTGGGAGAGGGCGCTGGAGCTTGGCATCATCGTCTGGACGCACACCGCCCACCAGCTCTCTACGCCCGGCTCTGACGCCCGTCTGGGCCACCCGATGCTGATAGAGCCGGTGGCCCTGAAGTATCCGACGCTCAAGATAGTGATGGGGCACTGCGGCTTTCCGTGGCAATGGGAGGCGTGGTCGGTTGCGGTCCGCCACCCGAATGTCTACATCGACATCTCGGCGTACCCGAACCTCTACGACTACTTCCCGTGGGAGGCGTACTCACGATACAACGCCGAGGGGAAGGTTCTGTTTGCCACCGACAACCCGCTTAAAGGTTTCAAGGAGACCCTCGACGCGCTAAACGCCGTTGATATCTCGGACGAGTTCAAGGCGAAGATAAAGGGGGAGAACGCTAAGGCGCTCTTGGGGATTTAGGGCTGGGATGTTTATCGTTCTACGGGTGTTGGAATAAGACAATAATGTTGGGTGGCACTGACAAGCTCCTGCTTGTCAGTGGGTGACTCCCCCGTAAAGGCGGGAAACAAGCAATAATATCAATCTGGATTCCCAGTCGAGCTGGGAATGACAGGCTTGTCGATCAGCCCTTCAAGTCTGTGCTCCTGGAACGCTCGCTTGTATTCGTAGAACTGACTGCGGGAAACGTTGTGCATCATGAAGGCCCTGGAAACATTGCCGAGTTTTTCAGCTAATTTTAGCAATGTAAGCCTCTTTTGTGCTAACTTCTTCTTTGCGGTCATAATGTTCTCCTTAAGGTATAAGGTTTTTTGGGTGATAAATACCTTTATACCGGAGAGGACGGCCGCACGCCATCCCAGAATAAATAAGGTTCGGGGATGGCTACTTTTTTACAGAATGTCGTCTCTCTAAACGACTAAACTGTAAGGAAAGATCATAACTTTATGTTAACCTGCTACTATTTGTTCTCAAAAACGCAAATACTGTCTCCCATTGCCACGCACTTTGTTTCGATAATCTTGACATTCTTATTCCCTGCTGCATGAAACATCGCTTCTATCGCTCCAGCTTGAAAGTCACATACCGGCACTTTTGTTTTTTCAGTAAATCCTGTAACAAAGGGAGAGAAATGAAGCTCGGTTCTGAATTTTCCACCCGGTACATCGACTTCTTTTACAGCATTAAATCCCCATCCTCTTTTACCAGCGGTTTCGCAATAGAAAACAATTAAATCATTTCCCTTCAGATTTAAAACATCTACCATGATTTTGGATACACTTTTCGCAATTTCATATCCGGCTTCACGCATGAGAATCTTGGCGGCGTTGATCCCTGCCAGACTTGCCGCCGCTTTCATCATATTGCCGAATGTCTCCTGGGGTGTAATAACAATTCTTTTATTCAGCATAGCAAACATGCCTACTTCGTCTACGGTAATGGACTTTTTGATTTCCTCGAGAGTTTCTTCCGAGTCCCAGTGCTTCAACTCTTCCATCTTATTTCTCCTTTTAAACAATAAAAACAGTATATGAATAAACAAAGACTGTACCATCACTCAGAAGTGATTTCCTTTTCATGATCTGGTTGCTGTGCACTGTATAAAGGATAGAAAGTTATAAAAATCTCCGAAGGAGGA
>CAZIWT010000179.1:0-5932 GCA_964542895.1 uncultured Thermodesulfobacteriota bacterium
CACGGACGCCGTCCTCCATACGGCTCATATCTTCTACGACTACCTTCTTCGGATATTGGAGATGGACAAACTGTACGCAACGCTTCTGAGGCTTACCGACAAGATGCTCGCAATCTCAATTGAGTAGTACAACGAGGCCCAGGACGAATCTGTAAAGGAGGCGGCGAGGCTCAACATCGGGTATTTCGCCGTGGCAAAGAAGATCTTCGATCCCGCATACGAAGTCGGATACGGCCTCGATGAATTAGTCGATAAGGAGATCGAAAACATCAAGGCCCATAAGGATATAAAGTTCAGGGAGCTTTTGACCTATGTCGAGAATCCCAGTCTTTATAAGACTCCCTATGCCTTTGAGGATTACTCCCAGTACGTGCCGAGGGGCCACTACACGAGAAACGAGAAGTTCGAGACCTACTTTAAGGCGATGATGTGGCACGGTAGGATCGACTTCAAGCTGATTCCGGGAGAAAGTGAGGAGGCACAAAAAAGCGGGCTTATGATGACGCTTCAGGCACTCCTCATCAGCGACGCGCTGATGAGGGACGAGGAGGCCTTTACCCTTTGGAAACAGATCTATGAGCCGACGACCTTTTTCGTAGGAAAGACCGACGACCTTAGTATTTACGATTTCAGCGAATTGATGAAAAAGATATTTCCCAAAGGGGGCGGTGTCGACAATTACGGTGATATCGACAATATCATGAGATTCATCGATGAGGCGGTGAAGCTGCACCCGCCGAAGATCCTTTCCGGTGCCGCGTTCGTCGAGGACGGCAAGTTTGAAAACACCACGATGGGCTTCAGGTTTATGGGACAGCGGTTCATCCCCGACTCGTACATCTTTCAAAACCTCGTCTACGGCGCTAATGAGCTTATATACACCGGCGGCGGCAAGCCCTTTACCATGGAGGTGGTACCGAATATCGGGCCCGCGAGGGCCTTTCCCAGGGGCCTCGATGTCTTTGCCATCCTCGGCTCGGAGAGGGCCCTCAATATACTGAAGCTCGAGGGGGACACGAACTATACATATTACGAAGAGCAGATAAACCTTCTCAGAGAGGAATTCTCCTCTAAGGCTACCGAAAACTGGAAGCAAAACCTCTACTGGAGGTGGCTCTACGCCCTGCTTCCCCTGCTTGATGCCAAGTCGGGGAAATCGGTACCGACATTTATGTCGACTACCGCCTGGCTGGACAAGGAGCTTCAGACCGCCCTCGGCTCCTGGGCGGAGCTGCGCCACGACACGATCTTGTACGCAAAGCAGAGCTACACCATGATGGCCCGGGGAATGCCGATCGAGAAACAATTCTCCTACGGCTATGTCGAGCCCTATCCGGAGGTATATGCAAGGATAGGGGAGATGATGGCCGACCTCAGGACAAACCTCGACACCCTCGGAATTGCGCCAGAGGGCGTGCCCGAAAAACTTCAGAGATTCGAGGAGCTGCTGGCCCGGCTGAAGACAATTTCCGAAAAGGAGCTGAAAGGCGAAGGATTGAACCAGGACGAGTACAATACAATCCGGAAGATCGGGACGAAGCTCGAATCGATGACGTATTTTTCCGGGGAGGTCGCCAGGATGATAACTTCAGATACAGACACGAAGATGGACATCATAGCCGACGTCCACACCGACCTCAATACCGGTCAGGTTCTGGAAGTCGGAGTCGGCTCTCCCTTCAATATATTCGTTATCGTTGAAGACGCCAAGGGGAAGAGGATCTGCAGGGGGGGCGTCTTCTCGTTCTACGAGTTCAAGCATCCGATGTCCGACAGGCTGACGGACGAGAAGTGGCAGAAGACAAAGGAGGAGAAGAAAAGACCTCCCCAGCCCCCTTGGATTAGGGCGATAACGGCTCAATAGCTTATTAGTAAAAATCCTGAAATTAAAAGGATGATTATGGAGGAAACGTCATCAAAAGGGTAGCGTTTTTGACTTCGGTGGTTTTTGTTTTGGGCTTGGAACTTCCAGTTCAATCTTTTGCTGAAAAAAAGCCCTTCCGGGCTGTATAAACCAAAATAAGGATTTCAAGGATAACGGGGGCCGAACACCTTCCGCCCCGACCATCTTATATTGGGAAGATGAAATGAAATCTTTGAGACTATTATCTTTCTTTCTAATCGCCGTCCCCCTTTAACTTATCGCCTTTGCGGGAGAGTGCGACAGGGCGATAGAGATCTATAACAGGGGCACGAAATCATCGGACTATTAAAAGAAGGTGGCGCTCTTCAAAGAGGCGTCGGGCTGCTGCACAGATCCTGTGATCCTCGCAAAGATCTACGAGAATCCGGAGAAAATCGATGACGTAAAAAACGAATACGAGGAAGCGATAAAAAACGTCGAAAGCCATGCATAACGCAGGGTTTTTTGTTTCTATCTGACGTCAAGAAATATTTTTATACTGTTTGTTTGGCTGAATTATCGATATAGAACTTATGAAACATAGGACATTTTAGTGCATGGTACAAGCTGTGGACACAAAAACAATTTGATGTTATACTTATATTATCCGTTGATACGTCCTTAAAAGGATGGAGTATGAGGTTCAAGTCCTCTCGCCCCGACCAATACTTCTTGGTAAAAACTGCATACAATGCTTTATTAGGGTATTGAACGATGAATCTCTCGAAAGCGACGAAAAAGGAATTGCTTAAAGAAATTGAGCGGTTGAAAAAAGAAATCCGTACAATGAAAGGCAGAACCGGCATCGAGGCTTCCGAGACAGATGAACAGTATCGGGATTTAGTTGAGAATTCAACCGAAGGCGTCGCGGTATTACAGGATGGTAAAGTAGTATTCTATAATAAGTTCTTAAAGGATTACGTCGGTTATACCGATAAAGAGCTTAGAAGTAAAACCTTCTCTGACTTCATCCACCCCGATGACGTTGATTTCGTGGTGGACAGCTATGCAAGGGGAATGCGCGGCGAAGAAGTCCCCGTAACATATAAATTCAGGGTCATATCGAAGGACGGTATGATCACCGATACGGAATTATGTACATCCGATTCACTGTGGAACGGAAAGCCGGCCGTACTGTGCTATTTTAGAAATGTCACGGACAGAAAGCGAACGGAATTGGAGCTTAAAAAGAGTGAGGAAAAGTTCCGACTGCTGTATGAAAATCTTCCCGGGGGAAGCTTTATAATAAACAGCGATTATTTGATCGAGGACGTCAATGATTTTCTCTGTCAGATAACCGGTTTTAAAAGGGAAGAGCTTATTGGTAAAAAATGTGGAATAATCTGTCCAAAAGGTCCCCATAAATGTCCCATCTTCGACATGGGAAAAGAGAGAATCGAAAATGACGAAACGTCTGTAAAGAGGAAAGACGGTCATTTTGTTCCAATAATCAAGAGCGCACGAAAGATTCCAATCAGAGACGTTGAAGTCGTTGTTGAGAATTTCCAAGACATCACCGAGATGAAAGAAACTCAGAAAAGCCTTAGAGAATCGGAGGAAAAGATCAGAAACATCTTCGAAACGAGCGAAGAGGTCCTTTTTGCTTCGGACATAAAGGGAGAAATAACAGACATCAATCCCGCCGTCGAACGGGTGGCAGGTTATTCCGTTGAAGAAATGATCGGTAAAAGCGCCTTTATCTTCTATGAGGATCCTCACGAGAGGGAAGAACTGGTAAATGAGCTTAAGAGAAACGGCTTTTTAAAAAACAAGGAGATTCATCTTTTTGCAAAGGACGGCTCGATACTCTATGGACTTGTAACAGCCAATCCCCGCCTGGACGATAAGGGCAATATTATAGGGTTAAGGGGATCAATCAGGGATATTACAGAAATGAAAAAGCTTGAATACCAATTCATGCAGACCCAGAAAATGGAGGCGATCGGTAACCTGGCCGGCGGGATAGCCCATAACTTCAACAACATCCTTACGGGGATAATGGGATACGCCGAATACCTCCTTCTGAAAAGGAAACCTGATGACCAAGATTACAAGGCGGTAAAAACCATTTTCAACGCCACTCAAAGGGCCGTGGAACTGACGAGTCAGCTGCTGAATATAGCGAGAAGCGGCACTCATATTCCGAAAAGGATAAATCTTAACGATATTGTTAAAGAGACGCTGCTTCTTCTATCCGGTTCCATTGACAAATCTATCAAGATAAAAACACACTTTCAAAAAGAGATCGATCAAATCAGAGGTGATCGAGGACAGATCGAGCAATGTCTGCTGAATCTGTGCCTCAACGCCAGGGAAGCCATGACGGGCGGCGGTAAAATCGTTATTGAAACTCAAAATATATACCTGGATGGAAATTACGCCACAAATCATATCGAGGCCCGAACAGGTGATTACGTTATGATGTCCGTTTCAGATACCGGTGTCGGTATTCCTCAAAAGATAAAGTCTCGAATATTCGAGCCCTTTTTTACCACCAAGAACGACAAGGGTGGTACAGGTATGGGTCTTGCTACCCTGTATGGAATAATAAAAAATCACGGAGGATTCGTTAACGTCTACAGCGAAGAGGGTAAGGGTTCCGTCTTCAAGCTCTATTTTCCCGTTATCCCGGGAGCCATCGAGGAAAAAGATGAATTAGGTGAGGAGTTGGGCAAACAAACAATGATGAGCGGATCGGAAACCGTGCTTATTATAGATGACGAACAGTACGTTCTTGATATCTGGAGCGATTACCTCACCGATTATGGATTCAAGGTCTTGACAGCAAAAAACGGCAAAAAGGGTATCAAGCTTTTCAAGGAGCGCGCTGACGACATCGACATCGTAATCCTCGACTACATTATGCCGGATATAAGCGGCAGGGATGTGCTGAAACGGCTGAAAGAGATCAAAGAGGATATCAAGGTCCTCGTCGCCTCCGGTTACAGCAAGAACGGACAGGCAAAGGAAATGATGGACGACAGTGCCGACGGGTTCATCCAGAAGCCGAGCATCTTATCCGATTTGATCAAAAAAATCCGATATATTATTGATCAACAGTAGACGAATTATTTATCAGTGCATCAAAGAACCGCGTTTAAAAAAGGGATTGAATATAAAACCGGCGTTCCCCTCCCGGAGTTCCGCCGGTATTTATTGCTTCTTTTTCAATACGGTCCTGTCAATAACCGGACAGATCAGCTCCTCCCTCAACCTCTCGGGACAATGTCTCGGGGTATGTATCCTTGAAATCTTTCCTGTCCGGAAAACCTTTGGTCAGATAGACCGGCGCAAAGATACCCAGGAAGAAAACTATCACCATCACGGCTCCAACAAGCGCCTTTGGGCCCACCTTTAGATGCTTTCCGAAGTTCAACTTTATCCAGCTCCAGTGTAGAACAAGGTGAACGATGGTCAGAGTGATGAGAGCGAGGCAGAGCACCCAGTGAAGGTCTCCCCAGTCGTACCGGTTGATGCCCAGGATGAGGTTTTCTTTCGTTTCCGGTGGAAAGCGATGAAGCAATACACCGGTAAAGATCACGCCGACAAAGTCGATGAAGATGGCCGTGTCCAGCCAGAAATTTATCTTATTTTTTTTCATAATTTACCCTCCTTCACATTTCAAAATCCGATATTGTTCAGCCGTTTGGTGTTTGAAAGCGAATTCACCTTTTTTCAAATTCAGATCCTTTCTACTTTACACAACAGGGATTTTAAGCCCGTAGATCCCGTAATAGGATCGTATGTGCTATTATCAGTGAGAATATTACAGTTGCTTCCCTCAAAACCGTGGTAAATACGCACGACCCTTGTATCAACGGAATCGGTTGCTTTTGCATAACATTTTATGCTGCCCCTCGGCGTTTCAATCCTTACCTCCTTGCCATCTCCGACACCAAGTTTTTTTGCCGTATGAGGATGGATTTCCAGGATGTTATTTGGAAAGAGTTCTCTCAGTTTTGGAATATTACGCATCATCGAATGCGTGTACATTTCCAATTTCTGCCCGGTGGATAAAATCAGGGGATA
>CAZIWT010000180.1:0-5882 GCA_964542895.1 uncultured Thermodesulfobacteriota bacterium
TATCCCAAATCTCCCCTCGTTTTGGAGGCAAAGTTCTATATCGCGGCTTCCTTTGAAGAGAGGGGAGATCTTAACGAGGCGCTCAAGAGGTATGAGGAGCTGATGGGGGTCTATGAAAACGAGAACGTCTTGAAGATGAGGATAAAGGGCGTGAAGGAGCTGATGAAAAAAATCGATGCACCCGCTTCGGAGGACGCCTACAGGGGATTTTCATCCGTCAAGCGTAAAAAAGGTGAAGACGACGAGGACGAAAACGGGGATGGTTCTGATGAAAACGATGATATTGAAATCGTAGACCCGAAGGACAAAGGTGACAAGTTTGGGGATTCTGTAGATGATAAAGGCGGCGATAAGGGGGGAGATAAGGATAAGGATGGGGACAAGTCCAAAGATAAGGGGGAAACAAATAAAGGTAAATAAACGGCTTTTTTACCTGACCTCAATAAGAAGTTAAAATTACCATACCGTAGATACACCTCGTTGAAAATAAGACCCCGCGCCAATGTCGGGAAAAACTCACTGTAATACACATCCATTAAAGATATATTACATCAAGCCCTTTCAACTCCACCCACTCCATTTTTTTCGGAAACGGCCAACGTCTCAAAATTAGGTATATAGGAAAAATCTTGAGTGATATATTATGATACCTTGGAGAAAGCACCTGAATTTGATCGAATTCAAAGGACTTGAATCTGAAGTAAATTTCTAATATAATACCAGCGTCTCGGTTGAAGATAAACCGTTTTTCTCTCCGTTGGATGGTGAAACGCCCGAAGAACCGTAACAATAAAAATAAGGATTTAGTTAAAAAGGAGGAAAATGATGAGATTTAAGGCAATAATTACCGTTATCTCGGTCGTGGCTGCCCTTACTTTTACGTGCGTTGTGTTGGCCGAAGATGAGGCAAAAGTTACTCCCGGGGATATAATCATCATGGTGAATAAGGCCGCAAAGTACCTCGAGGAGAGCGGTGAGGCGGGCCTTGCCGATTTCAACGATCCCAAGGGCCCATGGGTCTGGTCGGGGACCTACGTCTTCGTGTTCAACTGTGAAAAGGGGGTAATAGCTGCACACCCGAACAAAGACCTTATCGGTGTGGAGCTCGCGTCGAGGAAGGACGAAAAGGGGGTTCAGTACAATCTCCTGCTTTGCGACGAGGCGAAGAATCCTACGGGGGGATGGGTCGAGTATTGGCGGCCTACGGACGTAATGGACGAAGAGGGTAATGCGAAGTTCAGACGGAAGATATCATATATAATGCAGGTCCCGGGACTGCCATATCAGGTCGGAGCGGGGATCTACGAGCCGACCATGACGGTGGAGGAGCTGAACAACAAGATCGACGAGGTGATGAAAAAAGTCAAGGAGGAGGTCAAGGAGGAGAAGTAGGAGGCTTTTTATACATAGTCCTCTCCAACCGGGATAGGGACGTAAACAACAGGGGGGCAGTTATTCCCCCTTTTTTTGCTCCGCTTGTCGGCTCGACTGCCGGATTACGGGTAAACCGAACCAAGGCACCCGCCCGCTGAAAGAGTAGAATCTTTGTTCATCCGCCCCCGTAAAGTTTCCTCCTGTATTCCCCGTATCTCGTCAGGGCGGAGAGCGCCACGGCCCCCCTCCTGGGGGAAGTGAAGGGTAGCACTCCGCTCCCCTTTAGAATCTCCACGAAGCTTCCCCTATCCCCAACCACCGCCTGGTCGACCACCGGGATGATCGGCTTTTTGTGCTTCTTCAAAAGATCGATGATGTTCTCGGCGATAACCTCGTCGCCGTTGATGTAGTGCTGGCCTATCTCGGCCATGTTGTAGAGGTGGGAGTAAGGGGAGTTCTTTATCGCGCTTCCCCTGACGGAGCCGTATCCCACCCCGAGGATCATGATCGAGTCGATGTATTCCGCCGAAAGAAGTACCTCAAGGGAGTTGAAGAGGTCGTCGTCTTTGAGCCCCGCCACGGTGTCCACCGGATTTCCCCGGCTCCACCAGGAAGGGAGGAATTTATTCAGGTCCGATTTAGTCTCGGCTGTAAGCTTAACGACGCTCAGCCCCTCTTCGGCGCAGGCGTCCGCCGCCAGGACCCCCCAGCCGCCCCCCATGGTCAGGATGCCGACCCTGTTACCTTTAGGGACAGGCTGGGTGGAAAAGACAACCGCCAGGTCTTCCATCTCCTCTATCCCCACAGCCCTTACGGCGCCGGTCTGGGAGAAGACGGCGTCGTAAAGATCGTCGCTTCCGGTCATTGCCCCGGTGTGGGAGGCCCCCGCCCGGCTGCCCGCCTCGGTGTGACCCGACTTCAGGACGACCACCGGTTTTTTTAGAACCGCCACCTTAAGGCTGTTGATAAAGGCGCGCCCGTCACTGACGCCCTCGATGTAGGAGAGGATGACCTTGGTGTCTTCGTCGTCCGCCAGGTAGTCCAGAAAATCTTGGGCCATGAGGTCCGCCTCGTTGCCGCTCGATATGGAGCGACAGACGCCGAGGCCGCGTCCGTTTAGGGCCCTGATAAGGGTGTAGCAGAGGTTTCCGCTCTGAGACAAGATGGAGACCACCCCCGGCTTGGGAACGTAAGAGGGCATCCAGGCGGCGAGCATCTTCGGAACCATGCTCACCATGCCGAGGCAGTTGGGGCCGATGAGGCGGATACCGTTTTCCCCGGCGTACCGGACTATTTCAAGCTCCAATTCTTTGCCGAGATCGCCCGTCTCCGAAAATCCCGCCGTGATCAGGACGCAGGCGGAGACCCCCGCCTCTTTTGCGTCCATCAGCGTATCGAGGACCTTATCCGGCGGGACGACTATTACGGCGAGATCGACGGGCTCGGGAACATCGACGAGGGAGGGGTAGACGGCAAGCCCGAAGATCTCGTCCGCCTTCGGGTTGATGGGATATATCTTCCCCTTGTATCCACCGAGGAGGGTGTTGTGAAGCACGATAGCACCCCATTTTCTGAAGCTCTTGGATGCGCCCACGATCGCCAAGGTGTCGGGGTGGAAAAAGAGTTTCAGCTCTTCAATCTTCTTCGACGGTGCCATGGTTCAACAGAAAGCAGTGGTAAAGGAGACTTTATACTACACATCAAATTTCGAGTCAACAGAAGAGTTCCGAGATCGTCTTGAAACAAAGTTTATATAAAATTTATGTTGAAATAAGTTCCTTGACCGATAACAAGGTGGGGCATTATAATGACACTGATCATGAGTTACGGAAAGGTAGACAAAAAGATTATCGGGGCCCTAATAGAGATCGTTGGACCCGGCGGGGTGTTCACCGATACCGACAACCTCGAGAAGTACTCGGTGGACGAGACGACCGGGGTCTCCGGGCTTCCGGACGTGGTGGTAAAGCCGAAGATGGAGGGAGAGGTCTCCTCGATAATGAAGCTCGCCCACGATTGCCGCGTGCCCGTCACCCCGAGGAGCGGAGGCACCGGGGTAACCGGCGGCGCCGTTCCCGCCTTCGGGGGGATAATCCTCTCTATGGAGCGGATGAACCGGATAATCGAGATCGACACGGAAAACCTGATGGCGGTGGTGGAGCCGGGGGTGATCACGGGGGATTTGGGGAGGAGGGCCGAGGAGGAGGGTCTTTTCTACCCCCCGGATCCCGCGAGCCTCGACTCGTGCTGCATCGGGGGGAACGTGGCGGAGAGCGCCGGCGGGCCGAGGGCGGTAAAGTACGGCACCACGAAGGACTACGTCTGCGGCCTCAGGGTGGTATTCCCGGACGGATCTGTCGCCAAAATGGGGGGCAAGGTGGTAAAGAACGCAACCGGATACGACCTTATCGGCCTCATGGTGGGAAGTGAGGGGACCCTGGGGATAGTAACAGAGATCACGTTGAGGCTACTCCCCCTTCCCCGGAGCTCCGTCGACGTCCTGGTTCCCTTCGCCGACCTTGAAACAGCGTCAAGGGCGGTAAGCGAAATTATAAGGGCGAAGATAGTCCCCGCGACGATAGAGTTCCTGGACAGGGGGGCGATAAGGATGGCGGAGGAGTTTTTAAATAAGAAGATGCCCTTCGTGGACGCCGGGGCCCAGCTCCTGATAGAGATCGACGGGGGGGACAGGTTGGAGATTGAGAGGTCGATGGAGAGGATCTGGGAGGTCTGCTCGTCGGTCGGCGCCGGGGATATGGTCGTTGCGGAGTCGACCGCCCAGCGCGATAGGCTCTGGGAGGGGAGGCGATGCATCAGGGAGGCGGTTACGTCGATAAGCAAGGTAAAGGAGGGGGAGGACGTGGTAGTTCCGAGAAGCGAGATCCCCCGCCTTGTGGAGGGGGCAAAAAGGCTCCTGGACGGCCTGGGGCTGACCTCGATATTCTTCGGCCACGCCGGGGACGGAAACGTCCACGTGGAGATATTGAAGGGGGATTTGACCGACGAGGAGTGGGAGGAGAGGCTGCCTAAAGCGAGGGAGGGGCTTTACCGCTTAGCGGACGGGCTGGGAGGGCTTTTGACCGGCGAGCACGGGATAGGGATGATCAGGCGGGAGTACCTAAGCATCTCCCTGGGCGACGCCGAGATCGAGATCATGAAGAAAATCAAGGACGCCGTAGATCCCCTTGGGATATTGAATCCGGGGAAGATATTTGAGTGATTTCCCAAAGAAACCCTATTTAAGCGGATGTTTTATGTATCCGTATTTTCTATTAAATTCGACAAGCCCCAATCCTTCTTTGAAGCTTTTCGCATTTTCAAAGATAGGCTCAATGACGAAATTCCATTTCTTATCTATTTAACCATATTTATCGTTAATCTCAACACAGCTTAGCCCATCACAAAAACTGTAGACGTAATCAAAAATCGGTTTAATTACTACTCTACCCGTTTTATCGAGAAACCCTTTTTTCCCATTAGTTTCGAACTCGCACAGCCCTTCTGAAAAAGTTCTGACTTTTTCATATTTCGGTTTTACCATAAATCTTCCCTTTTTATCGATTAACCCCCATTTGCCGCCTTTTTCCACTCCGGCCAAGCCTTCGCTGAAGCCAAAGGCGTGATCAAACTGAGGCCTGATAACATATCTGCCGGTTTTATCTATATATCCCCAGTTGCCTTCAATAAATTCCGTTACGAGGGCCAGACCCTCTTCAAACCACCAGGCCATCATAAATCGATGGTCAATAACGAGCCTCCCGCTCTTGTCGATAAATCCGTAGTTGTTCTCGGCCGTGTATACATGCCATACCTTCGTCCTTACGGCCGCCAATCCCTCGGTGAAATTCCACGCGCCTTTATATATCGGTTTAATAACGAAATTCCCGGTTTTATCAATGAAGCCCCCCTTGTCACTATTCAACACGACGAAAGTCAATCCTTCATCAAAGCCGTATGCCATGCTGTATTTAGGCTTTATGACAAAATCTCCGCTCTTGTCAATAAAGCCGTGTTTACCATCTACTTCGACATCGGCCAGTCCTTCGGAAAAATCGCCTCCATAATCAAACATGGGCTTTATTACGACTTCGCCCTTTTTGTCGATATATCCATACTTTCCACCGATCTTAACGGCCGCCAAGCCTTAACTAAAAGAATGGGCGAAGCTGTCGAATCTCGGAACTATTGCGAACATGTCCAATATATCGATGAGCCTCGATACTTTTTCGGCGTTTTCACACCCTGTTTTGATTCCCGATTTACAGGCAAATTCATAATCTTTGCGGGCTTCTATGAATTTTCCTAATTCCTCATAGCAAGACCCCCTGAAGAGGTAAACGAGTTTGTTTTCCACCTTTAAGTCTATCGATTTTTCAAAGTCAGCCAGCGCTTTTTCATATTCATATAGAAATTTATAGTACACATAGCCTCATCCTAAATATGCATCGGCATATTTAGAGTCTTCTTTGATAGCCTTATTGAAGTATTCTAAGGCCTTTTCTTTTTCT
>CAZIWT010000181.1:0-5636 GCA_964542895.1 uncultured Thermodesulfobacteriota bacterium
TAAGAGAGGTCTGCAAGAGGTTTTGAAAAAGGAGTTGGAGTTTATTGAAAAAATTGAAACTCTCATCAGTCGAGGGATAGAAAAGGACGTCTTTTACGTCAAGGCCATCTCATTTGTAGCGAATATCATTTGTTTCAATCTCTGATACTTTTTTCCAAATAATCTTAAAATACTTTTTTCTTATTTTATAAGGTTTTACAATAAATTTTGTAATAAGAGAGTGTAAAAATATTACTATGATGGAGATAAATATTCCTGTAATCAAACTTACAATATCAAAACTACTAATGAATTCAGCCATTTTTCTTACTCCTATTATATTAGTTATTAGATACTTATTGGAAAATAATACCAAAAAAAAGACAAAAAAGGAATTATTTATTCTTTTAAATATCTAACGCAAAAACAGGAACTCTTGTTGTTGAAACACCTTGGATTGGTATCAGGAGATGTCTACTTCCCCTTCGCCTTCTTCTTCTCCTCAAATCCCGCGATTATCGCTTTCACAAGTTCGAGGAACTCTGGGCGGGAGGCCGCCTCGGTCAGGTAGGAGTGCTCCGTCTCGAGATGGGTCAGGAGGTCGGTGCCGGAAGAGGCGTACATCATCCGCTTTATCGTTTGGGCGACCTTGGGGCTTAAAGCCGCGATCCTCTCCGCCAGCGCCTGGGTATTCTCGATGAAGGTCTCCTCCTTGAAGAGCTTATTGATCACGCCAAGCCGGTATAGCTCCTCGGCGTGGAGGTCTTCGCAGAGGAGCGCCACTTCAAGCGCCCGCGATATCCCGATCATCTTAGGCAGCGACCAGTTTATCCCGCCGTCGCCGGTAAGCCCGATCGTGGAGTAGGCGTACCTGAGCCTCACCTTCTCGGTGGCGACGCGGATATCGCACGCCAGCGACAGCGCCATCCCGTAGCCGGCCGCCTGGTGGTTTATGGCGGCTATCGTGGGCTTGTTCGCCTGCCTGACGGTGGCGATCACCTTGTGGGCGACCGTCGCCATGATGCCGATTCTCTTCACCGGGTCACTGTCGCCCATGATCTCGTTGACGTCGGCCCCGGCGGCGAACGCCTTTCCCCTACCCGTTATTACAACAACCCTAGTGTCGTCGTCCTCTAAAGATTCATTTAAAAGCTTTAACGCCTCGTTTCCCAGCTCGGTGGTCAGTGCGTTGTAAAGCTCGGGCCTGTTGAGGATGAGCCAAGATACGGCCCCCTTTTGCTCACGAACGATTGGTGCTTCGGTCATAATCCACCTCGTTATTTGGCAGTAAAAGCCTGCCTAAAACCATAATAAATACGCTACTTTAGCTTCCACGTGGTGCCGGCGGGGGAGTCCTCGAGGATAACGCCCTTTGCGGCGAGGTCGTCTCTGATCCTGTCGGCGGCCTGAAAATTCTTGTTGGCCCGGGCTTCGGTTCGCTCCGCTATCAGCCTCTCGATCTCCTCCGGGTCGATCTCCGTCTCCGAGAGCTTTAGCTCTTTGATCTCGTCAAAGTAGAGTTTCGGGTCTTTCAGAAGTATCCCGAAGACGGATGAGGTTTCCTCGATCCTTTTCCGCGATTCTTTCAGGGCCTCGATATCATCCGCCGAGAGGTCGCCTGTGCGGTCGAGGAAGCGGTTGACGGCGTGGACGAAGTCGAAGAGCTTTCCCAGGGCCATCGCCGTGTTGAAGTCGTCGTCCATCGCATCGGTGAAGCCCTCGGTGAAATCGGCGCCCGCATTGATGAGCTCATCTCGGGCGCCCGAATCGGAGCCGGTCTTTCCCTCCAGATTGACCGCCTCGATCAGCCTCTCCATCGCGTCGTAGAGGCGCCTTAACGCCTCCTCGGCGTCCCTCAGGTTCTTCTCTGTGAAGTCGATGGGGCTCCTGTAGTGGTTGGTCAAAAGGAAGAGGCGGACGACCTCCGGGTGGTACTTTTTCCTGATATCTCGGATTGTGAAGAAGTTCCCGAGGGATTTGCTCATCTTTTCCTGGTCGATGTTGACGAATCCGTTGTGGAGCCAGTACTTGACGAACGGCTTTTTATTCGCGGCCTCCGATTGGGCGATCTCGTTTTCGTGGTGGGGAAAGACGAGGTCCCGGCCGCCGCCGTGGATATCGATCGTCTCGCCGAGGATGGCGCCGCTCATCGCCGAGCACTCGATGTGCCAGCCAGGCCGGCCCTCCCCCCAGGGGCTCTCCCAGAACGGCTCCCCCTCCTTCTTCCCCTTCCAGAGGACGAAATCGAGGGGGTCCTCCTTCTTGTCGTCAACGCAGACCCGCGCCCCCGACCTGAGGTCGTCCACGTTCTTCCCGGAGAGCTTGCCGTATCCGTCGAACTTCTTCACCGAGTATAGGACGTCCTCTCCCGCCCTGTAGGCGTATCCGTTCTCGAAGAGCCTCTCGATGATGGCTATCATGTTGTCGATATTCTCGGTGGCCTTCGGTTCGAAGTCGGGCCGAAGGAGGCCCAGCGCGTCCATGTCGTCGTGGTATTCGGCTATATATTTTTCGGAGAGATCGACCGTGGATATTCCAAGCTCGTTCGCCCTGTTGATGATCTTGTCGTCTATGTCGGTGAAGTTCCTAACGTAGGTGATATCGTACCCTTTAAACTTGAAGTAGCGGTATATGACGTCGAAGACCACAGCCGCCCGGGCGTGCCCCAAATGCGACAGGTCGTAGGCGGTTATGCCGCAGACGTACATCCTTACCTTTTTCCCCTCGAGGGGGATGAACTCCTCCTTTTTCCCAGTCAGGGTATTGTGGACTCTAATTGTCATGAAAGCTGACCCTCCTTTTTTGGGAAGGTATCACAAAAAGCGGGGTGGGTCAAGCCTTGTAAAGTTTTTGAGAGGAGTAATTATTTATTGACATTGGCTTCTTACTGGTTTAATTTAAGGATTAATTTTATAAAAATCTTACTATGGATGGTTTTCAATGAAAAAGAAGGTGGTGAAATTTCCGTTATCGGGCCAGCTTTTGTACTCCAGCGGCAACGTGGGTTTCACGATAGCTGACAGAATCTGGGTGACGTTTATGCTCTACTTCTTCCTGCCGCCTGCGGAGACCGGAATGCCGAATCTAATATCTAATAAAACTTTCTGGGGTGTTCTTACGATCGCGGGCGTTGTAACGCTTTTCGGGAGGATCGTAGACGCGATCGCCGACCCGTTAGTCGCCACGTGGAGCGACAGGAGCAGGTCAAAGCGGGGCAGGAGGAGGGTCTTTCTGATATACGGCGGATTTCCCCTTATGGCCGCCTCGTTCATGTTATTTTTCCCTCCGGTCTACGGGGAGAGCATCCTTAACGCAGTTTACATGGCGTTCTGGCTAGGTGTCCTCCTTTTCTTCTTCACGGTGTACGTAACCCCGTGGCTTGCGCTCATTCCGGAGCTCTCTCACAGCAACAAGGAGCGGATGAACATCGTTACCATGCAGGGGGTGTTCTCCATGATAGGAGTGGTGATCGTAATGATAGGCGGATTTGCTCTCTGGGGTGTGCTGGAAAATACCGGATTGGAAAAGGTCAGCGCATTTCACATAACGATCCTGATACTGGCAATTATAGGGGTTATTTTTTGTTACATTTCGATTATCCCGATTGACGAGGAGCGCTACTGCCAGGCCGTTCCCTCCGACGTGGGGCTTATCGACTCGCTCGTTATGACGTTCAAGAACCTTCCCTTTATACCGTATCTCTTGGGGACGATGTCGATGTGGTTCTGTCTGAATATCGTCTCATCGATGACCGCTTACTACGTAACGGTACTCCTCGGCAAGGAAGAGGCGTTTACGAGCGTTGCCTTTGCCGGCCTCTTCGGTGTGGCGCTAATCTTCTTTCCGGTAATAAATATGGTAAGCCGTTTCATCAAAAAGAAGACGATCATGATAATCTCCCTCGTTATCTTCGGGATTTGCTCCTTTCTTCTCTACTATCTTGGAACGGAGACTCTGATAGTATCTTCCAATTTACAGGCATATATAATATTCGCCACAATGGGGATCCCGGTCTCCGCCCTCCTTATGGTTCCCAATGCGATGATCTCGGACCTCGCCGAGTACGACGCCATCAAGACCGGCAGCAAGAGGGAGGCGATGTACTTCGGGGCACAGGGTCTCGGGCAGAAAATAAACCTCGGCATATCTACGCTGATTCTGGGGTACCTCTTGAGCTTCGGCAAGGATGTGGCGAATCCCCTCGGCGTCAAGCTCTCCGGGCCGGTCTCCGGGGTGGTGTGCATAATCGGCATAATCATGTTCATTATCTACCCGGAGAAAAAGATATTCAAGGTTGTCGAGGAGAACAGGGCAAAATAGAAATGACTAAAAGAAAAGGAAAAAACAAAAAACCCATTATAGGATTTACAATACTGTTTCTTTTTGCGGCCTTGCTTAATGTTACGCTGTTTTCGGCGTCGTCGGCGGCCTTCGGGGAAATAGAATACGCCCGTATTGTGGAGAGCGGGGCGGAGCTCAAATCGAGGCCCGGATTGAAAACGGACACGATAGTGGCCGTCAAAAGGGGGGAAGTGGTTCTCGTGAAGAACCGCCTCGAAAATCCCGAAGTGGTATCGGGCGTCTCCGATCGCTGGTATTTTGTCCGGTATAAGGGACTTTCGGGCTGGATATTCGGCGCCTCCCTGGATATGAAAGATCCCGAGGCAAAGGACTCTTATGTTGAGGTCGAGTCCTTTTTTGAGAGGACGAACAAAATATATGAAATGAAAGAGGCGGGCGATCTAAAGGGGGCGATTCAGCTTGCGGACAAGATATTGAGCGACGTGAAGACCGGGTTCGAAATGAACGAGATTCAGAAGAGCAACAGGCTCAAGGAGATCATCCTCTTGGCCAGTGTCGTAAAGGGGGAGTGTCTCGTTTTTCTGAAGAGATTCGATGAGGCGGAGGAGACATATAAGTATCTCCTTAAAAACTACCCCGGTGCAATGTTTGAGCATGAGTCGATCCCGGCGTCGGAGGTGGTAAAGCCCTATTTGATCTACATGAGGCGATTTCCGAAGGCCGTCACCTTCTCGAATCCGGAGGTCGGCCTTGAGAGATTGAAAACCGCCCTAGAAAAGAAGGATTTGAAAACGGTCTCGGGGCTCGCGGTTCCCGGTATCTTCGAAATCTGGGTGGCGAATACAGACTGGATGATGAGGCTCGGCGACTTAAATTTGAAGGACCTGTCCCTTCTGGGAGGGCACTGGGACGATAACTGGGAAGTAGTCGGAGTGGACGCAAAAACGGGGAAGAATGGAGAAGTAATTGGATACTGTATTAAAACGGGGCCGTGGCAGATAGACTATTCCGGAAGGCCGGTCGAAAGTATCGACTTCTGCATCGATAAACTGCCCGGGGGGGATATAGTCTTCGGTTATTTGATTCTGTATACAAGACCGATATCCGATTGAACCGAAAAATCACAAAAAAGTAATTGACGCAGGACGTCAATCGAGGCTTTACAGATTATATGTTTTCTGATATTGATGTTGTTGGACGGGTCGGTTGCGGCTGTCTAACGTGACCACAAAAAATGAAACGAGTTCAGCGTGTTTCAAAGCATGTCTCATAATGCCGTTTTTAGACAAAAAGGGGATTTCAAATGAAAAAGAATGTAATCACGATAGCTCTGATCCTTTTTACGTTAATATTTT
>CAZIWT010000182.1:0-5594 GCA_964542895.1 uncultured Thermodesulfobacteriota bacterium
ATTGGCCGAGTCATCGAATATCTTTTGATTCTATGTTGGTTAGTAATATTAACATATGTTACTAATCAGGGTGGCTAATATCATTACCATTTAATATTTTTAACGGGAGAGATTTTATGAAGTTAAAGAAATTAATTTCAATTGCACTGTTTCTTGTCCTCGTTACAGCGCTTTTTACATTGATATTTGCGGCACCGTCTACTGCCGCAGAGGAGAAAAAAGACACAGGCTCAGCCTGGAATATTTACTTCAGGCCAGGGGTTCGCTTCGGGACGGAATCTCGGGTCCTCTACATCATGGACTTTTTGATTCCCCTCTACCAGGACGAGAATAACATCTTCTTTTCTAACATCAAGTACACCCCCAACGACCACGACGGCTGGGAGCTGAATGTGGGGGCGGGTTACAGGAGACTACTCTGGGAGGAGAAACTGCTGCTGGGGCTGAACGCCTACTACGACAAGAGGAGGACCGACTGGGGCACCAACCACGAGCAATGGGGCGTGGGGCTTGAGGCGATGGCGGATATCCCGCTCGAGGCCTTCAACCTCGGACTCACTGGAAGGTTTAATTATTATTACCCCCTCTCGCACACGAAGATCGATGGCCTTGGGACGCCCTACGCCAGCTACGCCCTGTCGGACAGCGGGATTATCCTCGCCGGCGGTCGGGTCGAGGAGCCGATGCGCGGCTTCGACTACGAGGCGGGGGTGAGGATACCCTATATATCAAAATACGTGGAGACGTGGGCCTACGCCGGCGGCTACCACTACAAGGGGAGAAGGGTCAAAGACATCAACGGCTTTATGACAAGGCTTGAGATCATTCCCACCGACTTCATGCGGCTCAACTACGAGTTTCACCACGACAACCTGAGCAAGGCGGAACACTATGGCGAGATCACGTTCGAGGTGCCCTTTTCGGTCGGGAATCTGGTTACCGGTAAAAACCCGTTTGAGGGGATCGGCGACGTCTTCACCGGAAGCCGGGATCTAAGGGCCAGGATGGTTGAGCCTGTGAGGCGTGACGTTGACGTCAAGGTTATAGTAGATGAAGACAACGACAAGGTACCCAGCGGCGGTGAGGAGATCGAGGATATTGTCTTCGTCAGCGAGACCGGAAGCGACATTACCGGGGACGGGACGATAAAGAATCCCTACGCCACAATCTCCTACGCCCTCGCCAGCGACCCGAGGATTTTATCCGGCGCGGCAAGGACGATCCACGTGATGAACAGCTCGACGACCGCCGTTATCGACGAGGTGGTGGGGGGAGGATTGACGCTTGGTATCTCCGACTTTCTCCTCTGGGGCTCCGGCGCCAACCACCCGACGCACCCGGTCTCCAACATGCCGTATAAGGGCCACCCGACTGTGAACGACACGCTTAATCTCGACGCCGCCAACCCCACAGTCACCGGCCTCGGCTTTGACGTTACGGTGAACAATTACTGCATCAATATCCTTGACGGCTCCGGGAATTCCGGGATAAAGATAACAAACAACGCATTCACAATGTCCGGCACCAGCACTGTCCTTGGAATTTACGCTAATATCTCTGCGGGTATCGGCACGGAAGCAAATCCTGTGGTCATCGCCGGAAACAGCTTCGATATAGAATCTACAGGATCAAGCGCATATGGGATTTATCTAATAAACAATGGAGCCGGAAACGATGTTTTCGCTAAGATCATCGGAAACGACATGTCGAATACGATCACGGGGAGTTTTTCTGCCCACGGCATTTACATTCGTTCTGGAGACGGCGGTATAGGCTCGGCCGCAAGGCCGGTGGTAGTATCCGGAAATCTGATGAATGTCATCTCTAACACATCTACTGCGTTTGGAATTAGTATCCGTGGCGGTGACCTGGAGACGCATATAAACGTTATAAAAAACGTTATGAATGTAAGAAGTGAAAACTCAGGTATATATGGTTTACATATAACCGCTTATTACAATAGTCTCTTCTTAAAGCTTATCGAAAACGACATTACGTTAAAGTCTCCTGCTTCAAGTATACAAGGCATTAGTCTCGATATTGACAACGGCGATTATGGCTCCGCGAATAACCCGATCGTCATCAAGGACAACAGGTTCACCCTTGAGGCCGCCGCCGGCACCAGCAGCGTCCTGTGGATGCTTAATGATGTCGGCCCCGAGGACGTCTACTTACAGGCCCTTAAAAACTCGATTACGTTTACCAACACGGGAACGGGGGACATCTGGGCTTTTTATTTTGCCGGCGGCATACCCGGGAACATCGGATTCTATCCGAACAACCCGGTCATTATTTCGGGCAACGCCGTAAGATTTTACGGAGGTGACAACCGGTTCATTCACCTGGGCAAGTCTACACCTGATAACTACAACTATCTGATCTGGGGCGGAAACTACCTCTACAACACCGGCACTTGGACGGGCAACCACGGCCCGAATAACGAGGTATACCACACCTTCACCGGCACCGATGTGATCAATCCGTAAAGATGTGTCGTAAATTGTAGAATCCCACATTTGGGATGAATATCAAGGGGGGCAATATTTGCCCCCCTTTTTTTACGTCCTGTAAAGATGATGTCAGGCTTCGGTGAAGATGCAGCCGCAGCTATTTCTTCAATAACTCCCCGTATGCCCTGCACGCTTCGTTCTCCCCTTTGTCGCAGGCCGTCTTGAAGTCGGCGAGGGCCTTTTCCTCGTCCCCCAAAGCGAGGTGGTTCAATCCCCGGGTGTAATAGGCGTACCAGTAGTCGGGGTTGATCTTTAGGGCCTCAACTACATCCGCCATGGCCTCGTCATACCTCCCAAGCTTCAGGTAGACGTTGCTCCTGCTGTCAAGGGTATACTCGTCATTTGGATTTGCCAGGTGCGCCTTCGTAAGGTCGCCCAGCGCCTCTTCATACCTGCCCTGAAGATAGTAAACCCAGCCCCTGTTGTTAAGGGCCCAGTCGTTATTCGGCTCGCTCATAAGGACCGTATCGCAGTCTCTTATCGCCTCGTCGAATTTTTCCATCCCTATGTAGGATGCGCTCCTGTGGAGGTAGGCCTTTATGTGGCCCGGATCGATGGCGACGGCCTTCGTCAGGTCATCGATTGCATCGTTGTATCTCTTTAAGCGGTTTTTGGCCCATCCCCTGTTCACGTAGGCGTTTGCGAAGTCTTGGTCGATTTTGAGGGCTTCGTCGGCGTCCTCCAGGGCCTTCTCGTACTCCCCCAGCTCGATATGATATGCGCTCCTGTTGTTGTACGCCCACTTGTTTTTTGCATCGATTTTAAGCGCCTCATTACAGCTTTCCACCGCCTTTTCCCACTGGCCCTTTTTCCCGTGCTCCTCGCCCTTATCGATCCAGTTTTGCGCATCCTTTGTACAGCCCACAAGCAGTGATAAGAGCAGAAGGGCGGATAAAAATGTAATTGAAGTGATCTTTATCTTCTTCATTTTTCCTCCTACATTTTTGATGAACAGACAATGGGCAGACAAGGGGCTTAAGCCCCTTGTCTCTAATAAAAGCCCATTGTCTATCGGCCCATTGATTACTTACGGGCTTTGAAAGGAAATTGGCCCGGCAGGCGAATAATCCCTATTCCGGCGCCTTTATCATATCAGATTCCTTGAGGAAGGCGGCAAGGATGATATTTAAAATCATCATCCCCACGTAAGCCAGCATGAATGGCGTCATCGAGCCGTCGGCGGTGGTGAATATATCCATCCCGAAGATGAAGAGTATCCCGGATATCTGCCCCGCCAGCATCAAAAGCCCCTGGGAAGTTGCCTCCGGGGCCGGGTGACTTATCTCCGCCGAGTACTGGAAGCCGATTGGTGCCGCCGCCATGAAGAAGAATCCGAAGACAAAACTCGATACCAGAAGGAGAGCGTAGTTTGTGACGTATGTCAGTCCGATAAGCCCCGGCGTTGTCAGTATTATGGCAAGGAGGATGAAGAACTTTCTCTTCCTCATTAAATCTGACAGGGTTGGCAGAACTATTACTCCGACTATTCCTCCCAACAACATTATCGCTCCGGCGATACCCGCCTGTTCGCTGCTAAAGCCCCTCGGGGCCAGGATCCTCTCTATCCATGTGGTGACGGCGTTGAACATTCCCAGCGCGAGAAAAAAGATGAAGATCAAGATAATCATATCTTTCTGCTTCAAGATGTGCTTCAGCCCCTCGAAGACGGTGTGACGCTCCTCTCTTCCCTCCGGATCGGGGGAGGTGGGCGGCTTCTCCCTCATCAGCGCAAGGAAGAGGATAGTAACTCCTACCGTTGCCACTCCGTAGATCATGAGCGTCCCCTTCATCTCGTAGGCCTTGAAGAGGAACGGGGTGAGCGCCATGGCCGCCATAATTCCGAGAAACTGTCCGAGAACCGATATTCCCGCCGCCGTGGCCCGCTCCTTTATGGGGAACCACTTCGCCGCAACTGACGTGACCGAGTTCAGGATGAACGGCTGGGCGAGGGAGATCCCCGCCTGGGCAACAAAGACCATCACGAAGCTCTCGGCCCAGAGTCCCTTCATCAATCCGAAGACACCGGTCAAAAAAGCCCCGATCCCCACCCCTATCCTGATTCCGTACTTGTCCACGACGGTGGAGGCCGGAATAGACATGAAAATGTAGACAGCCATGAAAATCAGGGAAAGCATGCCGATCCAAAGCTCGTCCACGCCGTAGAACTCCGCGGACTCGATGGTTATGGGGGCAAACGTAATCCAGTGGACCTGCATTATAAAATTGATTAAGAAATATATCGCAAGCACCACCCATCGGTAACCGTAAACTTTAATTTCTTTTTCTGCCATTTAAATTTTCTCCTTAAAAGATTTAAAAACTTTCGGTGTATGATACAAATAACACCTTCTTCCTTTTTTAAATATACTCCTCTGTCGTTATGACATCGCCGATCTGATTTTCTCTGTCCTCAAGAGGACTATTGATACAACAAGGGGCAAGATCAGAATGAGAAAAAGGACGCCAGCGTAGTATGAAAAAAGCGTTGTCAATGCTTCGGGAGATCGAGCCTTAAAGAGGGTCGCCGTAACATCGGGGAGGAGAGTCACCATTGTGGCCCAGAAGCCGAGGTGGCCGAGAAAAAAAACAATCTCGATAGCGGCTACGGCGATCAGGGCGACCCTCGCCCAATTCTTTAAACTCAGTAAACCAATTGCCGAGAGGAAAGTAAGCAGAATAAAGGCCGTCTCCCAACCAAAAATGATGACGCTGTATTTGTTCAGGGAAAAGAGAATAATGAGGAAAGCAGGTACGGAAAGCTCCATAGACCGCATTATCTCAGAGATTTTAAATATGGGCTTAAAGTTGAAGTTTGTTAGCACGTGGAGGAAGAGGAGAAGGGCGGTTAAGATAAAGAAGATTGAGATTGGCGCCATCGATTTCGGTTTTTCACCTCTTTTGCCGTTCATATTCTTCCTTTTATAAGAGAGGGGCGCATTTTCTATCCCCTTTTTCAATCGGTCGGGAACCCGCAATGGGTCAAATGCACTATATAGGCAGTGTTGTAATTAGCTTGAAAAAGAATCGTCCAATCTATCTCCCCGTTGAAATCTTTCGAGTAAACCGCTATTTTTCAGGGATGTT
>CAZIWT010000183.1:0-5511 GCA_964542895.1 uncultured Thermodesulfobacteriota bacterium
TCGAATTCATATGCCAACGGCGGGGGGTGGGCCATCTCGTGCAACACTTGCAGAAAAACCTGTCCCAAATATTCGGGTTTAACGGTATAAGGAGCCTATAGCTTTAAGCGATTTGCTTTAATGATTTATCACCGCCTCGAATCCAAAATCCCCGATGAGATTCACGTAATCGTCCAGCATATCCCTTGACAACTCTCCCATATCCCGATAGTCGTCGCCTCTGCCCAGCTTTTCATACTTGCTCTTCGCCATGCGGTTGTAGGGCATCAGGTGCACGGGCCCCGGATGTTTCGTCTCTCTCAAAAACGTGCAGATTTCTTTTATGGAAGAAGAATCGGCGTTGAAGCCGGGGATGAGGGGAACCCGCGGGATGATACGCCCGCTCCCCCCGTTTTTCGCGATGAGGCCGAAGTTTTCGAGGATCAAGCCGTTGTCCACGCCGGTGAATTGTTTGTGAATCTTGGTGTCAATCTGTTTAATATCAAAGAGAAAAAGGTCGATCTTTTCGACGAGGATCGATGCAAATTCCCGCCGAAAATAGCCGCACGTCTCGAGGGCAACATGAATATCGTTTCCCTTAAGGAGGTCTACCATCTCAAGCAGAAACTCCCTCTGGACGGTGGGCTCGCCGCCGGTGATTGTCACACCACCCGAGGATTCATCGAAGAAGGGCTTGTCCTGAACAACCTTCCCCACGACATCCCCGGCGCTCATCTCGAAGCCTATTTTCTCGAGGGCGCCGTTCGGGCACGCCTCCCCGCACAGGCCGCATGATACGCACCGCCGGTAATCCCGCACGACCCCGCCGTTTACCAGCGCCAGGGCGTCGTTCGGGCACGCCTCGACGCACTCACCGCAGGAGGTGCATTTGTCGGCGTTGTATCCCATCTCCGGCTTTTGCCGCTGGGACTCCGGGTTGTGGCACCACACGCACTTGAGCGGGCACCCCTTCAGGAAAACGTTGGTCCTTATCCCGGGGCCGTCGTAGATGGAGTAGGGCTGGATGTCGAATACTGTTCCCATTTTTGAGCTACGCGCTCCTCGTGTGCTCGGAGCGGGAGATGATCTCGTCCTGGATCTCCTTGCCCAAATCGACGAAATAGGCGCTGTATCCGCCGACCTTAACGATGAGATCCCCGTAGTTCTCCGGCTCCAGTTGGGCGCGCCTCAATACCTCGGTGGATGCGACGGTCGGCTGGAGCTGTTCGCCCCCCAGTTTGAAGTAGGTCTTTATCAGGGAGGAGTATTTTCCCCTCGCCTCGTCGCTCTCGCCGATGGCGGAGGGATGGAGCCTGACGTTTACGGCGCACCCCAAGACGTCCGTAAAGTCGAGCGCCGCCACAGACCTCAAGACACCGGTCAGCCCCTTGCTGTCCACGTTGTAGGGATTACAGCTCGCGGCGTAGGGTGCCGCCGCCTTCCTCCCGTCCGGCGTGGCGAGGGAGACCCGGCCGTCGAACGTGTGGGACGTCATGCTGTTGATGAAGGGGGCGTACGGCCCGCCCTTCAGGGTCCTGTGGTTGTACGTTTCCTCGAAGAGCGCCTTCGTGAGATCGTGGGCGATGGCGTCCGACTCCGGGTTTGCGTTTCCCCACTTCCCGTCCAACGCCTTTATCTTCCGGTGGATATCCTCGTATCCCACGAAGTTGTGGTCGACGGCGTCAATCAAGGTCTTGAATTCGAACGCCCCCCTCTCGTAAATCAGCTTTTTGACCACGTAGAGGGAGTCGACGACGTTGGCGATGCTGTTCATAAAGAGTATCCCCTCCAGGTCGTAGAAGGCGCCCCCGTGCGTCACGTCCCGCTTCTTTTGAAGGCATCCCCCCATGAAGAGGGATATATAGGGTGCCGGAAGCTCCTCGGCGTAGAGCCGATCGCGGATATGGGTGGCCTCGACTATAAGCCCGATCATCTTCTTAGCCTGGGAGAGGTAGGCGGCGTAAAATTCATCGAAGGACGAAAACGCGTCCGGGTCGCCGGTCTTTGGCCCAACGCTGCGGACCGTCCCCACCAGCGTCTTTCCGTCGCCGTTTCTGAGCGTCATATCCAGCGTCCTGGCCATGAGCAGGGCGGAAAAGCCTATCCCGCCGGTCTTTCCCGGGGCGCACATGTCGACACATCCCGTTATCGCGTAGTTGTTGGAGTCTGTATCTGAAAACCCCCTCTTTTTCATCGCGGCGACCGAGACCTCGTCGTTCATCAGGGAGACGCTCGATGTACCGTTGTAGTGGAGGTCGGCGACCTTGAGGATCAGCTCCCTGGGAGATTTGCGATGGATTCTCACGACTATGTTGAGGGCGGTCTTCGAGCGGTGTGCCGCCTCCAGTATGAGGTAGGTAAGATCGTTGGTGGCATCGTTCCCCTCCGGCGTGAGGCCGCCGAGGGTCACCGGCTCCGACCCCTCGTACCTCTGGCCGAAGATCCCCTGGTAGTTCGAGTCGGGGCGCATGTTGTGCGTCATGACCTTGAGGAGCAATTCTTCGAGGAGCTCCCGCGCCTCCTTCCTCGTTATCTTCCCTTCGCGGACATCCTTTTTGTAATATGGATAGAAATACTGATCCAGGCGGCCGGGGGCGTGGACATTAAACGGGATTGCCAGCTCGACGGCCGTCTTTATCGTCCAGTAGGACTGGATAGCCTCCCTGAAATCTGCCGCCGGAAAGAGGGGGGCCGAGGAGGTGTTCTTTACCATAAGGGCGAGGATTTTTTTCCTCTCGGGGTCGGCCTCGTCCTCATAGGCTTTTTTCAGATACTCGTTGAGTCTCTTTGCAAAGGTAATGACGCCCTCTACGGCGATCTCCTGCGACCGCAAAAACTGAAACTCCTCATCGGTGTGAATTCCCTCCTTGATCACCTTCTTTATCTCTTCCTGCATCGCGTAAAGCCCTTTTTTGAGGGGCGTCTCGTGGTCGAGGATCAGGTGTCCCTGCCAGACCCCCATCGCGGCCCCGAGCGATATCACGATGTCCTTTCTCGACGTGGTGGAGGGGAGCGATGCGTAAAAACTCTCCATGTCCCCCTTGAAGACGCCCCCCTCGATAAGCCTCTCCTTCAGTTTGTCGGCGATGGTTTTTCCCCGCCAGTACGGGAGGAGCTCGCTTAGGAGGATCTTCTTGTCCTCCCCCTTCACCCTGCACGGGTTGATCTCCCTTCTGTCCATCGTGGTGGTCCCGATCGACGGCATCGCCGCCCCGACCGCGCTCGTCTCCCTGAGGCTCTTGATCAAAGAGAGGGGCCCGTATCTCTTTATCATGTAGAGAACGAACCTGAGGTTGTCCTTCAGGATGTGGAGGAGCATCGTCCTTTTTTTGAGCTCAGTGCTAAGGACTTCGTTGAAGAGCCCCCTCTCGATATCGACCGGTACACCGAGGAAGTTTTCGGTCCAAGTCCCGGCGATCCGGTCGTCCGGGTCGATGTGAAAATCGATATTCTCGTATACGTTTTTCATCGCCAGGGCCACCTTTTCTGCGGCGGAGAGGCCGCTTCCCCCGGTTTTTATCCAGGACTCGGTGTAATACTTCGCCCTCTTAATCGAGACGACCGCCACCTCCTTCAGGTAGCGGTGCCTGAGCCTCGCTATTCTTTCGCTTGTATCGGTTCGATCGCTCATTTAACACCCCTTTTTCATACTTCTATTATTTTGATCTCTCCCGCTCTTCGATTTCATCGATTATCTTTTTGTGCATCGAGGCGTCTATCGGGAAGAGGGATATGAAAACGATACCGATTATGATAAAGCAGACGGGGATCAGGGTCAGGAGGAGACGTATCCCCATGAGCGACAGCTCGGTCTGCTCGACGTTTGCTTCATAACCCACCCGGGTCAACACGATCCCGACGATAAAGGCCGCCAGAGCCGCCGGGAATTTCTGGCAGAAGAAAAATGCACCGTAAATTACGCCCTCTCTCCTGAGCCCCGTCTTCCACTGGGAATACTCCACGGTATCGGGGACCATCGACCAGGCCGAAAGCCAGTTCGTCGCCATCCCCGCCGCCCCGAGGAAAAACAGAAACAGCGTAAGGTATATGTTCCTCTCCCCGAAAAAGAAAAGAAGAACGAGCACAATCGCAAAGCTCCCTATACCGAGGTTGTACGCGAATTTCTTGCTCTTTTTTGTTGAGATCTTTACAAACAGTGGCATGAAGGCGATCGCCGTTACGAACAGGCAGAGGAATGCCACCGGTATCATCGCCTCGTTTTTCAGGATGTACTTGAAATAGTAGTTTACCACCGCCGCGGTGGTCATCACCGCCGTGAGGTGGAAAATGGTGCCCGCCGAGAGTATCATAAACGGCTTGTTTGTGAAGATCACCTTCAGGTTTTGAAGGAGGGACGATTCTTCTTTCTTTGGAGTTGTCACCAGTTCCCTGACGGAATAAAACGTGGCAAGGACGGCCAGGATGATTATAAAGCCGTACAAAATACCCATGTATCGAAACCCGGTGATCTGGTCTCCTTTTCCGAGGAAGTCCGCCAACGGGCGCGTCGCCGCCGCGGCGATAAGCACCCCGACAATCCCGAAGACACTCTTGTATCCCGTGACCACCGCCCGCTCGTTCGAATCGATGGTGAGGTTTGCGGTCAGCGCCCCGTAGGGAACGTTTACGATCGTAATCGCCGTGCAGAAGAGGACGAACGTAACGAGGCAGTATACAATCTTCAGCCTCTCGGGGCCGATCTGGGGGGAATAGAACAGCAACATGAAAGTGAGGCCGAGGGGGACGGCCCCGAGCAGCAGGTACGGGCGCTTGCTTCCCCAGCGCGATTTCGTGTGATCGGAGATGTATCCCATCATCGGATCGCTTATCGAGTCCCATATCTTTGAATAGAACATTATCATGCCGGCGGCCCCCGCGGCGACCCCGAAGATATCGGTAAAATAGAATATGAGATAGAGAGCCGTTGTCTGATATGCGATATTGAAAGATAATTCTCCCACCCCGTAGCCGAGCTTCATCGGTACCGTCAGTTGACTTATAAAGGCGCCCTCTTTTTTGCCGGCGGTAGCTAAAGTTTCCTCAATCATATAGATCTCCAATTAAAATTTTATACAGACTTTTCAGGCGACTTTACAGGAGACGATGCTCCGATCTCGAGATGACCTCGTTTTGTATCTCGTGCCCGAGATCGACGAAGTAGGCGCTGTATCCGCCCACCTTGACGATAACGTTCATATACTGATCCGGGTCCTTCTGGGCCGCCCTGAGAACCTCGGTCGAGACTACCGTGGGCTGGAGCTGCTCGCCCCCCATGTTGAAATAGGCCTTAATCAGGGATACCCACTTTTTCCGCGCCTGAACGCTCTCGCCTATTGCTGTGGGGTGCATCCGGATATTGACCGCCGTTCCGAGGACGTTCGTGGAATCGATGGAGCTGACGGAGCGAAGAACGCCGGTCGGGCCGTTCTTGTCGACGTTGTATGGATTGCAGCTCGCCGCAAAGGGCACCGCCGCCTTCCTGCCGTCCGGGGTCGCGATACAGACGCGGCCGTCATAGGTGTGGGAGGTCAT
>CAZIWT010000184.1:0-5487 GCA_964542895.1 uncultured Thermodesulfobacteriota bacterium
AGAGACAATAGAGCATTTGTAGAAATCGAGGGAAAGTGTGGCTACATTGACAAGAGTGGGAGAGTAATCATCAGCCCTCAATTTGATCACAAAGTTTTAGTTTATGATGCAACAAATTTAAAAAGATGGAAGATGTGGAGTAGAATTGATGGGGAAAAAGAAATTTACAACTTGTCTAATGCAAGAATAACGTATGATTATGAAGGTTTTGCGGGGTTCGCTGAAGGTTTAGCAGAGGTAAAAAACGGGGGTAAGTGGGGCTACATCGATAAGACGGGGAAGATGGTCATCACTCCGCAGTTTGGTTGGGCCCTTGCTTTCAGCGAGGGTCTGGCAGGGGTAGAAATCGGGGATAAGTATGGCTACATCAATAAGAGTGGTAGGGTAGTAATCAAACCGAAGTTTGATTGGGCTGATTCTTTCAGCGAAGGACTGGCAGTGATAAAAATTGGTAAAAAGACGGGCTATATTAACAAGAGAGGAAAGGTAGTAATTACTCCTCAGTTTGATTGGGCTGATTCTTTCAGCGAAGGTCTGGCATTTGTATCAATCGAAAATGTTTATGCTGGTAAATGGGGCTATATTGACACAAGCGGGAGGGTAATAATCGGACCGCGGTTTCATGGTGTTGGAAATTTCAGTGAAGGCCTAGCAATAGTTAAAAGCGGGGGCAAGTGGGGCTTAATTGACAAGAGCGGTAGATATGTTATCAATACACAATTTGATGATGCTCAGAGTTTCAGCGAAGGTCTTGCAGCGGTAAAAGTGGGGAGTAAGTGGGGCTACATAAAAAATCCTTTAAAGTAGGACTAAATTAGGTGGGTAAAATTATCTGTTTAATCAATTAAATAAGCTTTTATTCAGGAGCCAAATAATGTCAAAATGCCCAGACTGCGGAGCGGAGAATCCGGCCGAGGCGAGGTTCTGCATCGAGTGCGCCTCGAGGCTTGACGAGGGGAAGGACCCCTTCATCGGAACCGTAATAGATAAGCGCTACGAGGTCCTTGAGAAGATCGCCGAGGGTGGGATGGGCGTTGTCTACCGCGCGAATCACACGAGGATCGATAAGGATATCGCGCTGAAGATCCTCCACCCGGAGCTGGCAAGGGACAGAAAACTGCTGGCGCGCTTCGAGTCGGAGGCAAAGACGGTCGCGAAGCTGAGCCACAAAAACATCGTGCAGGTTCACGACACCGGCCAGATCCGGGATACGTACTATATCGCCATGGACTTCGTGGACGGGGAGGACCTCGTCGATATTCTTGAAAGCAGGGGACGGCTTCCGGTCGAAGAGGCGTTTGCCGTAGCCTCGCAGGTGGCGGAGGGTCTCGCCTACGCCCACGAGAGGGGTATACTTCACCGCGATATTAAGCCGGCCAACATAATAATAGACAACACGGGAAGGGCCGTTATTACCGATTTCGGCATAGCGAAGGCGATCGGCTCCAAGGGGCAGACCACAACGGGAACGTCCATAGGCACGCCCGAGTACATGAGCCTCGAGCAGATAAAGGGGGATGAGCTTGACGGCAGGACCGACTTTTACTCGCTGGGCGTTGTTTTGTATGAGATGCTTACCGGGATTTCTCCCTTCAGGTCGGAAAGCGGGATAACCACGCTTGCCAAAGTGTTGAACGAGGCTCCGGAGCCGATAGAGCGGCTAAGGCCGGATCTTCCGGGCTGGGCAATGAGCGTGGCCAACAAGGCGATGGCCAAAGAGAGGGATGAAAGATACGGTTCGGCCGTGGAGTTTTTAAACGCGGTTCGTGAGGGGATGGAAGGGGGGTCCATGGCCGTGCCGCAGCCTTCAACGCCGGTCGTAAAGATTAAGCTCAAAACCGAGAAAAGGGCTCCAAGACCGAGCTCTGCCCCCGCAGTTGCTGTGATGAGCGCGAAGCGCAAGGCGCTCGTGGCGACTATTTCAACTCTCATTGTTGTTGGGATTGTGATAACCGGTATTTTGATATTTAATTCATTTTCTGCATTTTCTGGAGGAGGATCCGGTCCTAAGGTGGAGTCACCTTCAGGATTTACAAGCAATTGGCAAAATAAAGGCAAAATAGAATTACCTTTTGGGAAACCATCGGGAACAGGAACAGTAACCCCACCTGCTACAGGTCCCGATGAAAAAGGACCGACCACCGGTGGTAATAAATTTACTCCGGGAACTAAAGGAGGAGGTGAAACGGGAATTGAAGTTAAACCCGGCAAAAAAGCAAAGAAGAAAAAATTCAATTTTGAGTTTTGGCAAGATGAAAGGACCGATAACAAAGGTAAGACCAAACCGACCAAACCCAAGACAAAAAAGCCGGCACCGACAGAGCCGGCGCCGAACAATCAGGCGCCGAACAACCCGGATTCGCCCATGATTTAAACTATAAACATTTAAATATGAGGATTCTAAGAAAGCAGACACGACAAAAAACGAAAATCATGAGACAAGAGAAGAGACCCCGATGGAGGAATTGGAGCCGGGGGAATTATTGGAAATTTTCGTTATTTCAAAAGAGGTAATGATAACAAAGGTAAGCCGGACGATAAAGGCAAGAAAGAAAAAGAAGGAGTTCCCGTATTTGAATTATAAAGTCCAGCAATAAATCTTTTTAATCTTAAAATCATATAAGGATGACTTATGAATAACTCGACGATACTGCCCGTTCAATTTTCGGGTAAAAGCGATGTGGGCAAGGAGCGCGAGAAGAACGAGGACAGCTTCATTGCGTTGCATATCGAGCCGAAGGATGAAAACCCGCTCGGAATCAGGGCCGTAATGGTCGTGGCGGACGGCATGGGGGGTCATGTGGGAGGCGAGAAGGCGAGCAGCGCCGCGGTGAGGCTCGTGGAGGAAGTATTTCATACCGAAAAAAAGAAGAGCCTTGGCAAATATGATGGTGATGTGGATAAGGCGGTCAGGGCGATAGTCAAAACGGCGGATAACAGGGTGCGGGATATCGGAAAGGGGATGGAAAAGCCCCCGGGCACTACCTTTACCGGCGTGTTCGTTGTCGATAACAGGGCCTACGTCGGACACATGGGGGACAGCAGGGCGTATCATATTAGAAACGACGAGATGGTCCGCATAACCGAGGATCACTCGTTCGTCGGAAAGATGATAAGAGAGGGGAAGCTTACTCCGGAGGAGGCCGAGGATTTTCCGCAAAAGAACATCCTTCTCAAGTCGCTTGGCGCGGGGGAGCCCCAGGAGATAGAAGAACCCTATCGTGTGTCGCTGATGGACGGGGACGTGATCCTGCTATGCTCGGACGGCCTGTGGGACCTGGTCTCGGACAAGGAGATACTCGGGCTGATTCACGGCGAGAAGAATCTGGATAATGCCTGCAACAGCATGATAAAGCTCGCCAATCAGAGGGGTGGACACGACAACATCACGGTATTGACGGCCGAATTCGGTAAATTCAACCGCAATCCCGTTGTTGCCCGCACTCTAAAAGATATTGTAAAGCAGACACCAACCACAACCAAAAAGACAAAAGGTAATATTAATAAAAGGAATCTGCTCAAGGCAGCCGTTCTATTGCTTTCGGGAATTTTTATATTTCTTATAGGTTGGATAGTAAAAGATTTTATCAAACCCGCCCCTGGGGGAGGGGGATCCGGTACTCCGGGAGAGTCACCCTCGGGATTGACAGGCGATTGGAAAACACCTCCAGGGTTCACAAGCAATTGGCAAAATAGAGGTGAAATAGAATTACATATTGGAAAACCGCCGGGAACGGGAACGGTAACCCCACCTGCTAAAGGTCCCGATGAAAAAGGATCGACCGCCGGTGGTAATATTGTTACTCCGGGAACTAAAGGAAGCGGTGAAACGGGGATTGAAGTTAAACCCGGTAAAAAAGGGAAAAGTGGAACAAGAAGACCACCGAAGGGAGGCGGTGCCCCCAAGACCGGCGGTGGAGTAACCGGCGGGGGAAAAGGGGATGGAAGCGGCGATTCAAGTATAATTGATAAAGATAGCGATAAAAAAGCAAAGAAGAAAAAAAGGTTCAATTTTAAGCTTTGGCAAGATAAAAGGACCGATAACAAAGGTAAGACCAAGCCGACCAAACCAAAGACAAAAAAGCCGGAGCCGACCGAGCCGGGGCTGACCGAACCGGAGACGACAGAACCAGCGCCGACCGAGCCTGCGCCGAACAATCAGGCACCGAATAATCCGCCGCCGAACAATCAGGCGCCGAACAATCAGGCGCCGACCATGATTTAAAATATAAACATTTAAATATGAGGATTCTAAGAAAGCAGACATCACAAAAAAAATCATGAGACAAGAGAAGTGACCCCGATGGAGGAATTGGAGCTGGGGGAATTGTTGGCAAAGAAGATATTACAGGAGAGTAATCAACTAATACTTGTAGAGAAGTTGTAATATGATACAGGACGTGCGCTTCTTCTGGCGATGAAGTAGAGGGGGCGCTTATGGGAACACACAGACGACCTCAACAGGAACAAAGATACCGGGTTCTTTTGCTCTCCCCCGAATCCGTTTCCATCCTTCCCTTAAATCCCAAATCCCGAAAAATCGCGGTCGGTGCTCACAAAGCCGGTCGTGACCGTGCTCTTAACGAATCCCCCCTCCTTTAAATCAAAGCCGACGACGACCCCTTCAAGCTCCGGGATTACCCTCGCGGCGTATACGCCGGAGGAATAGGCGACAACGACCTTCGGTTGTTGCTCCTCCTTAGGTTCGGCCTTGCCCTTGCCTTTAATATTGGCCGGGTCTAACACCCCCACCGCGTGAAGACCGCCTCCGCCCCCCGTCCCCGGGGCGTGGTCGTAGATGTCCTTCATCGAGTAGACGACCGTCAGCCTGCCTTGTTTGTCTATATAGGCCTGGGGCACCTCCACCTCGTCATAGATGCCGGGTGAGGATGTTGGAGATATTGGATATATCGGCGGCAGAGTCTCCCAGTCGGTGAGGGAACCGCCCTTCGCCTTCAGAAGCCCCACAGCCCCCTTCCTCCCGACCTCAAGTTCCTTCCCCTTAGCCGCGATTATCATGTAGGTCTCGCCCCTGTGCCTGAAGAGGAACGGGTCGCGCCACGCCTGTATCGTGGTGTCGCCGGTAACGTGCGCCGTCTCGTAGTACCTCGCGTCCGGGGCGATCCTGAGGTTCGGTATCCGCTCCCAGCTGAGAAAGTCGGCCGAGATGGCTGCGCCCACGTTCTGCGTCAGGAAGTCCCCCTCGCTCTCTTCCCTGGCGTCCCTCGACGTGTAAAACATCAGGTAGCCGCCGCCGATTTTAACCACGTCCCCCGTCCAGATCGACGTGTTGTCCCAGGAACTTTGGTCGGCTGTGAAGACCTCGTCCTTAATCCAGTTAAACGACTCGAAGTCTTCGGTCGTGGCGTAGCCGACGACGGAGTGGAAGTGGTGCTGGTCGGTCACCGCCAGCTCCCTCTCGGCGTTGAGGAAAAGGACGTGGAAGACCCTTTTCCCGGCGTCGTAATGGTACCAGAAGTCCCAGGT
>CAZIWT010000185.1:0-5255 GCA_964542895.1 uncultured Thermodesulfobacteriota bacterium
GAGGACGATAATCTAAAGAACATACCGATAATTTTTGTTACGGGGGGAAAGATCTCAAGGAAGGATGTGGAAAAGTTCGACGGAATATCCCATACCCTGCTGGAGAAGAGCCACCTGACCACCGAGTTGGTTGTGAGGGAGATCGATACAATTCTGAAAGACTTGAGGGTAATTTCGCATAAGCCGAAGGTGAAGGTTGTTGATTCGATTGAGGAGGAAGCCATAGCTAAAATCCTTCTCGTCGAGGACAACGAGGTGAATCAGAAGCTTATCAGAAAGATTTTAGAGAAGATGAACTATTCCGTGAGCATCGCGGATAACGGCGTCGAGGCCATAAAGATGATTGAAACGGAAAAGTATGACCTGGTACTGATGGATATACAGATGCCGGTTATGGACGGCTACGAGGCCACCCGCAGGATAAAGAGTGACGATAGATTCAGTTCAATCCCGATAGTAGCGCTTACCGCCCACGCCATGAGGGGGGATGAACAGAAGATAAAAGAGGCCGGGTGCGACGGGTATTTGACCAAGCCTATAAATAAGGAGGAGCTGTTTAATGAAATAGCATATCGTCTTAAATCAAAGGAGGAAAAATTTGCTGAATACGAAGAGGAAGAGGACGAAGAGCTCAAGGAAATATACAGAGAGTATTTCAACAAACTACCGGGAGATTTAACTAATCTCAAAAATGCGATGAAGAAGGGGGATTTCGATCAGATACGCCGAATAGCTCACGACCTTAAAGGAACTGGAGGTGCCTTTGGGCAGAAGAAGATAAGCCTATTAGGTGGACAAATTGAGCAAGCGGCAAAAGATAAGAAGACCGTGATTATCGAGTTCCTGTTGGAATCTCTCTCCGAAGAGACGGATATAATATTGGCCGATCTCAATAAAAATTGAAATCTAGATAGGAGGAAGGAGATGAGCCCAAAAAAAATATTAATTGCCGAGGATAACGAGTCTTTCCTTAAGCTTGTTCTCCATACGCTTAGCAAGCAGGGATATGAAGTGAAGGATTGTTCGAGGGGAGATGAGGTTATGTCCGCCTACGAGACATTTTCCCCCGATCTGGTTATCCTGGACGGACTCCTGCCCGGAAAGGACGGTTTTGAGCTGGCCAAGGAGATAAGGGGCCAGAAATCGGGAGAGGATATCCCGATTGTTATGCTGACCGGTGTTTATAAGGAAGCGGATTTCCATAAATACTCGGAGGAGATCGGTATAGACCTTCATTACGACAAGTCCAAATTCGACGGCAGGAAATTTACAATAGAGATAAAGAGGCTCTTAGCCGACTAATACGTATGATTATCGACAGAAACATAGAAAGTGTTCTTATCAGTGAAGGGGTTTTGACCAAGGATCAGCTGGGCCGCGCCCTGGCGGAGCACAGACGGACCAAGGAAAACCTGACCAATATTATCGAGAGGCTGGGATTTTCCACAGAAGATGAGATGATAAAGTCCATCAGCAAGCACTACGAAATCCCCTACGAGGAGATCACCGAAGAATACGTCAAGCCGGAGGTAATCGGGCTGATAAAGCCGGAATTGGCGAGGAAGTTCAAGACCATTCCGGTAAATCTCATCGCCAACCAGTTGACCGTAGCGATGTCCGACCCCTTAAACCTGATGGCCCTCGATACCTTCTCCTTTGCCTCGGGCAAGAAGATAAAGCCGATAATATGCAAGGAGAGCACGATAAACAAGCTTATCGACCATTTCTTCGGCAAGGAAAAGGAAGTCTACGACTCCCTGAAGGACTCGGCGGATGAGAGCTTTTACTACTACTCCTCCGAAGAAAAATCGGAGCAGGTAGAGGTGGATGCCAACGCCGCTCCCGTCGTGAGGCTTGTAAATATCATCGTATCCAAAGCGATCAAGATGAGGGCCAGCGATATACACATCGAGGGTAACAAAAAGGACCTAACCGTGAGGTTCAGGATCGACGGCGTGTTGAGGGAGATGAACTCCCTGCCCAAAAAGATGCAGCCGTCTATGATAGCCAGGATAAAGGTCATGTCGAGGATCGATATCGCCGAGAGGGTCAGACCCCAGGACGGCAGGTTCTTCATAACGATGAACGACGGCAAGGAGGTCGATTTCAGGGTTTCCACCTACAGCACGATTTACGGTGAGTCGGCGGTTATAAGGCTTTTGGATCAATCAAAATCGGAAGTTAAATTGTCCAACCTGGGGCTGAGTCGAAAGGAGATAGACTCCATCCTGACGGTCTCTAGGAGGAACTCGGGCATGGTCATCGTCTGCGGTCCGACCGGAAGCGGTAAGACCACAACGCTCTATGCCGTATTAAACGAGATCAATTCCGTAGAGAAGAAAATAATAACCATCGAAGACCCCGTCGAATACAGGCTCTCTATGATTAATCAGATACCTATAAATCCCAGACGC
Source organism: uncultured Thermodesulfobacteriota bacterium (assembly GCA_964542895.1). Lineage (GTDB taxonomy): Bacteria > Desulfobacterota > Zymogenia > Zymogenales > Zymogenaceae > Zymogenus. Next base: position 2,415 of record CAZIWT010000185.1, read on the forward strand.
GGACTCCAGTTTGATACCGTTCTTAGGGCCGCCCTGAGACAGGACCCGGATATCATACTCGTGGGTGAGATAAGGGACCTCGAGACGGCGAGGATAGCGGTTCAGGCGTCCCTAACCGGCCATCTTCTCCTCTCCACACTCCATACCACGACCCCCGCCGAGGCCTTCGGAAGACTGATCGAGATGGGCATCGAGCGTTATTACGTCAGCGACGGCATCTCGATGGTGATCGGCCAGAGGCTTGTAAGGACAATCTGCCAGAGCTGCAAGGAGCCGTACACGCCGTCGATGGATGAACTTCTCGGCCTCGGAATCAAGGGCGATAAAGAGGGAATAACATTTTTCAACTCACCCGGCTGCGAGCGGTGCGATTATGTGGGCTACAAGGGGGTCACCGGGATTTATGAGGTGATAGAGGTCAACGATGACTTAAAGGAGATGGTCTCGGCAAACAAGACGCCCAATGAGATAAACAGAGAGGCCCAGAGGCACGGTATGGTGACAATGTGGGAGAATGCAATTACAAAAATAGTTGAGGGGAAAATTACATCCAAAGATGTAATGATGATTATTCCGAGAGAATAATGGAGATACATAATATGGAAAGATGTGATAGACACCCGGAGAGGATTGCCAAGGGGATTTGCGCATCCTGCGGAGACAGGCTGTGTGACGAGTGCATAAGCGACAGGAGGGGCAATATAGTCCTGTGTTATGAATGTGCAATGAAGGCAACCACGAGCGATTTTGAGAAGTGGGAAAAAAAGAAGGACGCCGAAGCCGAGATACAAAGGACAAAGATCAAGAAACCCGAAAAGGAAGGGATCGGCGGCTTCGGCTGGTTCATGATAATCGCCCTCTCGATTATAGCGATGGAGGGTGGGGTCATAGCGACCGACTATTTCGTCGTGCGTCGCGGGGAAGTCTCGCACATATCGTCCAATACCATTACGAAGAGATACGAACTGGATGTCTCTTCGGTGAATATGCATACCATCTCGATGGCGATAGAGAGATACAAGGATGACCACACAGGGGCGTTGCCGGAAGACCTGAGTGCCCTCGTGCCCGATTATCTCGACTCGATTCCGGCGGACCCGGTCACCGGCCTCGACTACGAGTATTCGGCCGAAGACGGCAACTACAGCGTTATCTGTTCGGCTCCCGAGGCCCACGGTATGCTTTACTTGAAAAACGTAAACGGGAAGCTCTACTACATGAAGCTCAAGGAGAAGTAGGATGAAAAAATACAGTCTGTCAAACTGTCTATTAAAAAAGGGATTTTCCCTGTTGGAGATCACGGTGGCAATTATGATAATGGCCATTTTGGCGTCTCTGGCCATTCCTACCTTTAACAGCTTCAAGAGATTAATAGACAGGGCCGCATGTATCCTCAACCAGCGCCACATCCGCGACGCGTCGCTTGTCTACTATGATGACCGTCCCTTCGTGACCGACGAGGACGGCTTCGGCGACGGGGAGGTGTTCATCGATCTGAACGGGGTTGTGGTGGGGGATAAATCCAGGGACCTCTCCAGATTGCTGGGAGACAAGGTCTTTGACTGCCCGTCGGACGGTCTCAAAAAGGACGGCACGGACGATGCCCCGGATTATATAACGGACGGCACGACGGTGACGTGCATCAACGACAACTGCACCGCAACAAAGTACGGCGGGGTGCCCTTCATCCACGATATTGCCAAGAGCGTCTTCTACAAACACAGCTTCACCAGCGCGGTCCCCCTGGCTTTGGCGGTGCCTCCCGAAGAGGAGGCCGTTGAGGATGAGGAGGACGAGGCTCCTTCCGAGCCGGAGCCCCTATTATCAGAGGACTTCGACAAGGGCGCAAAAAAACGTTGGAATAAAGTTGCGGGGAACAAATATAAATTCGGTGACGGATATCTGAAGGTAGGAAGTTTAAAGGGTGCAAGCGGAGAGCACAGGATTTTCACCGGAGAGGAGAGCTGGAACGACTACACCGTTGAGGCTACAGCCACACTTGAAGACGAGAGCTGGGGATACGGAATCTACTTCAGGGCCACGGATCCGGAAAACGCCAACGCCTATATCTTCCAGTACGATCAACGCTACGGCTCCGGGGCTTTCCTCTTCAGGAAGATCGTGAATGGAAAAGAACAGTCGCCCTTCGCCAGGGTCTATGTAAGGGATACCTCCCTCGGCAAGGACTTCGACTGGTACGATATCGAGCGGAAGATCAAGATAGATGTGGTGGGAAATGAGTACAGGGCCTATGTGGACGGGGAATTGGTGGTTGTCGGCACCGATGATTCCTACGAAAACGGCATGATCGGGCTCAGGACGTGGAATAATTCGTCCGCCACGTTTGACAATATCGAGGTCACAAAGTACTAGCGGGTCTTGGGCGAGATAAAGTGGAGGGGTGGGTAAAGACAATATGTCATTCCCTTCGCAAGAGCCGGGAGGGATAATCTGTGCGTCGGGTGGCGCCGACAAGCCCTTGCACCTCAGTGGGAGGTCAATAAAACAACAATTCCGTCATTCCCGTGAAAGCGGGAATCCAGATCAATATCTTTCTGGATTCCCAATCGAGTTGGGAATGACAGCATATTGTTCCCTTCAAAGCGTGAATCCATTGAAACAACTATTCCGTCATTACCGCGAAAGCGGGAATCCAGTTTGATATCTTTCTGTATTTCTTGTCTTGCTGGGAATGACTTTATATGTACAATAGAGCCGGGAATGATGAGATTAAGGATTTGCTTTTCCCGCCGGTTATGATAGAATTGACGCTCCCTATTGATGAACATCGATGAATTGACGAGGTTTTTTCATGGGAGCCTAAAGATGAAGAAAATCGTT
>CAZIWT010000186.1:0-5196 GCA_964542895.1 uncultured Thermodesulfobacteriota bacterium
TGTGACGATGGATACATTTTGTGGCGCCTTTGTTCAAAATTTGTGTTACAATATCACATTATCCTTTTGGAATCATCGCGTTGATTGCTCTGATGCGGATGTGAAAACTGAGCTGAAAGATATATGGAAGAAGAAGAGGGAAAAAGGGCTGAAATCATTGACAACGGAGATTATATCCACCGCTGGGATCTCCATGTCCACACCGTAATAGGGTCTCCCTGTGCCGCCTATGACTCACTTCAGATTCCCCATTATGCCAAGCTGGAAAGCATCGACGGCGTCGTGATTACCGACCACAACTTCGGCTGGGCGGCGGACGGTATCACGGTTCAGAAATACGACGGGCTGTTAAGGGCTTTTGACGAGCACGGCGTTCGGGCTTTTATCGGCATGGAGGTGACATGCGGGGAGAACGATTTGTTGATATATTCGGAAGATATCACGGCCTTCGTTGATAAGCTGCCGGGGGGGTTGGGGAGGATGGACTTCGATGTTGAGGAGGTCATCCGGGTCGCGCGGGAGACGGAATCCCTCTGCGTTTTGGCACACCCCCACAGCTGTCCGGAAATGAAGGGGGGAGTTATGTTCCACGCCATAGAGCGCTACAACGGAATAAGGGGCATCTTTTACAACCCCTACGGTATACCCGAGGTGGCCGGGAGCGACGCCCACTTCCCCTGGGGCGTGGGGAAGGCCTCCACTCTCTTCCCGGAGGAGATAGGGGATATAACAGACATCATCAGGCTCGTCAAGGAGGGCAGATGCAGACCGACGAGGAAGGTGGGGATGAACGGGTGAAGATTGAAGCCCCCCCTTTGGAAACCGTGAGGGCCTGAAACGATTCTTATGAATAAAGGACTTTTTTTGTGGACGAAAACGGTATCGTGGCTGTTAAATAGGATTTGATTTCAAAACCGATGACATATGGCCGTCCACCCGAGCTTTTTAAAGGCCATTTCCCTCGCCGCATTTCCATCCTGAAGCTATCCGATCTCTCCCGTCAATCTCCGCCCTCCTTTATCAGCACCATGACCTCAAAGAGGTAAATCGGGCTTGTGGATTCGGAATAGGGGTATGTGATCTTTATATAGCGCGCCTTGAACCGTTTTTCGTTGAGCCTCACCCTCTTTGCGTTGCGGTATGGGTTGTCGGACGAATAGAGGGTCGTGTGGCTTTCGAGGTATGAAGTATTAATCCGCTTCTCCTCTCCCTCGAACTTCCCCGTATCGGAGCTGAACAGGTATAGGCTGTTCTTCGAGGGCTCGATGTCCGGGACCTTTACGGCCGCCAGAATCTCCACAGCATCGATCTCCATCTCCGATCCCAGGTCTATCCACCACGACCCGCCGATTTTGAGCGTGTAGGGTGTCTCGGGATCGCCGTCTATGGAGGCGCAAGAGGTGTGATCGTCCGAGCCGCCGGTCTTGAATCGGCCCCCTTGATGATCAATAATTACGTTTTTGAATCCTTCGGGAGCAGATTTTGCAAAGCTCTCCCTTTCACCAATCGACCTTTCGATGGATTCAAAATCGGATGAGATGAAATCATCTTTGGAAAGCTCGAAATCGTATCGAAGGTACCTTAAGGGGCCGTCGTAAGAGACAACCGAGAAATACGCCTTCGTGTCAAAGCCGGATATCAGGGTCGCTATCGGCGGCGAGAGAAATACCCTCTCTATCAGGCTTACGGGAAAGGCGATGGGGATCTTCTTCTCCACGATTTTTTCGGGTTCCTTTTGATCCGGGACAGGAAGGATGTAGTTCTCGAAGGAAAAACCGTGGGGAAGAGATTTTACCTTCGGTATCCCGGGAGTCACCAGAAATAGTTTTATCTTTGTATCCCCGGATATCTTGGATGAAATATAGAGGGGGTAGTAGAGGCGCTCCGTACTGAAACGATAGAGGAGCGGCTTTATTCCTTCGGGGCTATCATTTGTATCCACCACGTCGAAGACGAAGTAATTTATCCCCCTGTCGATATAGGAGGATACGATCCCCTTGAATTCGGCCGCCTTTCTGGGTATTTCAGGAAGCCCCTCCTTTTTGAAAAAATTCGTCAACCAGTTGTAGAAGTCATCCAGGTCTCCCACCCTCACAACCGTGATATCGTGGGGGCCGATGATCGTTTCCATCACCACTTCAACGCCGGGTGTATTCCCCTTGACTTCCCTGCCGTTTTTTGTGCCCCTCCCCCTGTATATCTTCGGGGCCTTTTTTACTATCAGCTTCAGCGCCCTGTCGAAGGTCTCTTCCGGGGCCTCCTCGACCGCGGTCGGCTTTGACGGAAGGGGGAGAAACTCCAGGGTCTTTCCCCCTTTTGATGTGTATGATTCCGTAGTGAGTATCAATATCTCCTCAACGCCGTTCCAAGCGATGACGGCGCTCTGGGAGGGTTCGAAGACCGAAGAGCCTATCTCGGCCGTTATGGGGATCGATCCCCTGTCGGCCGAGGCATTCGGGACGGGGTAAAGTAAAAAGATAAGTAATAGTATGAAAGGGGGTATTGTAACCCCCCTCTTTCGGTATGAGTGTCTGGAGCTGGCAAAAATAACTTTTTTTATTTTTGAATAATATCTCATAAAATGTTCCATTATTATGCCTCAAATTAGCAAAGTTATCATATTTTTACCTCATTTTTACATTATAAGCTATTTCATGTTGCGGTGTCAAGGAGAGCCGTTTTATTTTATATATTTTCAAAAAATTTTAACTATAATTTTGATTTGACCCCAAAAGTATATCGTGATATAGATTTTCTATTGGTTTGACAAGATAATAAGGGGGAATTATGGCGGAAGTACACGGAGGTCAGCTGGTTGTAAAAGCCCTTGAAGAGGAGGGAATAACCTACATTTTCACGCTTTCGGGTGGGCACATAGACAAGATCTACGATGCATGTATCGACAGCAAGATCGAGATCATCGACGTGAGGCACGAACAGGCGGCGGCGTTCATGGCCATGGGGTGGTCGATCGCTTCGGACCAGCTCGGCGTTTGTCTCGTCACCGCCGGGCCCGGCCTTGCCAACGCCGTAACCGGCGTAATGGACGCCCAGTGTTCCCACATCCCGATGCTGGTGCTGGGGGGAAGGAGCCCCAGAAAGGAGAACGATCTCGGGGCGCTCCAGGACGTAGACCAGATGGCGATCATGCGAACGGTGGCGAAGTCGACCTTCCTCTGCAACGACGTGGAGCGGATTCCGGAGTATATCGGGGTTGCCTTCAGGCACGCCCTGAGCGATCGTCCGGGGCCGGTATATCTCGAGATCCCGGTCGATATTCTGAAAGAGAGGGTGGACTTGGATGCTGTAAAGTTCCCCCGCCCGAACAGGGCCGAGTATCGACCGGCGGGAGATCCCGAGGCGATCGATAAAGCGGCAAAGCTGCTTGAAGGAGCGAAAAAGCCGCTGATCATCGGGGGCGGGGGCGTAAGGTGGGGAAACGCCGGCGAGAGCTTGAAGAAGCTCGTCGAGAAGACTAATATCCCGTTTATCCTCTTCAACGAGGGGAGGGGGATGGTGCCGGACAACCACCCGCTGAGCCTCTGGGACGGCGGTCTTATGGGGCTGACGTTCGCCGCAGGACAGGCGGACGTCATACTCGTCCTGGGTCTCAGGATGACGTGGCTCGCCTCCTACGGGGCGATATATCCGAACGCGAAGATCATAAGGGTCGACATCTCCGGCAACGAGGTGGGCAAGAATGTCCCCCACGAGGTGGGGATTGTGGGAGACGCCGGAATGGTTACCGCGGCGATAGCCGGAAGAATCGGAAAGTGCGATCACTCCGCCTGGGCCAAGGAGGCGATGGAAACGGGAGCCGCCATGATGGCGGAGGAGAACAAGCTGAAAGACTCCGACGCCTCTCCGATCCACCCGGTCAGGGCGGTAAGCGACGTCTACAAGACGTTCGGGGATAAGGCCACCTACTCCGTGGACGGGGGTGACGTCTCCTACTTCGGCGCGGTACATCTGAAGGCGGGCGGCCCGGGGCGGATGCTCTCCAACGTGGGGAACCTCATGGGCTGCCTCGGAAGCGGAATCCCCCTGAATCTCGCGGGGAAGCTCGCGAGTCCGGACAGGCCGGCGGTTGTGGTAACCGGGGACGGCTCCTTCGGGCTCAACGGTATGGAGATAGAGACTTCGATTCGCCACAATATCCCGATAATCATAGTGATCTTGAACGATCAGGCTTGGGGGATGGTGAAGCACGGGCAGGAGCTTCAATACAACAGGGTCGTGGGAACCGACCTGGGGCCTGTGCGTTACGATCTAATGGCACAGGGTCTCGGTGCCCACGCCGAGTATGTCACTGAGGCGAAGGAGATCGTCCCGGCACTGAAGAAGGCTTTAGACTCAAAGAAGACGGCTGTGGTAAACATCATAACCGACCCGACGGTCACAAGCCCCATAACCCACATATTCGTGGCGGCGTTAAACGTGTAGGCCGATCGGATGCCGGGGAATTGTTGTGGGATGAGACCGGGAAGAGGGGAGGGAGAGGGGCTCCATCTTGTGTTTAGTGGATCAAATTTTTAGTGTAAATCGTATAACTCTGTTTTTTTTCAAGGAGTTTTAGGTGGTTAAGAAGCCGGGTGATTCAAAATCAGCGGGGAAGGATGGTGGGGGAGAAAGCGGGATAGCCAAGCCGGAAGGGATTGGTCCGGATAAGCCCCCCCTCTATTCGAGGTTGAAGAGATATTTCGGCCTCGAGGAGTGTAAAAAGCTTCAGGAGGAAGCGCCGGATGCCGATGAACATGAGAAGGGGCATCACGAAGATTCCCCGGAAAAGGAAGAAGATACGACTCTGGCCGATAAGATCACCACACAGACAAAAGAGGTCAAGGAGATTATCGACCACGTAATCGAACCGGAGGAGAGAATCCTAAAGAATTACATCAGCGTGAACTTTTGGAGAAAAAAGCGTGAAGAGTACAAAAAGATAAAGGAGAAAGAGACCGAGGATTTCAACGTTCATCGTATGCTCTCCGAGAGTGCCACGCCAACCATCGAGTACTATATTTTGACGACGCTGTCGGCGATAATAGCGACGACGGGACTGATACAGGGTTCCACAGCAGTAATCATCGGGGCGATGATCGTGGCACCCCTTATGACGCCCATCCTCGCCTTCTCGCTCGGTGTGATATGGGGTGACCTGAATCTTATCAGAAACTCCACGATATCGATCTTACGGGG
>CAZIWT010000187.1:0-4993 GCA_964542895.1 uncultured Thermodesulfobacteriota bacterium
CAGCACCATCTTACATCCAACTATCCCCCTTGTCTACTTTTTGGGGTCCATTACAAATAGGCCACTTATGTTGTGTTGTAGAATATCGACATCCATCTGAAGTTAATTGTCAAGAAAGAAGCATAAGACTACAAGTAATATCTATAATATAAATTTTCAGACCTTATAACGGTCTCCCTCCTTATTGAAGCCGAAAACTATATAAACAAGTAGTACCACTCTATTCCCACCTCGGAGTGGTAAAAATGAATCAATATTGCATCCCCGAAACAGGTCTAATCCCTTCATAATCTTACATCGTTTTAAAAAAAATGAGATATTGTGATATTTGAAAACTATAGTTATATGTATGAAAAGAAAAAAAGAAAAGAGATATTGAAATTTGGTATATTCTAAACTACAATATTAGGTATAACGAAATCCAGTATTATGGTGAAAATAATGGGAGAAAAGACGGTTTCTAATGTGGTTATTCGGGTCCTTTTGGATGCCACTGAAGACATTTTGGGAGTCAACGGCGTAAAGGCTTTGTTGAATTATGGAAATATGGGTTCTCTGATCGAAAACAAGCCGGATTACTCCATGGAGAAGGGTTTTACGGATAAAGATTTCGAAGCGCTGTCGGTGAACTACTATAAGATCCTCGGCACTTCGGGAGCGAAGGCGGTGTTCAGGATGGTTGGGGCGTCGACCGTAAAACATGTAATAGGTACAGGTGTGCTGGAGTCCCTCAAAGATTTTGAAAAAGAGGAGAAGCTTTTCAAGGCGATAGAATTGTATTGCCTGGCGTCGGGGAGGGGAAAGGCAAAAATTGAATCCGGGAAGATTATCTTCGACAATCCCGAATGCACGGCATGTAAGAATCAGAAGGGCGATACCCCGTTCTGCACCGTATATAACGGGATGCTCGATGAATTTATCAAATGGGCCGGAGTGAAGGGTCTGAAGTCGGTGGAGGTCAAGTGCATGGCCATGGGTGATGACACATGTAGTTGGGAGATCGTGCCGGTAGACTGAATCGACGGGGCCTGATGTTTATCATAAAGCCGCTCGGTTGCGGTGGATGAGTATATTCTGCTCGGTGAAAAAACCGGGCTGTGGGCGGCCTTTTTGTATTGTCCTTAAAGGGTCGCCCCGCTCCTTTCTACTCTCCCCAGAACCTGATGGTTCTGTCGCCGGACGAAGAGATCAAAAACGAGCCGTTTCCGCCGAAGACGAGGGAGTAGACGTTAGAGGTGCCCGCGTGCCTCATGTCCTTGATCAGCGCGGCGTCTGACAACGCCATATCCGTGGAGACGATTCTAACGTGGCCGTCGTAGGACGAGACCGCGACGGCGTCCCCGCTCGGCGAGAAACGCACGTTGTGGATGTTGTTCTGAAAATCCCTGTAGGTGCTTATATGGTATGGATTGTCTGCGTCGATCAGGATAAGATATTGCCCGCCGACAGCGACCGTACGGCCGTCGGGGGAAATATCGACCGGTCTGATATAGGTCGGTATCGGAATCGACCAGACCGCCCCGCCGCTGTGCAGGTCTATCAGCTCGACGTGATTGGACGGATAGAGCGTGACCGCCAGGTATCGATTGTCGCGGCTCAGGGATAAGCCGTCAACGCGATTCTCGAATTTGACCGTCTCTATCTTCACCAGGGATTTGGGATCGACCCGCGCAAAAAGCGTGAGAACCGACGTCTGGTTGATTGTGTTCGACAGGACGCAGATGAGAATACGCCCGTCCGGAGACCAGCGCATATGCCACACGGGAGAGTCGCTTATATGGGCGACCAAATCTCCCGTCAGTCCGTTGAAGAGGTTCAGCCCGACTTCGTTTCCCGAGATGAACATCGGCTCACCGCCTGTCCCGGGCCAGAGAAGGACCTCTCCTCTGTTGAAGCTGCTGTACTCAAATCCCGGTACCTTAAAGTTGCCGATAAGCTTCTTAGTCTTTACAAGATAGACCCGAACCGTGGCTTCCATTTCGCTCATGGCGAGGAGGTACCGCCCGTCCCCGGTGAGGTCGGCGGTTGAGAGATGGCTCTGGCCAACATTGATTTTCGCCGTACCCCTCCATCTCCTGTAACGCTGTGGATCGGCCGGGGGAAGCGGCTCCGAGAGAAAATCGGTGTCGGTTTCAAGTATAATGGGCCTACCGATCTTGGATATAGCGGGGGCCGTCCCAATCGTATCTTTCCCCGTTCTCGATTCGACGGTTTTGTTCACTTCGCCTTCTCCCTTACCGCTCTCCCCAAAGATGGAAATCGTCAAAAGGAGAAGCATGGTCAAAATCGTGATCTTTTTTTTCATGGCTTTCCTCCCAGGTTTTTTAAATTAGCATAAGTGCTATTTTTGTCAAGTTTTCTTTCAAGAGACTTTTTATCCGAAAAGTGGAAACTTCAAATAAACAGGTTTTATCTTCCCTGTAACAATTTACCCCCATTTTGTTTGATATTAAAAGAGAGTTTGCTTGATACCAAGTTTCTATTGTGATAAGCAGGATTTTATACTAAACTATAATTGGGTGAATTGATGTGTAAATCAGACACATAAATAATCCCGTCTAATACTAATCGATTCTATATGGAGTAACAAAATGGGAGACTGTGAATTATTGAGGGATTGCATGTTCTTTAATGATAGATTGAAGAATATGCCAGTTTTTTCGGAAAGACTGAAGGAAGAATTTTGCAGAGGCGACTATTCAAAATGTGCGAGGTATCTTGTCGCCAAGGCCCTTGGGAGGGATAAGGTTCCGGATAATTTGTTTCCAAATCAATCCGAGAGGGTTGCCGATTTACTAAATGGCAAAGCAACATAGGTAAGCGGAATTAATCGAAATACTTCTCAATCGAATAGTCTCAATGGAAACAACACGCGCTTGTTCGGCAATAAGCTGGATTTTCGTCAAATAGATTTGCTATTTTAGGCCGAATTTGAGTAATGACCTTCTTCTAAAAAAGCAGATCTGTTGATTTAAGGAAGACAACCAATATTTCGGTGCCCGGACCTTTTGATCTTTTGCCACGGTTTCCGGCCTTGTTGTTCGATGTCGGGCTATCTCAGGAGATAGGGGATCTCAATCCAGATCGCCTCCTCGGGGCACTCCACCTCGCAGGCGAGGCAGAACCAGCACGACCTGTGCTTTCCGAACGGCTCGCCGCAGGAGTAGCACCGCCCCGCCTCCCTTCGTGCCTCGTCTTTCGATATTGTGGTCTCGATCTCGGAAAAGTCGCCCGAACCGATGTATCTCCTCTTTTTCGTCACCACGCGGGGGGAGTTGCTTCCACTGCTCGTGTCTATATCGAACTCTGTTATAATCGGGCCCTCGTAGGAGCGGCCGAACCTTAAATGTCTTCCCTTGAGGTACCTGTCGGCGGATTCGGCCGCCTCAAACCCGTAAGCCATAGCAATGACGACAGTGGAGGGGCCGGTTACGATGTCGCCGGCGATAAAGATATTCTCGGAATCGGCCTCAAGCGTCAGCCGGTCGATTTTTGCGACCTTCTTCACGTCGAGGCCGGCGGAGATAAGGGCCGTATCGTCCGGCCTCTGGCCAATGGCGATTATGACCGTGTCGGCGTCAAGACTCAGTGTCTCGCACGAGTCGAATGCCGCCTTGAAGATACCGTCGACGCATATCACCTCGAGACACCGCTGAAACTCCACGCCGTTGATTCGGCCGCTGTCAGTTTTGAGGCTCAAATTTCCCCAGGATGGGTGAAATTTAATACCATCGGCCCGGGCGTCCTCAATAGCCCAGGGGAAGGCGGGCATATCGCCCTCCGCCTCGAGGCACACCATCGAGACCTCCCCGGCGCCGAGGCGAAGCGCCGTCTGGGCGGCGTCCACCGCCACGTTTCCGCCGCCGATAACCACGACCTTCTCCCCGACCTTCGGGGGCGTTCCCGACCTAACAGCCTTGAGAAACGGCAGGCCGTAGTGGAGGTCCTCGATCCTTTCCATCCCCTCCATTGTCACGCTTTCGGTGTACCCCACGGCGATGATCACCGCGTCGTGAGATTTCCTTACCTCGTCGAAGGGGATGTCCTTTCCCACCGCCTTCCCGCAGGCTATTTTAACCCCCATCCGATCGAGAACGGATAGATCCTTTTCCAGAACCGAAAGGGGTAGGCGAAACTCCGGGATAGCCCACCTGAGCATCCCGCCGGGGGCGGCCTCCGCCTCGAATACCGTAACCGCGTGTCCCCGCCTTCTCAGTTCGTACGCGGCCGTGAGGCCCGCCGGGCCGGAGCCGACGACGGCTATTTTCTTTCCCGTCTCCGCCTCCATCGGGGGGGTATAGTCCGCCTCCTCTTCAAGCTCGCTGACGTAGCGCTTCAGCTCCCTGATCGCCACCGCCTCGCCCTCAATCTCCCTTCGGTGGCAGGCGTCCTCGCAGGGCCGGGAGCAGATGCGGCCGAGGATCCCGGGGAAGGGGAGTCTCTCCCTGATCAGGTCGAGCGCCCTTTTCTCCTCGCCCCTGGCCACCAGCTGAACGTACCCCTGGCAGTTGACCCCCAGGGGGCAAGCGCCACGGCAGGGGGAGAGCTTCATCCTGAGGTTATCGAGAATGCAGGTCTCGACGCATATTCCGCAGAAGGTGCACTTGTCCTTGTCGACTACGATATTGTCGGAGAGGCCCTCCAGGAGATTTACGCTCATTCTTTTATCCCCCTCTCCATCCCCCTATCAATCCTTATTATCGGCGCGTGCTTGACCCTTATATCTTCCATTGTGTCGCCAACGGTCAGGACGATGTGCTTCAGCCACTTTTCGTCGTCCGTCTCCGGGTAGTCGACCCGGTAGTGCCAGGGAATCCAGCGGCTCTCCCTTCGTTCGAGGGAGGCCACCGCACTCATCTTCGCGCACTGGATGATGTTTTCTACCTCGAATACCTTGAACAGATCGTGGACGCCTTCCACCCGAACCACCTCACTCATCTCTCTTCGGAAGCGGTCCATCCACCAGACGGCGCGGTTCAGCTTGTACTCGTTT
>CAZIWT010000188.1:0-4959 GCA_964542895.1 uncultured Thermodesulfobacteriota bacterium
TACCGTCGCTAAAATAGAGGGAACCCTTTTTATGAGCCTCCGGTTTTAAAAGCACTTGGACCCTTTTTTTGGTGTTTATCGTCTGGATCAGCCCGGGAAGGGAGAGAACCGAGAGGACGCCCTTCATGACGAGTTTTCTGTTTGTATTTTCTTTGGTATCCATAGAATTCAGCGCCCTTTTTTATGATTAGTGAAATCTATCACATTTCCATTGAAAAAGCAACATTACAATCATATTCCATTGACAGCTGTCGGGAAATATTGTATTTATACCAAATTGTATCAAGAATATAGAAATTTAGACGGGAAACAAAACAGGTAGTAATAGATCAAGGATCCGATTTTTAAAAGATGAACAGAATAACAGATTTTGTTATCAGGATGAGAATCCCGATTCTCTTTTTTGTTTTTATTGTCACAGTGTTTTTCGCCTTTCAGCTGAAAAACCTAAGGATCGACAACTCGGTCGAAGGATTCGTCGTCGATAACGATCCGGACAAGATCTACTTTGAAAAATTCAGGGAGACCTTCGGAAGCGACGAGCTGATAATCATCGGCTTTGAGGCGGATACCGTTTTTGATTCCGAATTTCTCTCCCTGATAGACGAGATAACAAAAAAACTCGAAAAGTACAAGTATGTAGATGAGGTCATAAGCCTTACAAACGTCAAGGAGATTCGCGGCTCCGAGGGACTCTTGGAGGTTAACGATCTTATAAATCACGTCCCGACCTCCGAAGAGGAGATGGAGCGCCTGAGGGAAGCGGTTTACGAGAATCCCCTTCACCTAAACTACCTTATCGACATGAATGAGCGGGTAACGGCGATATACGCGATACTTCCGGAGAAGGACATCGAAGAGCGCCTGAAGGAAAAGATGGTCGAGGATGTCAGGGAGATGCTCAGTGGGGTTGTGCCGGATAACGTTGAATATTACGTGGCGGGCGCGCCGCCCGTCAAGAGGGATATGGGCAGCTTCCTGAAGAGGGACCAGATGATATTTACGCCCTTGACCTTTTTTCTTATGGCCGTAATACTCTATTTGGCCTACAGAAGCGTCAAGTGCACGGTATTACCCCTAATGATGGTGGTTATTACACTCACATGGGCTTCGGGTTTTATCGCGATAACGGGAAGGCCCATAACCGTGGTCCTTTCCATGCTGCAGCCACTGCTTATCGTTATGACCGTGGCCCACTCCATCCACATCTTGTCTCACTACAACGAGAACAACCTTTTGATTGAGGACAAGCTTAAGTCTCTCAGAAAAACTGCTACACACATGATGCTTCCCTGTTTCCTGACGACGATAACGACGGCATTCGGCTTCTCTTCCCTCGGCATCAGTAAAATCCCGCCGATCAGGGATTTCGGCTTCTTTACGGCGGTGGGAGTTGTCTTCGCTTTTACGATAGTGCTCACCGTCATCCCGATTATCCTCTTTTACGTCAAGCCTCCAAGGGTGAAGGTAGTCGAGAAAAAGACCGAGGGTCTAACGGAAAAGGCCCTTGAGACCCTCTCCTTTTTCGTAATGAAGAGAAAGGCCTATATAATACTGGCGTGTCTTATGATAACGGCTTTTTCGATTATCGGGATATTTAAAATCGAGATCGAGACGGATTTCATAAATTACTTCAAAAAGGACAGCGATATTTATATATCCACCTTCTTCATACAGGAGCACCTTACCGGGACCAGCTCACTTAACGTCGTAATCGAGGGTAACGAAGAGGGGGTGATAAAGGAGCCGCGTGTCCTGTATCAGATGGAGAAGCTCCAGAAATACCTCGAGTCGAAGCCTCAGGTGAGAAAGACGATATCTATCCTTGATTTCCTGAAGGATATGAACAAGGCGATGCACGACGGGGATCAAAAATATTACGAAATTCCGGAGACGAGAAACCTCGTCGCCCAGTATCTCCTCCTTTACTCCATAAGCGGCGAACCGGACGATTTCGATAGATTTGTCGACTTTACCTACGAAAAGGCTACCGTAACCACAAGGCTCATTCATATGAGCTCCCAGGAATTGAGGAAGTTCATCGAGGAGACCAAGTATTACTGCGAAAACAACTTCACCGACGACCTTGACGTAAAGGTCACGGGTGATACCGTCCTTTACAACAACATGGACAGGTCGCTGGTCGAGGGGCAGATAAAGAGCATATTGCTGGCGCTTTTCACGATTTTCCTCGTTATGTCCGGGGTGTTCAGGTCGTTTTATCTCGGGGCCTTGAGCATGATACCGAACCTGATCCCTATATTCCTGACACTGGGTCTCATGGGCTGGACCGGAATCCATCTCAACACGTCAACCATCATGATAGGGAGCGTCGCCATTGGGATCGCAGTAGACGACACGATACACTTCATGACTCGGTACTTCAGGGAGATAAGCGAGGGGAGCGACGTCGGAAGCGCCATAAAAAACACGATGATGAACACCGGCAAACCTATAATATTTACGACCTTGGTCGTCGGAAGCGGCTTTTTCGTGCTTCTGTTCGCAAGCTTCGTGCCGGTCAAGTGGTTCGGGTCATTGACCGCCTTTACCATGTTAAGCGCCCTTATAGGAGACCTGATGGTGCTTCCTGTAATCCTTTTTATTGCCCAACCAAAGTTTCGAGGCTGGGGAAGTTTTATGCTTGATAAGTAAAGTCAGTATGCTATAATATGGGTGTTTTTAATATATAAGGTCATTATATATACCCATTGTTTCATTTGGATATTGTCCATTGGCAAGCGAAGTGAAAAAGAAGATATTTCTTCCGCAGGAGAAGCTCGAGGCCTGGGTAAAAGACGGGAAGATATCTTTTTCGGACAACGTTATCACAACCCTTACCGGCAACAGGGTGAAATACAAGCTTGTTCCGGCATACAAGTTCATAAAGCTCACGTCCGGTGAGGTGGACGAGCCGAAGCTCCTGGGCTCTGTAAAGACGAAGGAAGACATCGAGCACCTCAAGCCGGACATTTTTTTGGATTCCATCATTATCGGGGATATAGCCTACGAGGTGGAGATGGGATACATCGGCAATCTGAAGATAGACGACGAGGAGATGGACGATATCAAACTCTTGAGTAAATATATCCTGGAAAATTTTTAATTAGATCAAATGTCGACCGACGATCTACATAAAGGGGGGAGAACCGAAAGGGGACAGAGGAGTGTCTACTTCAGGACATTCGGATGTCAGATGAACGTCTACGACACCGAGAGGATGACGGGGTTACTCTCCCTTGACGGCATCCGAGCGGTTGACTCCCCCGACGATGCGGACATCATTATCATCAACACCTGCAGCGTAAGGGAAAAGCCGGAGGAGAAGACCTACAGCGAGATAGGGAGGTACAGGAGGCTCAAGAAAAAAAAGGGGAATCTCATAATAGGGGTGGCCGGCTGCGTGGCCCAGCAGAGGGGGGAGGAGATTGTAAGGCGCTTTCCCTGCGTGGACATCGTCTTGGGCACCCAGAACGTAGGAAAGATATCCGAGCTGGTGTCGGAGGTCGCCTCCGGGAAAAAGCCGGTAGTGAAGACCGAGTTTTACGACAACAGCAATATTAATATCGGCTCCTTCGGTCCCTTCCCCAGAAATCCGAACAGGTACACAGCTTTCGTCACGATCATCCAGGGCTGCAACAACTTCTGTTCCTACTGCATCGTTCCCTACGTCAGGGGACGGGAAATATCGAGAACCTCAAGCGACATTATGGACGAGGTGAGATCGCTGGTTGACTCCGGGGTCGTTGAGATAACTCTCCTGGGACAGAACGTGAACTCCTATCGCGACCCTAAAGGAGGACAAAAGTTCCCGGAACTTTTAAGGATGATCTCCGACATCGACGGTATATATAGGATCAGGTTCGTGACGTCGCATCCGAAAGATATGTCAGATGAGCTTATATCCTGTTTCAAAGATATCGAGAAGCTCTCGTCACACATTCATCTACCTGTCCAATCCGGGTCGAACAGGATACTCAAATTGATGAACAGGGGATACAAGGTTGAGGACTACATCGATAAAGTCGAGAGGCTGAAATTGGTAAGAGCCGATCTTGCCGTCACCACCGACATTATCGTGGGCTTCCCGAGCGAGGATGCCTCGGACTTCGAAGAGACGCTGTCGGTGATGGAGAGAGTGGAGTTCGACAATGCGTTCTCCTTCAAATACTCCGAGAGACCGGGGACAGCCGCCGCAAGATTCGAAGACGGCGTAACCTTGCGGGAGAAATCGAGGAGGCTCGAAGTATTGCAGGACCTTCAGGGAAGGCTCACCATGAAGTCCAATTTAAAGAATATAGACTCGATATACGACGTTTTGGCGACCGGTCCGAGCATCAAAAACCCCAAAGAGATAACAGGAAGATCAGACCAGAACAAGATAGTCAACTTCAAGGGAACGGAAGACGCGATCGGCTCTGTTGTTCCTGTGAAAATAAAAAGGGCTCTCAATAATTCCCTCTGGGGGGAAGTTATTCGGCCATAATCCTTTTATTGGAGGAAAAAATGGCAAAAGAAATGAAGATCAGCGGTCTGGCCATCGATCCCGTATCCAGTGTGCCGATAGTCATTCTCAAAGACAAGGACGAAAAGAGCACGGTGCCGATATGGATCGGGCTTTTAGAGGCCAGCGCAATTGCGACCGTTCTTGAAGATATAAAGTTTTCACGTCCCATGACCCACGACCTCTTCAAGAACGTTATGAATACCCTGGAGATCAAGATAGAAAAGATTGTTGTAAACGACCTAAAGGACAACACCTACTACGCGAAGATCCATCTGTCTTCCGGGGGGAAGGGCTTCGAGATAGATTCGAGGCCGAGCGACGCCATCGCGATAGCGCTGAGGACAGAGGCGAAGATATTCATGGAGGAATCGGTAATAGAAAAATCGAGGAAGATCGACCTGACGAAGCCGGAAGACCTGCACAGCGAAGAGGCGAAGAAGAAGTGGGCGGAG
>CAZIWT010000189.1:0-4866 GCA_964542895.1 uncultured Thermodesulfobacteriota bacterium
TAGGGGAAGCGTCGTGGTCCGACTCCATATTTGGCTTATAAGTAACGGAACCTACGGTGACTGCTCCTCCTCCCATTTTTTCCCTCCTTAAAAAAGTATTTGTAAATAGATTTTCCATTAATGGAAAATCCCACATGATGAAATTATGTCACTTTTTTACAGAAGGTATCAAAGATATGAATCTAAATTTAGATAAATTGGCGCTTTCCCCTCTATCAAAATTTTTAAGCAGAACTAAAAAGGTTATATTTACTATTAGTTTCCTACTTATTATTTCTATTTCCTATTACCATCTCAAGGGCAAGACATGAGTTTTCATTTCCAAGTTTACAAGCCTCCTTCAAATCTCTTATGGAATCGTTTATCATCCCCATTTCACATAGTAGCAATCCCCTATTTAAGAGATGTTCGGGATTATTAGGATTTAATTCAACGGCCTTATTATAATCCACTATGGCCAATTCATTTTCGCCAAATTGCCTGTAAATTTCTCCTCTGTTGAAAAAACCATCCGAGTCATTGGGATCGATTTCCATATTCTTATATAACTCCATAGTAACTTTCTTTAGCTCATCCAATCTATTATAGATATCCTCACTTCCAGGAAACGACTTTCGATTTTCAAGGTCAAGGGCACTATGCTTATAGAATCTTTTAATCTCCTCACTGCAAACTCCTTCTTCTGGTTTTTTACTCCCCTCGTTGCTGGCCTTCTCCACCTTGGTGAGGCAGGCGGTGAGAAACAGGCCGGCCAGAATAAACAGAACAGCGATCTTATAAACCCTTCCGCATAAGATATTTCCAAATCTCATTTCAAAACTCCTTTACAATTCTATTTACTATTATTCTTTTTCTTCTCCATTGCCTGTTTAAGGGCAATACATGAGTCTTCATTTCCAAGCCTGCACGCCTCCCTCAGGTCCTTGATGGATTCTTCGATCCTGCCCATCTCACCAAAGAGCAGACCCCTGTTGTGAAAATAATTGGGATCGGTGGAATTAAGTTCGATGGCTCTTGTGTAATCGGTTATGGCCAATTCGTATTTACCCATTTCTCTGTATATATCTCCTCTATTAAAAAATGCATTAGAGAAATTGGGGTCCAGCCCTAACGATTTAGTGTAATCAGCAATCGCCTCTTTATACATGGCAAGCTCTGCATAGACATATCCCCTTCCACGATACGGCCGGGGGTTGTTGGGATCGAGTTCTATCGACCTGTTGAACTCCTCGATAGCCTCGCCGTAAAGCCCTTTCTGCGATTTTCTGATACCCTCGTTGCTGGCCTTTTCCGCCTTGGTGAGGCAGGCGGTGAGTAACAGGCAGGCCAAAATAATTAGAACCGCTATCTTGATGACACCTAAAAACAGGTCTTTTTCGCTTTTCATCTTAAACCTCCCAATCCTTTATTAGGTTTTCACCTATATTATTATAGTTTTTAATTATTGTCATGTCAAAGGATATTCTTTTACGAAACAACAGAAACCAACTGCAAAAAAATGAGGGGGCTCAACTCCTCTTGCCCCCTAATACATTTTTAAAACTTACTGTGCTCCCTACCCCTCCCAGGCCACCTCCCCGCCGATAATCGTCATCCTGACCCCGATATCCCTGATCTCGTCCGGTCTAACATCCATCGGGTTTTTGTTAAGCAGGACGAAGTCGGCGAGCTTGCCTTTAGAAATCGTCCCCTTGACCTCCTCCTCAAAGGAGGCGTAGGCTGCCATCCTTGTGTAGAGGGAGACCGCCTCGTATGGGGAGAGGGCCTGGTCGGCCGTAAAGCCCTCCCTCACCACCGCGGCCCATATACCAGTCAGGACGCTCGGGTCTTCGATGGGGGAATCGGAGCCGCCGCATACCGGGATGCCGTAGTCCAGTATCGACCTTATCGGGTAGACCCTGTTGAGTCTCCCCCCCACCCTCGTCTCTATCCAGGAGCCCTCGGAGGCTATGAACGACGGCTGGAACGAGCAGATCGTCCCCCCCTCCTTTATCGCCTTGTAGTCCTCCGGGTTTATCATCCCCGCGTGCTCGATCCTGTGGCGAAGCTTTGTTTTGCCCACCCCGATCTCGACTTCTTTTTGGGCGTCGCGGTAAATCCGGGCAAGCTCTCCCACCGCCCTGTCGCCGATGGCGTGGGTCGCCACCTGAATTCCCTCCCTTTGGGCGGCAAATATCGTCTCCCTGATCTCCTCTATCCCCTGAACCAGCATACCCCTCTCCCCGGGGGAGTCGTGGTAGTCCTCGGTGAAATACGCCGTCCTGGAGCCGAACGTCCCGTCAAGAAAGAGCTTGAGCGCGCCGCCCCTCCACCTCCCGCCTGTCTTCTCGCCGCCGAAGTTATCGACAAGCGCCTTTGTGAAAGTGGGGACGTCCGGTGCCGCGATCATCGGGTAGTTGCGGATCGGGAAATCCTCCTCGAAGAGCTTGAATATATATATCTCGAAGGGCCCCAGGGCTCCGGAGGGCCCCTCCTCCCCGGTCTGCATGATTCCGTTCACACAGGTTACACCGTAGGACAACAGCAGCTCCGTAAATATCTTGTGCCCCCGGCGGAACTCCTCTATCTCCGGCGTGGGAATCGCACTCACGACAAGCTTTACGGCAAGCTCCTTAAGTACACCCGTGGGCCGGCCATCGTCCTTCTCTATCACGCCCCCCTCCGGGTTCGGGGTCTCCGCCGTTATATTGGCCTCTTTTAAGGCTTGAGAGTTGACCACCGCCGAGTGGCCGTCGTACCTCAAGAGGACCAAAGGATTTTCCGGTGAGACCGAGTCGAGCTCCGTTAGTGTTGGGGGCCTCTTCTCCGGGTAATCGTCCTCCCGGAAGCGGAGCCCCATTATCCACTTACCCTTCGGGACGGCTTTAACCTCACCCTTTACGGTCGTGAGGAACTCGTCGAGGGACTTTATATTTGCGAGGTCGAGGTTCATCTTGAAGTAGGCCGAGAGGATGACGTGGAGGTGGCAGTCGACAAATCCGGGAAGGAGCGTACCCCCGCCCAGGTCGACCTCGGTATAACCCTTTCCCAGCATCGCCTTCATCTCGTCTATGCCGCCGACCCCTAAGATCTTATCGCCCTTAACCGCCAGCGCCCCGTGGGTATCCCCCTCCGCCTCCATGGTGACCACCGTTCCGTTCGTGTACAGCCGCTTATTCATATCTCTTTTCCCCTGATCTTATTACAAAAACATTTCAGATGAATATACCACTAATCGTCAAATATTCCAAGGCCCGGTTTCTTTATCGGTGGACTTTTTTTGAGCCGGATCATTTCCTTGAAATGCCTTGGATTTTCATCAGACTTAATCCTATATCTATATCTATATGTTCCTCCCCCGGCCCCGCTGAACAGCTGCCAACCGCCCTTTATTTTACCTTGACACAAAAATTCCGAGATGGTAATTCTATCCTGGGGTGGCGGTTTTTATGTATTACAGCACATACAAGATACATCGCCGCTATTTACAATGGATACGTTTGTATTTTGAGATAGTTGTGACCGATTTTAAAGCGCTACCTTTTAAGCCAAGCATAGTAAGTATTTTTCGATTCAGTAAATATCAAACTTTTTATCATTCTATTTGAGGTATTTGTCTTATGACCAAGCTGAAAATCGATCAAGACCTCCTCATGAAGTTCGAGAGGGGACTGGACCCAAGAAATCCGGAGGAGAATGAGGTTCCCACCAAGGTTCTCGGATACGGCGAGATGTCAACGGTTTTCTCCATCATTGGGGAGGGGTATGGGGACCTCGCCTACAAGAGGATGCCCATCTTCCAGAACATGGAGGAGGCCGAAAACTACAGGGCGGTATACAATGAATACAACGACCTTCTGAACAAGATAGGCATTACCGTCCCACCCTTCGACTCCGTCGTGATCGAAAACGACGACGGCCAGATCGTGATGTTCGGCGTCCAGAAGATCCTCGATCCCTCATCCGTCGCCCACAAGATCATCCACTCGGTCACGGATGACGAGATCATGCTGATGGTTAGACTCATATTAAGGGAGATAAAGAAGACCTTCGACTTCAACAAGAAGAACAAGAAGCTGAATATCGTGCTCGACGCCCAGATATCCAACTGGGCGGTGGTGGGATTCGATCCCAAAAAGCCGAAGATCACCGAAAAAACCGAGTTCTTCTTCATCGACACCACAACCCCCCTCTTCAGGAAGGAGGGCGTGGAGCAGCTCGATCCGGAGCTGATCTTGAGGGCGGCCCCCTCTTTTCTTATCTGGATTGTCCGCCTTTTGTTTGTCGAGGACGTGATCTCCCGCTACTACGACTTTCACCTCTCGACCATCGACCTTATCGCAAATTTCTACAAGGAGCAGCGCTCCGACCTGATCCCCGCCCTTATTGACCTGACGAACGATTTCTTTGAAACGGAGGCGAAAGACCTTAAAATAGAGCCCATCACCATCAAGAAGGTCAACAGCTACTACAGGGAGGACGTGCTGATCTGGCGGCTGTGGCTGTTCTTCAGGAAGATAGACCGCTTCATCAGGACGAAGATCACGAGGAAGGGCTACCCCTTTATCCTGCCCGGCAAGATAAAGAGATACTGAGGGGAAAAGCGACCTCAAGGATTTTTTTAAACAGGCGTCTCGACATCGGGGACGGACCTTGTGTCCGTCCCCGATTTTTATAATAGCCTCCATTCCCTCTTTCACGAATAATCTTTAATTTCATTCGACCGGAGATTTTAGAGGCCCTCAAACGATACTGATTTATAGACTTTTTAGATGACACTTGGTACAAAAATGATGTATATTGTACTTTATGACAATCTATGTTTAAATCTATATTTAATATACGCTGTTTATTTTTCGCCCCGCGGAATCACGATTTTCAATAACT
>CAZIWT010000190.1:0-4812 GCA_964542895.1 uncultured Thermodesulfobacteriota bacterium
GAACTTTATCATGTAAATCACCTTCTATGCTTGAATCGATTCTTTGAAGAAGACCATATTCAAAATATTTGTCATGTAAAACATCATCAACAGTGGATCTTGCCATATCGTGCATTACACCTTCATTAAAATATCCATTTGCTTCTTTTATAAGAGAATTTTTTTCAGCTTCATTTGTGGTAGTATTAACCTTTTTTAAAGTGTTAAAATATAAAGAATACATTTTTTCTGGATATGTATCAGCAAATGAATTGGCATTTGAGGCTGCTATGAGAAAACATACTAAAGCCATCAATTTGGTCAATTTGGATATGTATTTAACGAATCCTCTCCTGTGCCTCCCATCAAAAAAGGGAGACTTTGTAACCGGACCCTTTGTGTCAGCCATGCTTTACCTCCTAATTGTTTTTTAGTCATTATTATCATGAAACAAATATGATTTCAACTATTATTTTTGTAAAAAAGACAGAGCATTTTACTGCCCAGCCTCAAGATGTGAGGATGTGAGCTGTGGGGTAAAATATTTGAATGCCCTATATCGAAAAATAAGACAGGATATTTATTTGTACGCCTTGCATTAAAAAGTCTAATGTAGGCTACTTCTGGGTTTTCAATACAATCCGTGTTATTTTCTAATTGAGTTCCAATCTTTTAGGTACATCTTTAAAACAGGAAAAGGGGCAGATTGATTACTTTATCTCAGGCGACGGCGGCTGGGCCACCTCTTCGGTTATCACGAAGGAGACGTCCCTGTGTCTCCTGACCAGAGACACGGGAAAGGTGGGAGATACCTCCCCGTGAAGCGCCCTCCTGACGCCGTACTTCTGCCAGCCCCTGTTCATGTATATCCTGATCTTCTTAGCGGAGAAAATCTCCTTCATCCCGACCGTCACGGCCCTTCTTGGGATGTAGTCTATGGCGCCTCCCCCCGCGGTGACCGAGTTTATCGTCCTCGTCTCCCGAGAGAGGGATAGTACCCTCGTGGGCCTGTTTAAAAATTCATCGACCTCGACCGGCCCCTCCGGCGGCTCGTTAAACGCGAGGTGGCCGTTTATGCCCACGCCGGCAAAGGAGATGTCTACCCCGCCGGAGTCCTTTATCAATTTCGCGTATGTTTCGACATTGTTGGGGTCGGGAAAGTGGACGCTCTTGGGGTCGAATCCCGCCTTTCCGGTCAAGGGCATTGTGACGGTCTCCTCGACAAATCCACGAAATGAGAGAGGGTGATTGACCGGGATGTACCTGTCGTCATCTGCGAGATATTCGTCCATGAAGAAGAAGGAGCATTTTGATAGGTCTATGTCCTCCTCAATTACGATGTCAACGAAAGGCTCGTACTGTCCCTTCGGCCCCACCGGCAGGATAAAGCTCGTTCTTTTATCGGCCTTGTTGTTTCTCTTTATCTCGTCCGCCATCGCCGTTGCGAAGTTACGGGAGAGGGCGTCGTCGTCTTTCACGATCGTCACGTGGATTTCGCCCCCGATATTGACCCCCCTTGCCAACTCCTCCGCCGGGATCGACATAAGCTCTTCGGTTTCCATGCAGACGTAATCCTTCAATGTTTTTTTCTATGTGCCGGTTTCAATCGAATCGATGATAATGTGGTCGTGAAAGTCGATGTTATCAAATTAGGTCGAAAAATTCAAGTCCATTGCGGATGGAAAAAAACGGATAATTCTGTCGGAGCTGCATTAGGCTTGACAAAAAAATTACGGGTCTTCTATCCTCGAATGGAAGGTTTAATATTGTAATTGTGTTATTGCGTAATTGCGTAATTAAGTTATTGGGGGGTTGACAAGATGGAAGACGACGGTTTCTATAATAAGTTTTTAGGCAAAAGGGGTGTAGATTTTTCGAAGCTGGGGCGCAGGGACTTCATGAGGATAAGCGCGCTGACCGGCGCCGCCGCCCTGGGGGGCATGTTGACCGGCTCCCTCTACGGATGCCATAGCAAAGATGATCCCGAATTGAACTACGAGCTTGACGTGATTAAATTGATCACTGAATCGGAGCCTATTCTCGGCTACAGGCCGAACATCGTCATAATAAACGCGGACGACCTGGGCTACGGCGACCTCGGCTGCTACGGCGGCGGGTCGATCAGGACGCCTAACATAGACAGGCTGGCGAATGAGGGGGTGCGCTTTACAGATTTCTACTCCTGCAACGCGCTCTGCTCGCCGTCGAGGGCCGGCCTCCTCACCGGGAGGTATCCCCAGCGCTCCGGCGTGACGTGGCCGATATGGCCGAAGGATGAATCGTTCAAGAGATCTGCGGTTCAGAAACTGGGCCATACGATCGGCAAGCTGGGCGTTACCGACATGGGATCTCCCAGCACGCTGGAGGGGATTCAGGCAGAGGAGATCACCCTTTCCGAGGCGTTGAAGTCGGCCGACTACAAGACCGGGATGGTGGGTAAATGGCACCTGGGCGATCTGAGCAAACAACCGGAGTACAACCCCCTCGAGCACGGCTTCGACTTTTTCTTCAGGGTGCCCCACAGCAACGACATGTTTCCATGTCCCCTCTACAATAACAGGGAGGAGATAGAGGCGGACATAGGGCTCGACCAGGCGAGGCTCACCGGGCTCTACACAGAAAAGGCGGTGGAGTTCATCGAGAACTCCAAGGACACACCGTTTTTCTTCTACTTCGCCCACACGTTCCCCCACCAGCCCCTCTACGCGTCTGAGCGGTTCAAGGGGAAATCCCTCGGCGGGATATACGGGGATACGGTGGAGGAGGTGGACTGGAGCGTGGGCGAAGTCCTCGATTGCCTGAAGAGAAACGGCCTCGATAGAAAGACCCTGGTGATATTCACCAGCGACAACGGCCCCTGGTTCGAGGGGAGCCCCGGCGAGCTGAGAGGGAGGAAGGGGCAGAGCTACGAGGGCGGATTCAGGGTTCCGATGATAGCCAGGTTCCCCGGGCATATTCCGCCCGGGAGTATTTGCGAGGAGCCGGCCATGAACATTGACATTTTCCCCACGTGTCTTGAGCTGGCGGGGTTCAACCCTCCCGTCGACCGCGTAATCGACGGAGTGGATATGAACGGGCTTCTGACGGGAAGGTCGAAATCTTCGCCCCACGAGGCGCTTTTCTTCTATCACCAGGACGAGCTCGAGGGGGTAAGGATGGGAAGGTGGAAGTACTTCCGCAATATCCATCACTATGTCTATCCGGTGCCGATGGACAAGGAGACCAAGCCCATGGGGAGGATGGGAAGGGGGAGGCTCGGCAAGTGGCCCCTTATGTATGACATGGAAAACGACCCGGGCGAAAACTACAACGTTATAGACACGTACCCCGAGATCGGCCGCAAGCTGCTCGAGGAGATGGAGAGGTGGGAGAGGGAGATGGCGGCAAACCCGAGGGGGTGGATTGGTGGGGGCGGCGCAAAACAATATAGCATTAGGAGACGTTTTAGGCTAACGAAGCTGTTATATTACCTCTTTTATTTTGCAAATATCTAAAGCGGGATGATCAGGCGGGCCGATTGTTCGGTATATTCAGACACTTACCGCTCATAGATAAACTGGGCTAGGCTCCATCGAACACTTGATTCAG
The DNA here is from genome assembly GCA_964542895.1 of uncultured Thermodesulfobacteriota bacterium. GTDB lineage: Bacteria > Desulfobacterota > Zymogenia > Zymogenales > Zymogenaceae > Zymogenus. Next base: position 3,568 of record CAZIWT010000190.1, read on the forward strand.
GGGGGGAGGGCCTTGAAAAACGGCGCTTACAGGCGTCCATTGGGTTTAGAGGAGCCGCCGCCGATCCGGGGATTTGGGGGGCGGGCATTCAGTCTGGTATACGTCGTGGTTTGTCGGATGCGATCCGACCACAATCCCGGCATTGCTATCGACTCCAGCCACCGTCTTTGGTGGAGAGCTCCCTCGCCCTTTCGTACTCCTCCCTTGCCCTTGAGGGACATCCGGTAAGGTCCAAAACCGAAGAGAGGAGTAGGTGGAGGAGGGGAGAATCGGGGTGTTTCTCGATCCCATCCGAAAAGAGCTCTATTTCCTCCATGTAGAGACGGTGCCTTTCGAGGACGAGTCCCCTCAGAGCAATGTCCACCGGAGAGCCCACGACCCCCTTTGAGACAGACCACCTCGCGACCGCATCGACTTCAATTTCGACCTCCCTCTCTTCCTCAGGAGTCAACAGCGTGAAGCGAGGGAGATCGAAGGCGTTTGAGGAGAGGGAGAGGTTGCAGATCGAGACGCAGCAGGTAATGTTCCAGCTGTAGACAGGGCCCGAAACAAATTCCACGGAATCTTTCAGGTTGATCGTTCTTTTGCCGCCTCTCGGGGTCTCCAGTATCTCCACGCCGTCTTTGTGCAAATGAAAGACGTAGTTCGATCCCCCAACGGCCCAGTTCCACCTGAACGTCCCGTCCCAGAGGCTCCCCCTGACCCTCGTGTTCCTCGGCGAGAGAAGATATATCTCGTCTGTCGCCCGGCCCTTCACGTTTTCGGCGAAAACGGGCGTGGCCTCGATCTTCTTTTTGACGAGGAGATCGATCTCTCCGAACAGGCCCCTGTCTTTGAACAGCCCCTTTCTCTCATCTTTTATCTCTGCCCTGAGCCCCTCCCATATCTCATATCTCCAGTCACCTACCTCAAGCGGACCGATGATGGTGGAGACAATGGAGCATGATGCAAGGTAGAATAAGGGTAGAATCGATATTGCGATTTTGAGCTTTCGCCGTAGGAATTTTTTTAATATCATCATTGGAGAATCATAGACAAAATGTTGCCGAATATTCAACCAGCTTTTAAAGCTTTTCCGGATGGATTTTTTTTACAATTCTATTCTCAAATACTTTTGTGTCAAGTCAAAAAGTGTGATATTAATCTAATCTATTTTCCAAAAGAAAGCCTTAGGCAGATGGGGAAAAGGGTCAGCAATAATATGCAAAACGAGAAAAATCATACGAAAAATGTTGACACGATAAA
>CAZIWT010000191.1:0-4810 GCA_964542895.1 uncultured Thermodesulfobacteriota bacterium
ACTCCGTTGAGGCCACAAAGAGAAATCCCCCCTTTCTCAAGACCTTGGCAAATCCCTCTATGACCGCCTTTGCCCTCTCCGGAGAAAAATACATCAACACGTTTCTGCAGAAGACAATGTCGAAGAAAAAGCCCCGCCTCCTCTCCCACGACTCTGTGTCGTTCAGGTTAAGGGGCACAAACTCGACCATCCTCTTCAACTCCTCGATAACCTCAAAACCCCCGTTCTTCCTGCATATATACTTATCGATGTAACGCTTCGGGAGATGCCTAACCGACCAGTCGTTGTAAATCCCCCTCCTTGCAGCGGCAAGGGATAATCCGTTTATATCGGTGGCCATGATCCTGACCCGAGGGGATTTGATATCGGGATTTTCCTCAAGCTTCTCCTTTAGCATCATAGCAATTGTAAAGGGCTCCTCACCGGTGGAGCACCCGGCGCTCCATATATGGATAAACCGATCGGATTTGGACCTGTTGTTAACGAGACTCGGAAAAACTTGGTTTTTCAAGGCCTCCAGCTTATCCTCCTCCCTGTAGAAATAGGTCTCGTTGATATTGAGCTTCTCCAGGAGGTTAATGAGCTCGATCTCCTTATACCTGTGTTTCAGGGCCAGGTAGTAGTTGAAGATATCGGCCATTTGAAGCTCCTCGATCCTCTCGGAGATCTTCTTCTCGAAGACCTTTTCCTGCTCGTTGGAAAATGCAAGGCCCAGTGTATCCCTCATGTAGTCGGTTACTAACTTTAAACCGTCAGCGTTCAAGGCTTTCCCCCAAGAGCATCTTCATATTAGTCACAAGTTTTTTAGGCTCCGTGGGCTTTGCGAGATAAATGTTCGCCCCGGCATGGAGACCCTTCTCTCGGTGCAACCTGATCTCCTCCTCCACCGTGATGATTATAATCGGCACCGAGTTATATCCGTCAAGGCCTCTCACCCGCTTTATGAATTCATATCCGTCCATGACGGGCATAAAGACATCCGTAATAATTCCGCTGTATTTATTTTCCGTTGCCTTGTCCAGGGCATCTGCACCGTTCTCCGCCGAATCGACCCTAAATCCCTCCGCCTCAAATATGACTCTCAAGGAATCCCTTATAACCTTAGAATCGTCGACAACCAATATATTATAACTCATATTCGCTCCCGGCGAAAGGTCAGATCTTTTTCAGCTCCACCGCAATCTCATGGGCAAGCCTGACATCCGATACTACTTTGTCGGCGAGGCCGGAGTCAATCACCTTTCTGGGCATATCGGGGGACAGGCATGTCTCGGGCGTCTGGGCGAAGATCTTTCCGCCGACGTTTTTCACCTCCGTCGCGCCCTCAAGACCGTCCGTCCCTTCCCCCGTCAGTACCACACCGAGAGTCTTGTCACCGAAGGACTCTGTCAGCGAGATCAAGAGCATGTTAAACGAGTTGGGATGATCGAAGTCGAAAGGCCGGTCGTGAATCTTCAGACTCGCCCCATCGCCGCCCCCCTCAACGGTAATATAGTCGCTGTCCGATGATATATAACACACTCCGCTCTTTATAAGATCGCCGTCCTCGGCGGGTTTTACTATAATCGGTGAAAACTGATTCAGGTACTTGGAGAACGGCTCAACGACCTCCTTGGGCATGTACAACACAACGAGGATCGCGGCAAAAAAGTCCTCCGGGATTTCGGGGAGAATCTTGAGCAGGGCACCGTAGCCCCCCAACGCCGCCCCCATCGCCACTATAGACTTGGCGTTCTCCAGTGAATCTACGCTCGTTTCCTCCCGCTTTTTCTCTTTTACCCTGATATGTTGTATCGTACTGGTCTTTACTCCTGCGGCCCTCCTGACCTTTTCTATCATAACCTTCTTTTGGTCGTCAAGGTTAAGATCCTGACGGGAACTCGGCTTGGATATGAAGTCGATGGCGCCAAACCTCAACGAGTCGAAGGTCGTATTTGCGCCCTCCTGGGTGTAGGCGGAGAGCATCACCACCGGTGTGGGCTTCATGATCATAATGTGTTTTAAGGCCGTAAGGCCGTCCATCCCCGGCATGTTCACATCGAGCGTTACAACATCCGGGTTGAGCTCGTTGACCTTGGCCAGAGCCTCCTCGCCGTCGGCGGCCGTATCTACAACTTCTATATTTGAATCCTTCGATAAAATGTCTGATATCCCTTTTGAGATTATATTCGAGTCATCAACGACCAAGACCCTGATAGAGCCGTTGCCCTTCTTATCCTTTGCGGCCTCTTCGCTATCCACCGGGGTATCCTCCTTGAGGACGAAGTCCCCCCTCTTCTTCTCATCGATGTAGATAAAGGTCTCAAGGAGCAGGGATTCCCACTTTTTGTGGATTGAGGTCTTCGGGGCCGAAACGTTCTTATCGGTGGAAAAAGTGCCCCCGGGGAAATTCAGGATGGCCATGAGGGCGTCTTCACCCTCAAACCTGTCCGTCTCCGCGTGAACCACGTCTCCATTCTCGAAGTAGATGGCTCCCTGATCGTTGCCAGTGTTTATCCTCACGACGTTCTTGAGCCTCGCAATGCAGTTCAGCTGTATGATGTCGGCGATCTGGAGCCCCTCCATATCTCCCGTGAAGCCCCTTCCCGATTGATCGAGGGCGCTGTTTACAAACTTCAGAAGATCCTCATTCTCGAAAGGTTTCTCTATATAGCCCACGGAACCCTTCTTAAAGGCCTCTTCGTGAAGCTCGGGAGTGGAATATCCGGTCATCATTATCACCTTGATGGAGGGGAGCCTCTTCTTGGCTTCCAAAAGGAGCTCGAAACCACTCAATCCGGGCATAAATATATCCGTGATAAGAAGGTCAATCTCGTGTTCCTTTATATTCTCTACCGCGTCCTCACCGGTAATGGCACTGAAGATTTGGCCGCTCGTGAACATCTCTTTCAGGTACTTGGTAATTATTCCGAGGAGATTTTCGTCATCGTCAACGACAAGGATTAACTTCTCATTGTCTTCCATTATCACCTCTTGCCTATTTCGATTTCTCCGATCAAGTCGATTATCATAGATACGGTATCTTCGTTTATCTGAACGCTTTTGGCATATCCCCCCTTGAGCGACTCCTTTCGGGATTCCGGCAGGAAATAGTTGTTGCCGTTCTCCAGGAAAGTCTCGCCGCCCATATCGTTGATCTTCCTAAGGCCCCTGACGCCGTCATCCGCCACTCCGGCAAAAAGGAAGCCGACGGTCCCCGAGCCCATCACCTCGGCTGCAGATATCATCATCTCATCAATCGAGTTCCCCTCGGCGGAACTCACCCTCAAGATCACATCATCCCCGTTTTTCTCGAAGGTCACGGCCCGATCAAGAGAGTTAATATACGCGGTGGAGGCCTCGAGCCACATCCCATCCTCCGCCTTCCTGATCCTTATGGGAGATACGCTGTTGAACTTCTCCACGAAGGACTCAAGAATCAACGGAGAAATATCCTGCGTCACGATAATCGGGAAAGGAAAACCCTCCGGGAGCTTGGAGATCAGCCTGATTATGTTGTTAGGCCCCCCAAGAGATGTTCCTATGACAAGGATGCCCTTCTTTGACCATACTCTCCCTTTCCTCTTCCTTTTAAAAATCTTTATCCTCGCTCTCCTAACCTTTTCGATATCCACCGCCGAGGCGATTTTTATCTTTCTTATAAGGTCCTCCTTCTGAAGATCCATATCCCTCGAGACGGAGCCGGAGGGCTTAGGAAGAAAATCGATAACGCCGAGCCTCAAGGACTCAAAGGTAATCTGACCCTGATGAGTAAGGGCACTTACCACAACCACGGGCGTGGGGTATTTAATCATTATATGTTTCAGTGCCGTGATGCCGTCCATCTCCGGCATATCTATATCGAGTGTCACCACGTCAGGCCTGAGCTTTTTTATAGCCTCGATCCCCTCCCTGCCAGTCTTTCCGTAACCGACAATCTCTATCTCCGGATCGGCCTCAAGGATCCTCGTAAGGGCCTTTCTCATAAAATCTGCATCATCTACTATCAAGACCCTTATTTTTTTATCCGCCATGCAAAATCATCCTAAGTTTCCATCGCCTCGGTGATCATCTCTGTTAAGCTCTCGATCAAAAACGGCTTTTCGAGATAACCGAAGAGACCCTCCTTTTCAAGGAGCTTCTTATCTTTTGAATTAAGGTGGTTAGAGAGTAAAATAGTCCTGACATCGGGAAAGAGCTTCTTTATCTCAAGAAACAAGTTTACCCCCCCCATGCCCGTAAGAACCATATCTGCAATTATGATATCATACGATTGCTCTTCTGTCATCTTTAAGGCGCTCTCTCCGCTGTCGGCAATGTTGACATACACCGAGGGAAACGCCCCTTCAATATCCCTCTTCAGGAAATCGGCGTAGGTTGACTCGTCATTCACAATCAATATTGCTTTATCCTTATCGGCCATTGTCTGTCATCCCCTGCCCTTATCCCTGAACTATATTAGCGAACGAAATCCCCTTTACTGGATATATCAATACCTAAAAAAAACGAATAGTGTATTTCAAACATGCCATTCTTTCAATAAAAAGCACAATAATATATATTGATATTATAAATATGCAATATTTATGCCCAAGCAGAGATACGGTGCCTTTCCGGCCGGTAAATAGAGGTTAATTTTACCAATATTTCCTAGAACTTACATACTTTATATAAAAATTTGGATTTTTCCTCCATTTGACAAAGACCATACAGTGCAAAATATTTTGCACCCCGGAACAACCACCCCCAATCTTTACTCCTTTTCCTCAATGATTTCAATAAGATCGGTAATATGTCGGATAATCTAATCGAGTGTACAATATTTTACAAA
>CAZIWT010000192.1:0-4776 GCA_964542895.1 uncultured Thermodesulfobacteriota bacterium
ATTGGCCTGATAACTGCGTTAGGGATGTTGATATATCCTCAATCGAGCAGAACGAAATGTTTTATATCCAACATCGTTCCTGTGCGCTTCTCCTCGAACACCGCCTTGACCCTGGCCCCTACCTTTACCTTCTCGGGATCCGTGCTGTCGATATAGTAGGGCAAAAAGGTATCCGCACCGTCGAGCTTGATGAAGGCGTATCCGTAAGGGACCGGCTCCTGGTGACCGGTGCTCGGGTCTATAAATCCGAACTGGATTATGGCGCACACACCGATCTCCCCTTCGGTGGACACGGGAACGAACTCATCCATTTCTACGTAGCATCTTCCGCACACCTTTCGCGGCGGCACGTAAACCCGCCCGCACTTCGGGCACTTTATTCCGATGAACTTCTGATTATCCCTTATCTCGGCCAGGAACTTCGAGCCGTACTTCCCCACGCTCCATTCAAAAGGCTGAAAGGCCTCCCCTGAATTAACGGTGAGAAGCTCCTGTTGTTGTTCACTCTTCTGTGTCATTTTAATCCCCTAAAATCTATCCTCGTTTAGGCAACACAATTTTCACTGCCGATTATGACGGCTTCTTCTTCCCCAAAAGCATTACGTCCGCCCAGTTACATCCGCCGAAACCGGTGGTGAAGGCATATTTCACGTCTCCACCCTTGACCTGTCTGTCTCCCGCTTTGCCCATAACCTGAAGCGCTCCCTCTCCCACCCTTAAAAGCCCGGTGGCTCCGATCGGATTCGAGCTCATTACTCCGCCCGACGGATTTACAGGGAGCTCGCCGTCCATGTCGGTGTGGCCGTCCCAGACGAGCTTCGGTCCCTCGCCGGGGCCGCAGAAGCCGATCGACTCCATCCACTTGAGGCCCGCATAGGAATAGGGCAGATAGAGCTCGCAGACGTCGATCTCTTTAAAAGGCTCCTTTATCCCGGCATCCTTAAAGACCGCCTTCGAGGCGCTCTCGAGGGTGTCGTTGCTGTCCCAGTCGATGTCACCCAACAGGGCGTAGTTGTGACGGTTGTGGGTGGACACCACCCAGGCCGGCTTTGGGGCGATCTTCTCGGCGATATCCTCGGAGGCGAAGATTGCGGCCGCGGCGCCGTCCGTCCTCGGGCACATGTCGCTCATTCTCAAGGGATAGGCGAGCATCTGGTTCTCCTCGGAGGTAATGAGAAGGTCCACGATCTGCTCTATCTCCATACTCTTCATCCACTCCTGATGGAGGTGGGTGTACGGATTGTTCAGGGCGTGAAGCCTCTCCCTTACGGCGACCCTCGCCCCGTCCCTCTCGGTGACTTTGTAGTTATGCATATACTTGCTAGCCTCGACGGCCAGTCCTGCGATGGCTCCTCCGAACCTCGGGCGCTCCCATACGGGATTAAACGCCGTTACTATGGCGCCGGTGGTGTCAGACTCGGAGTTCTTCTCCCACCCTATGACGAGGACCCTGTCGAACATCCCGGATGCCACGTGGTAGTACCCCGCCATGGCTACCGTGCTTCCCGTGGTGCCGCCCGTGGTCAGCTTGAAGATCGGTTTCATCACTCCGCCCGACCCCTCGACGCTCCAAGAATCAACGTAGTTAACTCCCTCGAAGTGATCCATGTTTCCAATGACGATCGCGTCAATATCCTTAATTGTCAGCCCGGCGTCTTCCAGGGCCGCCCTGACCGCCTCGTTAATGAGTTCCGGTCCGTTGACGTCCTTCCTCGAGCTTCTCTGGTATGTCTGGCCGAAGCCTACTATGGCTACTCGTTTTCCCATGTTTACCTCCCTTACGTACCCACGATAAAAATACAGTGGGCCTGTCCGCAGGGACCGTTTATCCCTTGGGCCAAAGCGGTTTTTGCCCCCTTGATCTGCCTCTTGTCAGCCTCACCCCTTACCTGAAGCGTCGCCTCGATAAGCCTCGTAAGGCCCGCAACGAGCACCGGGTGTGCGCTGATTACTCCACCCGAGGGATTTACCGGCAGACTTCCGTCCATCCCGGTCTCCCCCGATTTTATCAGTTCGGCTCCCTTGCCCTCTTTGGTAATTCCTATCCCCTCGTACCACATAAGTTCCATGTAGGAATATGCGTCGTAGAGCTCACAGACATCGAGCTCCTTCAAGGGATCTTTGATCCCCGCCATTTTGAACGCCTTTTGACTCGCCGCTTCAAGCGCTCTCGGTCTTGCCAGATCCCTGTATCCAAGCGTGTAGGAATCGGAAGTGTGTCCCACTCCCTTGATCCACACCGGATCTTTCTTGAACTTCTTAAGCCCCTTTTCGTTCGCCAATACCACGGCGGCGGCGCCGTCGCTTATCGGGGAACAATCGAGGACCTTGAGGGGATCCGCCAGCTTCTTCGACTTCATCACGTCGTCCACGGTGACATCCATCGGAAGCTGGGCGTGGGGATTGTTCTTTGCATTTTTGTGATTCTTTACGGAGACGAGGGCGAAGTCCTCCTCCGTCGCTCCGCTCATCTCCATATACGACCGGGCCTGGAGGGCGGCTGACGACGTGGCGTCTATTCCAAGAGACCTCTGGTAGAGGGGATCGAACATGGCGTTGGTTATGAGATTCATTATGCTCTCAGATCCCTTCATGTGGGAGACAACCAGTGTTGTATCGAAAGAGCCGGAAAGGGCTCTCATCATCCCGTAAAGGGCCCCGAATGAGCCGTCCCCCTCCACGGTCGAGATATCCTTCCCCCAGCTTCCCGCGGCGTCCTGAATCGCCATGGAGGATATGGTTCGCCCGTCCCAGAAATCGTTTGAGACGGTGACGATGTTATCTATATCCCCGATTTCTCCGCCGGCGTCTTTCAACGCCTTGGTCGCCGCCTCGAAGACCAACTCGTCAAACGTCTCTATCTTGTTTCTCTCGTATGTCGTCTGGCCCACCCCTACAATTGCTATCTTTTCCATATCAACATTCCTTTTAACCTTTTAGGTAATCCATACGGCAACCTATGCCGGAGTAAAGTGTTTGATGTCTAAAATAGTTCCCTCCCGCTTGTCGGCGAATACGGCCTTTACCTTCATCCCAACCTTAAGATCTTCCTTCTTCACATCGCCGATCATATGCAATATGGAACCGTCGGCGCCGTCGAGCTTGACAAGCCCGTATATAATGGGCGCCTTGACCGGCTGCATAGCGTGGGAGTAGTCAACCACTGTAAAAGACTCCAGGGTTCCCGTATCTTTAACCTTTACCCATTCATCGGTCAGAACGAAACACTCGGCGCAGTTCTTGACGGGGGGGACATATACCTTCGAGCAGCTCGGGCACTTAGTTCCCCAGAACTCCTTGTTGTCCCTTATGCCCGTGAGAAACCTGCTTCCGACCTCCCCCACGTACCACTTGTACGGCACCTTGATTCGCCCCGAATACACGATGTTTTCAACTGATTCTTTCCAATCTGCCATAAATGACTCCATATCGGTTTTTAAGGGGTCGGCTTTATATAGCCGACCCGTTGTTGAAATCCGATTATCAATTAGCTTTTTGGTTTTGCGGGAAGCCCCAGCATCTCCCTTGCCTGGGCGACTGTGGCAACCTCCCTGTTCATCTCACCGGCGATCCTCTTTATCCTCTCCACGAGCTGGGCGTTGCTCTCGAGCTTCTCACCCTTCTTGTAATAGAGGTTGTCCTCCATCCCCACGCGGACGTGACCACCCAGAAGGATGCTCAAGACGTTCATGGGAATCTGGAAAGGCCCTACCCCGATTAGCGCAAACATCGACTGATCGGGAAGCTCGTTGACAAGAGAGATGACGTTTGCCGGGGTGGGGAAGGACGACGTCTGAAAGCCCATCACGTATTGCACCATGTATGGCGGATCGACGTTCCCCTCACGAATGAGGTCCTGCATTACCCAGTACTGCCCAGGATGATAGAGCTCCATCTCCGGCCTTATCCCCTTCTCCTTCATCGTCTTGGCGTACATGTTGACGTCCGAATAGCTGGCGGGGATACAAGCGTCGAAGAGAAACTCCGGTCTCGGATGCGTCAAGGGCTCTTTCCTTTCTTTTACGGGAACCTTGAGCATGAACGGCCCGAGGTTAAGGCTCGCCATGTCGGGCGCCGGATCGGCGTAGAGGCAGCACATCCGCTCCTCCGTTGTAAGGTGCGGGCCGCCGCCCGTCGTATTGTTGATAATGATGTCCGGGCACCTCTCCCTGATGAGCTTATTCACGATGGAATAGTGTTCGGGATTACTCGATGACATTGAGTGGTTTTCGGGATTTCTTGCATGAAGGTGAACGGAGACTGCCCCGGCCTTGTAGATCTCATAGACGGCGTCCGCCTGCTCCTCAGCCGTCTCGGGCAGGTTTTCGTTGGCCTCTTTGCCCTGAACGCCACCGGTAACCGCACAGGTTATGATCATCGGGGGAAAGGCGCTCCTGGCCACCCGGTCCATCCAGAGATAAGGATTCCGATAATCCCACATATAGTCTTCGGGTTTCATTTAGACCTCCTTTTTAATGGCTCCTTTTGATAGATATTCCACTTTTCTATATTAACTTACTCCTCTAAATATTTTAGACATATTAAACAAAAGATTTTTAAACAATCCCTCCGAACCCGCAAACATCCCCCCGGACCCGACAACTTGAAGCTTGAATTTATACTTTAAGTCACTGTAATTTTATATCCCATCTAAAAGCAAAATTCAATTAAAAAATCAAATAAAAGAGATTAAATTGAAATACTTTTTTGATATTGATCTTAAAAACAATCTCGCTTGTTCCGACGGGTAAAACTTCCCTCAAAGGCCAAAAAGGA
>CAZIWT010000193.1:0-4664 GCA_964542895.1 uncultured Thermodesulfobacteriota bacterium
AAGTACATGAAGGCCCCGGAGACGGCGGCGAATAGGTTCGCGGGAAGCGAGTTTCCACCCACCGCCCCGGCGATCCACGAGGATGGGATCAGCCCCTCGCTACCGGGCCTCCCCAGGAGAAAACCTGCGATCATCACCCCGGCAAACAGGAGGGGCAATATCTGTTTCGTGAAGTCCCACGTGGAGGTAAACCACCCTCTCCCCTCGGCGTCGCCCGACGCGGTGATTATCGAAAGCCCCACCATCCCCACACCGAACGAGACTATCGGGAGATCGGGAAGGGCGTATGCGGCAATGATAACCGCCGACGCCGCGACCGCCACCTTCCACCAGGAAGCCTTAAGCCACAAAACGAGGATGACCGAGAGGGCGATCGAAAAGGCGCCCGTGATAATCCACTTGTTTAAGAAGATGAAGCCCCATGCTCCGACCGGCTCCTCAGGTCTCCCCCAGTTGGCGAAGACGAGAACTCCGATCATGGAAAGGAAGAAGAGCGCGTTCTTGTAGAGAGGCCTCGTTACCTCCGGCTCCGGCATTGCCGCCTGGACCTTTACCTTTTCCGCCTCTTCCCTTCTATATATGAAGTGCATGACAAGCCCGATGACGATGCTGAAGAGGATCGCCCCAACCCCCCTCGCTATCCCGATCTCGAGGCCCAAGACCCTCATAGTAAGGACGATGGCGAGGATGTTTATCGCCGGGCCGGAGTATAGAAATGTCGCCGCCGGACCCAGTCCCGCCCCCACTCTCGAAATCCCGGCGAAGAGGGGGAGTATCGTGCAGGAGCAGACCGCCAGGAAGGAGCCGGAAACCGCCGCCACCCCGTACGAGACGACCTTCTTCGCTCCCGCACCGAGGTATTTCATGACGGCGTTCTGGCTGAGAAAGACCGTCACTGCCCCGGCGATGAATAGGGCCGGAAGGAGGCACATGACAACGTGCTCCCTGGCGTAGAGTTTGGTCAGATACAACGCCTCCATGACGGCATTGTCGAAGCGGGCGTTTCCCAGCGGGAGAAAATAGAAGGCCAAAAAGACCCCCAGCATCAATAGAAATATTTTACCCTCGGTCTTGTATTTTTCACTCTGTTCCATATCGTTTTTGATTCCCCGTCATTAATTCTTTCTTTGAGTTTCCGCCGTCGATCCAATCACTCCTTTTCATCGGAGACGAGCTTCAGGCGGGTTTCAGCCTCTTTCCTTATCACCCTGTCCACACAGCCGAAGAAGTCGAGGGCACAGGGAATGGCTATACTGTAATATACCTTGAGCCCCTCCTTTTCGTCCCTTACGATCCCGGCGCCCTTTAGAACGGCGAGGTGCTTCGAGACGGTGGATACGTCCGCGCCGATCATCTCGGTCAGCTCGCAGACACACCTCTTGCCCCCGGAGAGTTCGTCCAGGATGAAGAGCCGCGTCGGGTGGGCGATCGCCTTGAGCATCGTGGCCCTGATTTCGAGCCTGGCGAACCTCTCTCTTTGTTTTTCATCCACATCCATCCCCTCATTAAGAATTTAAGGCTAGTTTTACTAACCTATTTTACTATTTGGCATTATAGCCAAATAATGAGCGGAAGTCAAGTTTCTTCTCCACTTTTTAATAATTTATCAGCCCAATATAGACATTAGATACCTTTAATTATTTTTTTGACAATACCTCCTGTTATTGATAAGTTTTATCAAGTATGATCCATTTTAGATATTTTGTGCAAAAAGTTTTTATAATAATGGGAGGTATAAATGAAGAAATTATTAACATTGATTTTAGCGATAATCTTTGTTGCGACGGCCTTCACGGCCTTCGCGGAGACCAAGACCGAGTTCTCCGGTGAATACCGGGTCAGGGCCTGGAGCGAGTACAACTTCGACAAGAAGCGGGAGGATCAACCAGGCTTGACAATCAGCCACGATAACGCCGCGTACGATGGCTGGTTCGAGCAGAGGTTCCGCCTGACCATCGCCCACACGAGAAGCGAGTTCTTAAAGGCGGTAATCAGATTCGACCTCGTCGAGGACACCTGGGGGCAGCAGAGAAACCTTTTTATCAACAACTCGGCGGCCGGCAATTTCATCGATTGGGCCTACATCGAGTTCACCCTTCCGACTCTTGGCACCTTTACCGTGGGGAGGTTCCCGCAGGAGTACGGCTACGGCCTCCTATTCAGCGCCGGCTACGAAGGACCAGGGATCGACGGCGTCAAATGGGAGAGGGCCTTCGGGCCCGTGGCGCTCTCCGCCGCCTATATCAAGTTCGCCGACAGGGTTACGGCGGGGCCGGCGGCCGGGGCCAGCGAGTACAACTGGGACAGCGACTTGTATGCGTTGAGCCTGAAGGTCACTCCCGCGGATAACCATTTAATAGAGCTCTTCGGCGGGGTCCTGTTTGACCGCTTTGCTGGTTTGTGGGTAGATGCGGCCGGAAACATTGGTAGCAGTGCTATTCGAAACTCGTATGACTACTGGTGGAATTTTCCCGCTGGTTATGATTCGACGTTCGGCTTTGCTGGAATCGCCTATACCGGCACCATCGCCGATATGCTGGACATCAAGCTTGAGTACAGCCATATATTCGGAAAAGCGAGGACTATAAACGTACCGTTCTCTTCGGCCTATTTTCCTATACCAGACGCGGCTCTAGTTGGATTCTATCCGAATCCCAGCGTTGGCGGGTGGAACCTGTATGTGGATGTCGCCTACTATAACGATCTTTTGCGCGTGGGCGCGGCCTTTATCATGGGAAGCGGTGAGAAGCACCATTGGAACAATTCCAGCAGAAAACATATCAACATCAACTCTCTCAGGGAAGATAACTTCAAGTGGGCAAACATCCTGATCGGCGGGAATTTCGGCCTCAACTCGCTCCATTTCTTCGGCAACGGCTGGGACGAGCAGATAGAGAACATAACTTCCGCCAAGCTCTACTTCGAGATCTGCCCCATCGAGAAGCTTTCCATAAACGCCGCCGTCATCTGGGCCAAGTGGACGGAGCCGGTGGGAGACTCGTTTTTGATTACGACGAGGGGTAATTACGTAAGATCCAAGGGCGCCGCATACCCGCATCCAGCTTTTATTAACGGAGTAGTTGGCTCCGGTTACAACTACAGCTCGTGGGACGTCAGTGACGACCTCGGCTGGGAGATCGACTTCGGCTTCTCCTACGAGATCATGGAGGGCTTGACATACTCGCTTGACGTGGGCGTCCTCTTTACTGGAGACTCCTTAGACTACGAGAAGGCGGACGGCACCCGCGGCGACTGGGGCGAGATCTGGTCTATCTCAAACACCCTCCTGTACGAGTTCTAAAAATCCCGATAACGGAACGAACAAAAACCCCGGCCGATATTCTACGGTCGGGGTTTTTTTGTTGAACAAACTATGAAAGGACACCACGACAAAAGCCCACGGTCTATGGGGTCGGTGATTTTTATATTTTACAATAGGTCTATATTCTATCCTCACTCTTCCGCTTACAGTGTAAATTTTTAAAATAGGTTATAATTTTCTAATTATTTCCTTGACATGCTTTTGACATTCTGATAATAAACAGCAACTGCTTTTTTTGTTTTAGATCACGTTGAATTTTGAAAAGGAATTTGGAGGTACAAATGAAGAAACTTTTAACTTTGGCACTTGCTGTTATTTTCGTTGCAACGGCCTTCACGGCCTTTGCGACGGATACAACATTCGAGGGTCAATACAGGGTTCGCGCCTGGAACGAGTACAACTTCGACAAGAAGCTTGAGGATGTAACCAATCTTCCCGGACACGAGAACGCCCAGTATGACGGCTGGTTCGACCAGAGGTTCCGCCTCACAATCACCCACACGAGAAGCGAGTTCTTAAAGGCCGTAATTAGGTTCGATCTCGTCGAGGACACCTGGGGACAGCAGAGAAACCTTTTGATAAACAACAACAATGCGAATCTCATCAACCTGGCCTACATCGAGTTTACGCTTCCCCAGATCGGGACGTTTACCGTCGGTAAATTCAACGAGACCTACGGCTACGGCCTTGCTTTCAGCGACGAGGGTGATGGCACCATAGGCCTCACCGGCGCCCGCTGGGCGAACGCCTGGGGTCCGGTGGCGGCTTCCGTTCTTTACGCTAAGGTCAAGGATAACGTTATAGTAGGAGGTCCTGGGAGCAGGCTTTACAACTGGGACTCCGATCTTTGGGCCGGAAATATCAAGATCACTCCGATGGAGAACCACGTGATAGAGCTCTTCGGCGGAGTCGTCATCGACAGTGATGCAGACGACCTGGGTGTGGGGAACGGTGTGATGGATAATTCTTTCTCATACTTAAGGCAAGGTGATGGAGCATACTCCGCGGTTGTGGGTTTTTGGGGTCTCGCCTACACCGGCACCATCGCGGATATGATTGACATCGCCCTCGAGGGAAACTGGATATACGGACACGGAACCTTTATCAGCAGTTTGGCTTTCAGAAATGAAGCCGGCCCCTTAGGTGATCCCATCTCTCTAACAATTTCCGGCTGGAACATCTACGCCGATGTATCCTACTTCAATGATCTCCTCAGGGTAGGCGTGGCTTTCATTATGGGAAGCGGACAGGCACACTGGTGGAACGACATTTCCACAACGAACATCAACATGAACTACATCAGCCAGGACGATTTCGCCTTTAACAACATTATTGTTAACGG
>CAZIWT010000194.1:0-4598 GCA_964542895.1 uncultured Thermodesulfobacteriota bacterium
ACAAAAGGGGAAAATGTTTCTCAGCTATCTGAATTTAGAATTATTGATGGAAAGGGGAGTGTTAAATGGATTGAGATTAACGGGACAAAAACCGAATGGGAGGGAAGGCCCGCGGTCTTGAACTTCATTAACGATGCTACGGAGCGTAAACAGGCGGAAGATGCCCTTAAGGAAAGCGAGGAGAGATATAGGACTCTGGTTGAAAACCTTAACGATGCAATATTCAATCTGGACGCCGAGGGGAACATTTCATACATGAGTCCCGTTGTTGAGACGATCTCGGATTACAAAGTGGAAGATCTCATAGGCCGACCTTTTCTCGAATTAGTTCATCCCGATGACCTTGGAGGACTGATGGAGAGCTACGAGAAGACCTCGAAGGGCCAATACGAGCCTTATGAGTACAGAGTGCTGAAGAAGGACGGATCGTATCTTGATGTCAATACCTCGAGCAGGCTTCTATTTAAAGACGATAAGATGATAGGCATGAGCGGCATTCTGACCGATATCACCGAGAGAAAGGAAGCTGAGGAAGCGCTCAAGGAGAGCGAGGAAAGGTTTCGGATCGCCGCCGAATCCTCCAGCGACCTCATCTACGAATGGGATATGGCGACGGACGATATCAACTGGTACGGAGACATCGACAGTGCAATGGGCTACAAAAAAAACGAGTTCAGAAGGACCCTCGATGCATGGCTGGAATCTATACACCCGGATGATAGGGAACGACTTGGAAAGATGGCGGAGTATCACAGGAAGACCGGGGAGCCCATAAATGTGGAATACAGGATAGGGCGTAAGGACGGCTCCTGGCGCTACTGGATGGACCAAGGGACGGCGATGGTGGATGAGAAGGGAAATCCGATAAAGTTAATCGGCGCATGTACGGACATCACTGAACGGAAGAAAGCCGAGGAGGCACTGATAGATGAGAAGGAAAAGGCAAGGAAATATCTTGATACGGCGGGAGTAATACTCGTCGCGATGAATAAAAAAGGTGAGATTACACTGTTGAACAGAAAGGGACATGAGATTCTCGGGTATGACGAAGAAGAAATCATGGGCAAGAACTGGTTCGATACCTGTCTGCCCGAAGGGACCAAGAAGGAAGTGAAGTCGGTTTTTAAGAAGCTGATATCGGGGGATGTTGAGCCCGTAGAATATTTTGAAAATCCGGTTTTGACGAAGTCCGGAGAAGAGAGGATTATTGCGTGGCGTAACACCATAATAATGGGAAGAGAAGGTGAAATTGTCGGTACTTTAGGCTCCGGAGAAGACATAACAGAGCGTAAACTGGCCGAGGAGACCTTAATAGAGAACACGCTCTATTTCAGGAACCTTATCGATACACTCCACGAGGATATTTTAGTGATCGACAGCGACTTAAGAGTGGCCGATATAAACAACAGCTTTTTGAAGAAAACGGGCAAAGAGCGGGATTATATACTGGGACGCCCATGCTACGAGGTTTACCGTGGATATGAAGGAGAATGCAGCTCTGCAGGGAATTTTTGCCCCCATAGGATCGTATTCAAGACGGGAGAGTCCGTTCAGGTAATTCACGAGCATAAAAAAGAGAATGGAACCGTACAATACATAGACATTCTTGCCAGTCCCCTTAGAGACAATACCGGCAAAGTCGTTAAGGTAATAGGGGCTATGCGGGATGTTACGGATATTTATAAGGCCCATGAGAGGATCAGAGAGTCGGAGGAAAAGTTTCGCAACTTCTTTGAAACATCCAAGGATGTTGTGTATCTGTCCACAATCGACGGAAGATTTGAAGATGTCAATAGATCTGGTGAGATGCTGTTTGGCTACGATAGGAGCGAGCTTCTTTCAATAGAATTAAGGAATCTTTATCAGAATCCGGATGAAAGGGTCGCCTTCAGAAAGGCCATTGAAGATAATGGTTTTGTAAAGGACTACGAAATAGCCTTGGAGAAAAAGGATGGAACCAAGATAGATACCCTTGTAACTGCGGCCGTTAGATTGGATAGAGACAACAAGATGATAGGCTATCAGGGAATCATAAGGGACATCACGGATAAGAAAGAGATGGAGAGGAAGCTCATACAGACCGAGAAGCTCACAAGCCTGGGAGGGATACTTTCCGGTGTGGCACACGAGCTTAACAATCCCCTTACATCCATAATCGGAAACGCCCAGTTGTTGGCCCGAAAGGAATTACCCGCTGAAGTTAAAAAGAAGTTGGAGGTTATCCAAAAAGAATCCTTCAGGTGTACAAAGATTGTCGGCGGTCTCCTCTCCTTTGCCAGGGAGCACAAGCCGGAGCGAAAGATGATAAATATTAATGACGTATTGAGGGAATCGTACAAGTTGAGGGAGTATGAGCTGAAGATGGATGACATAGATTTTGAGTTGAAGCTTTCCAATGAGATCCCTGGGACATCGGCCGATCCTTATCAACTTCAGCAGGTATTTATAAACCTGATAAACAATGCATACGATGCCCTTAAAAATGAGAACGGCGGCAGCCTTGTCGTAAGGTCGTTTTACAGGGACAAGAACATAATAGTGGAATTTGAGGATGACGGCCCGGGCATTTCCATGAAGGACATAAACAGTATTTTCGATCCGTTCTTTACGACCAAGGATGTAGGTGAGGGAACGGGGCTGGGCTTGAGCATAGTCTATGGTATAATAAAGGAACACGATGGAGAGATAAGGGTCGAGTCTGTGCCCGGTGAGGGAGCGAGATTTATTATAGAGCTTCCCGTTGTTAATGAGCTTTTGGAAGAAGAGGATATTACGGATCGGGAAACGATAAAAAATCATAAAGGGGGGAAGACCGTACTGATCGTTGAAGATGAGAATTCCCTGAGGAATTTGATATTGGATGCCCTGTTATATGAGGGTTACATCGCAAATGCGTGTGGAAACGTTGAAGAGGGGATAGGGCTGTTGGATAAGAAACAATATGATCTTTTAATATCCGACATGAAGATGCCCGGTTTAAGCGGCAAGGATCTATACGGTATTGTTGAAAAGAAATATCCCTATCTTCTACCTAAAATACTCTTTATCACCGGGGATGTGCTCGGGAGAGAGACCCAAGACTTTTTAAAAGATACAGGAGTGGAGTATATCGAAAAGCCTTTCATAATCGAAGAACTCCTAAATAAGGTTTCAAATATGTTAAATGATTTAGAAGAAAGCGATACATAGCAGAAGGCTGTTTTTTTACATCATTGCTTTTTATTTCTATCTGAAGAAGCGCTGTAAAGGAAAACCGAAAACCGGATGTTTGGCGCCGGGATGGGCAAAAAAAAATGGTAATCCTTTTGTGTCAACAGGAGGTGGGATTAGCTTTGATGGAAGCTTTGGGTCGAGCAATTTTAAATTTTGAGTATTTATGTTAATCGAATAAGGAATCAAAACTATTTCAAAGAAAGCAAAACCTTTAGTATCGGATCAATTATCGAATGTTTTCAGGGTATGACCCGAAGACATCGATTTATCAAAAAAAATGGAGTGTCGAGAGATGGAGCAGCAAAGTACAATCCTAATAGTGGATGACGAATCGAGCATACTCGATGTCTATAAGTCCCTCTTTTCCGAGGAAGAATATAATCTTGTTTTTGCCAAGAACGGATTGGAAGCCTTAGAAAAGGCGAAAGAGGTGACACCGGATCTAATCCTCCTTGATGTCCTAATGCCGGGCATGGACGGCTTTGAGGTCTGTCGTCGCCTGCGTATCGATCCTCAACTGGCGGAGGTCCCTGTAATCATGGTCACCACGATGTTTGATCGTAAAACTCGTTTGGAGGGGATTAAAGTCGGTGCCGATGATTTTATCACAAAACCTTTTGACATAGAAGAACTGGAGTCGCGGGTCAAAACGATTACCCGGCTGAATCGTTATCGTAAACTGCTTGTGGAGCGGTCCAAGTCCGAGCTTTTGATAGAGCTTTCTCCAGAAGGCATTATCATCGTAGACGCCGGGGGAGAGATAACTCTGGTCAATTCCGCCGCAAAGGAGATGTTTGGATCGAAAGATGAAAAGGATATTGTCGGGAAAAAACTGGAAGATTTCGTTGTGCCGGACAGAACCGAAAACTGTATCAAGTTTTTAGACGAAGTTGTCAAAAGCTCATCACATCAACGGATAGAGACTTCGTTTCTCCGTCTTGATGGTAAGCGGTTACCCGTTGAAATTGTCGCCACGGGGATTGACTGGGACGACAAGCCGTCCATATATGACGTGGTGAGCGACATTAACGAGCGTGTGCGGGCGGAAGAGGTGTTAAGGGAGAACGAGGAAAAATATCGCTCGCTTGTTGAGAACTTGAACGATGTTGTATTCACTCTCAATCTTGAAGGCAATATCACTTATGTCAGCCCGATAGCGGAAAAACTATCGGGATATAAACCGGAGGAGTTCGTAAACAAGCCTTTCGTGAAATACATACATCCGGATGATCTGCCCGGTCTTGTGAGCAGCCTCGAGCGTACACTTTCGGGGGAGATGGAGCCGTTTGAATATAGGTTTGTCGTAAAGGACGGCACATATAAACACGTTTTATCTTCATCGCAGGCGGTATTTGAAAACGATCAATCGGTGGGATTAGTCGGTA
>CAZIWT010000195.1:0-4558 GCA_964542895.1 uncultured Thermodesulfobacteriota bacterium
AAAGGCAAATATGTCTATACCTTTGTAAGACATAAGTGATTCACTTACCGAAAACTCATCATTGATAGATTCGGAAAGGGGGACTCCTTCAAGTTCAAGCTTCCCTTTATCCATTCCCAAAATGTCGTAAAGAATAGTGGGCATGATGTCTATTAAGCGGACAACCCTATCGGTGTTTACGCCCTTTAGCTGTCCCTTGGGATACTTAAATATTAGGGGCACCCTTAACAACTCCTCGTACATGGCGTGTCCATGTCCCCATCCCCCATGTTCGTAAAACTCATCGCCGTGATCGCTCAGAAAGATAATAATCGAATCGTCGTAGATGCCCTTATCCTTTAAAAAGGTGAAAAATCCTCCGAGAAGATCGTCCGAAAACATGATCTCGGCATCATAAAGGGCCTTATATCTTTCTACTATTTGATCGGTTACGGTTGTAAATAGTTTCTTCTTTTTTACCTCGTTGTGAACATCGCCGGGGATCTCCGGGCCGTCGTAGCCGGGATCTATCATGTCAATATATTCTTTAGGAGCAACGTATGGACTGTGACATTCGTAGGAATGAAGAAATAGAAAGAACTTTTTACTATTGTGTTTTTTTTGTATCCAGTTTGTAGCCTTGTTAATCTGCCAAGGGAGGTCGTTTATACTAAGTTTCGTTTCATTTGTAATCTGGTGAAATTCTCTAAAACCTTTATCAAGACCGACAAGGGTAGAGACATAACAACCACCTGTAACAGCAACTGTATAATATCCGATATCAGAAAGTGCTTTAGCCAGCGTAGGGAAATGGTCTGGCAGAGATGTAGGGATAATTCTTTTAGCTTTATTAAACCTCATTCCGGTAACGTGATTATGCGGGTAGAGAGATGTGAAGAGGGATGCAAAGGCGGGCAGCGTCCAGTTAGATTGCGACATGGTGTTGGTGTACAGCATGCTCTCTTTTTCAAATGCGTCTATATTGGGGGAGATGTTCCTTTTGTATCCATAGCAGCCGAGGTGATCCGCCCTGAGCGTGTCCATGGCGATCATGATGATGTTGGGCCTCTCGTCAACGAAGCGGGTGTAGGGTATTCTTGCCCAATCCGATATCTTTTCCCTGTTTGTATATCCAAGATGGCCAACGTAGCCGCCGAGGGCCGCGAGGAGTCCCGAGATGAGGAATTTCCTGCGGGACATCTTCTTTTTTTCGTTGTTTTTCCCCATTGTGCGAAGTCCCAATTCCAGGTCCGTTATTCTACGTATCCCAGATCTTTGAACATCTTGATCGTGGTCTCGTCGATTGTGGTGTTACTGGTTAATTTACTTACCTTTTCGAGAAACGTTTTTTCAAATTTGTATGTCAAGTCGAAAAAGCCCTTCAGATTCTCTCTCTTTTTACAGCTTCCATTTAATTCCGAGGGATCATCCTCCAAATTGAAAACCATAAATTTCTTCTTTGTTCTGTCGATAATGATCTTCTCATCCCCTGATCGAAATCCGATCATACGGATCCCCTCGAGATTCATTTTTCCTTCGCTGATGCTGTAATCTTCGCTCAACGGCATTGAGAGGGGGACCCCGTCGAGGCTCCACTCGTTTTCCGGGAGACCCAGGACGTCAAACAGGATCGTCGGCACTATGTCAATGAGCCTCGCGAGCCTCCTTTCGTCCACTCCCTTGATCATGCTCTGCGGGTATTTTATCATTACAGGGACGCGAAGCATCTCCTCGTAAAGGGTAACGCTGTGCCCCCACCACTTGTGTTCATAAAACTCATCGCCGTGATCGCTCATGAAGACTATGAGAGAATCATCGTATATGCCCAGATCCTTCAATTGATTGAAAAAATCACCCAGCAGCGTATCCGAATAGAGTATCTCCGCATCGTAGAGCGCTATATTTCTTTGGAGCTCCGCTTTTGAAGGTACGCCCCCTCTTTTAATCATTTCTTTTACGTCACCTGTGATCTCGGGGCCGTTGTAATCTGGGTCCAAGATGTCAACATATTTTTTGGGTGCCACAAGGGGCCTGTGGCATTCATAGGAATGTATGAAGAGGAAGAATTTTTTGTTTTTCCGCCTTTTTTTAAGCCATCCCAAGGAGTTGTCCAACTGCCAAGGAAGGTCGTTGACTCTTACATTTATATCCTGTCGTGGAAATTCGTAAAAATCCTCAAATCCCTTTTCCAAGCCGCCTTTCCTTGATACATAAACATTGCCTGTGTATGCGGCCGTGTCATAACCTATATCGCCGAGAATCTCCGCCAGGGATAAAATCTTTTTAGGAAGCTGTACATGCATGATCCCGGTATCTTTGTTGATACCCATACATGTCAGGTGATTATGGGGTTATAGGCCGGTTAGAAGCGAGGCAAAGGCGGGCAGTGTCCAGTTGGATTGTGACATAGTGTTGGTGTACAGCATGCTCTCTTTAGCGAATGCGTCTATGTTGGGGGTGATGTTTCTTTTGTATCCATAGCAGCCGAGGTGATCCGCCCTGAGCGTGTCCATGCCGATGATGATGATATTCGGCCTTTCTCCAACGAAACTGGTATGGGGCTGTCTTAGATAGTTGGATATTTTATCCCTGTTTGTGTAGCCAAAGTAGCCGCCGAGGGCCGCAAGGAGTCCAGAGAGGAGGAATTTCCTTCTGGATACTTTCTTCTTTTTGTTGCTTTTCTCCATGGAATATCCTGTTGATTTCATCTATTAAATCTATCACGTATCGTTGAATAAATCAAGTGCCCTTTGGGAAAGATGGATAGGATGGCTGACTTCGAGATAATGGAGGAGCCCGTTTTTAAAAGGATTGAATTTCTAAGGAAGCTGAATGAGATTAAAAAGGTTGTCTGTCTCTATACAAATCGAATCTCTTCAGCGATGTTTTCTCCCTAATCAAATCCTGGTAAACCTCGAGGACACCGTCCACATGTCTCTTCATGTTGAACCTCTCTACGACGCGCTTACGGCCGTTTTTAACAAGGCGGTCATACAGCTTCTTATCCGAGGAGAGGAGGCGGATTTTTTCCGACAGGTCGTCCTCGTCCCCCGGCCTTACAAGCAGGCCCGATTTGCCGTCCTCGATTATCTCCGGGATTCCCCCCGACCTGCTTCCTATGACCGGTGTTCCCAAAAGCATCGACTCGACGATCACCCTGCCGAACGGCTCCACCGTTGACGGCAGGACACAGATATCCAGGCCGCTGATAACCTCCTCGATGTCGCTTCTGAAGCCGAGGAGGATTATTCTGTCGGAAAGACCCCATTTTTCTATCCGGCTGTGTAGGCCCCGGGCGTATTCGCTCACGGCCTTTCCTACAATCAGAAAGAGAAATTCGGTATCCTTGAGCCTGTTTTTGACGATTATAGCCTTTGCCGTATCGAGGAATGTGTCGATCCCCTTTCTCTCCGCGATGTTGCCTATCAGCCCCACGGCGATGGTCGATTTATCTATACCCAGCTCCTCTCTGAATTTGGCGCCGCCGTGCGGGGCGCTGAACGTATCTACGTTAACGGCGTTTAACACCACCACAGATTTGTCCTTGAATCCGTATCTGCGGATGAAGTTCCTGTAGAGGTTTCTCGAAAACTCTGACACACAGATTATCCTGTCTGACAGGAGGTGGAGAAAGGTGAACTGTACCCCGGGCCATTGGCTGCCGAATATGGGGTCCCTGAAGTGCCAGACTACCGGGATAAACAGCAGCCTTCCCGCCACGGCGAAGTCCATCGTGTTCAGGGTGTTGACATGTATCAGGTCGATCCTCTTAAGGCTAAGAAAAATTGGCAGTAGTGGAAAGGCCCTGAGAAACGATATGATTCCCTGGAGGACGACCCCCTTTTTGAACCACCTCGGGAAGAGGACCGAGAACCTGAGGCCGTAGCCTTTTATGCCGAATTTTTTAACCTCGTCGAAGAGCCTCCCGCGGTGAGGCGCAGCGACGGTGATATCGAGATTAAGGTCCTTCAGGTTGGATATCAGGTTGTAGAGGCTGATCTGCGTGCCGTCTCTGAAATCGGATCTGAAAGAGACATACAATATCCTAATCCTGTGCTTACGGATAAACAGGATCCTTAAAAGGCGGATCAGGATCGAAAGGGGGAGTGTTATCAGGACAGTCGTAAAGACCACGAGGGAGAGAAGAAGCTGGAGGGAGTAGATTGTTAGCTTGCCGGAAATTTCCAATATCTTGTTAATTGTGTTTGGCATCCTTTTTGTCAAGTACTATTTCGGTATCGAGCGGACTCCCTTTCCCCATAGAGCCACAAAGATATTATCAAATTAAAAAAGGAAAGGGAATCAAAAAAGTTTAGGCCTTGGCGGTTATTCGTGGTGTGTGGGAAAAGGATATGGTCGGAGTACGGCGCAAAAATATTAGGCAGGGCAAAAAAGTTTTGCACTGCGCAGATAGAGTACAATTTCATAACTTTCTGAAATCATTAAATAAATAGCTTATACATTTAATTGGCTCATTTCAGGCAAGATTTATAGAAAAATGGAGAATGTCCAATAATTTCAAGCAGATACGACATTATAGGGTTAGTGGCACGTTTTTTGCTTATATATGTTTAAGTAA
>CAZIWT010000196.1:0-2624 GCA_964542895.1 uncultured Thermodesulfobacteriota bacterium
AGTACTTTTTGTGTTGTATCAAACATGCGATATCCTATTTTTACCAATGCAAGATCCTCGCTGAAACTTTCAGCATCATCAAACTGCGGATTGATGACTAGTCCTCCGCTCTTGTCAATGTAGCCGTACTTGTCCCCGATTTTTACCTTTGCCAGACCTTCACTGAACCATTCAGCATCATCAAACTGCGGTTTTATGATGAATTCCGGTTCAACAGGATACTTTTTAGAAGATATGGTTTTCGTTTTCTCACTCTCCTCCTCCGGGACCTCCACTCTCACGAAAAACGTCATCCCGACGGCGGTCCTGTCCCTCTTCATCGCCTTCGTTATCACTGCGGTTGCCGAATCGCCCTTGACGGATACGACCTTCAAATAGGCTATGGCGCTTTCCCCATCTCCCACATAACCCCTTGTCCCCTCCTTTAGGTTGTCGCTCGATCCTTTATTCAGCGTAATCCTCGTTCCCGCCTCCCCGCTCCCGTCGATGGCGGTCACCTTGCCGCTGACTACCTTTGTCTTTGCGCCCAACGAGTGCGGCGCAACGACCAAAATTGCCATAATTAAAAAAACTGCCGATATAGTTATCGCTCTCTTGCCCATAACCCCCCCTTTATCGATTTGTCATACTAAGTAAGGTAGTCCCTCAGAACTATCAACAGCTCCTTCGTCGAGCCGAACCTCCTCTTCGGGTCCTTCTCCATCATCTTCAAAACGACCGCCTCGAGCTCCGGCGGTATCTTCTTGTTCAGCTCCCCCGGGGGCCGGGGCGCCTCCTCCTCGTGCCTGCGCATGATGGAATAATAGTCGTCCCCGGTAAACGGGACCGCGCCGGTAAGCATCTCGTAAAAGACGACGCCGAGAGAGTATATATCGTATCCGGGGGAGACTGCAACTCTCCTCGCGGAATCGGGGCATGAATAGAGGGCGGTGCCGATCAGCGCCTTTCCGGTGCCCATCGTTCCCCCCTGCGTGGCGATCCCGAAGTCGGTAAGGACAGCAATCCCCTTTCCCGCCCTGTCCCTGAACATGATGTTCTCCGGCTTGATGTCCCGGTGGTAGACCGGCGGGTTCTGGCCGTGGGCGTAATCGAGCGCCTTTGCGATGTCCATGACTATCCTTGCCGCCCTCGTCGGCTCAACTTTACCGTCACTTTCCAGGATGTTTCTCAGGTCGGCCCCGTCGACAAACTCCATTGCGATGAACCTCGTGCCGTTCTTTGCCACCCCGTATTCGTATATCTCTATAATGTTCTCGTGAAAAAGGATGTCTCCGAGCTCCGCTTCCTGGTTGAAGCGGTTGACGAACTCCTTGTCCTCCTGATAGTTCTCGTAGGGAATCTTCAGGGCGGCCCTGTTGACATTGTTCCCCTTTTTAAATTCAGCCTGAACTATGTACGCCATCCCCCCGCGGGCTATGGTCTTGGTTACCAGATACCTTCCAAAATGTTTGCCCGTAAAGCGCCCGGCGGGGCTTCTGTCGGCAATTTCCTCTGCGGCGGGTTTTACTGGGAGTGGCCGATGGGGCTCTTTAACCGCGGCCGCCCCCCCGGAGTAGACAGGCCGCCGCCTCTTAAACGCCACAAGTATCGCAACCATAAGGATAACAATAACTATAATCAGAAACAGGGTGACATAGCCCCAGAAATTATCAGTGACGGGACCGCCGCCGTCGTCAACTGGGGGAACAACAGGCTCCGGAACGAGAGATACCTCGACCTCTGTAGGTATGTCGGGCATCCAATCTTCAATATTATCTTGCTCCAAGACGGTAATTTCCATAGTGTAGGGCTGATACCCTTCCAGCTCGACGCTCATTTCATATTTTCCCGGTCTAACATCTATGGTACTGCCGGTGGAGGATACAAAAATCCCTTCGCCGCTTACAGTGCCTGTAAGCTTTTTGTCCCCGGCAGCAAGGGTAACCCTGGCGCCGGTAAGCTTTTGAGAGGTGAGACCCGATCCCGCCTTGGGATAGATTACTAATTCATGAGTTTGGCTCTGTGCATATACGCATAGAGCCGGAAGGAATAGAAAGGCAACAACTATTATAGATGCGACGGCTCTTGATCTCATAGTCCACTCCCCTGTTATAAAATGCTATATTCCCGCTTTGAAGATATTCACCAAATGGATACCATCTATTTTCCCAATATGCTGTCTAAAAGCCTGTCCGATTGATCTCCTCCCCCTTTCCCCGGAGTCTTGGATAACGACTTCAGGGCATTGAGGTTTTTGTTGCTCCCCCCTATGCCAATCGTAACTATCTCGACTCCCAGTTTCATCGACGTAAAATGGAGCTGCTTTATCGTTGTCCTGCTCGAATTGTCCAGCCCGTCCGTAATCACCACGACCGTTTTCCTGCCCCCCTGAGGTGAATCCAGAAGCTTCATTGAATTGTTCAGGGCGTCAAAAAGGGCCGTTCTCCCGCCGATCCTTATCTTTTCAAAAGACTTGACCAGCTCCCCTTTTTTGCCCGTGAAATTTTGTATCATGTATGTGCTTGTATTGAAGGTCAGAAGGGCGATCCTCTCCTTGGGGCCTATATCGTTAATGTACTCGAGGGCGGTCTTGGCCGCCTCTTTTATCTTATTGCCGTCTTTCATGCTGCTGCTTACGTCGATCA
>CAZIWT010000196.1:2724-4470 GCA_964542895.1 uncultured Thermodesulfobacteriota bacterium
TTGGCCGCCTCTTTTATCTTATTGCCGTCTTTCATGCTGCTGCTTACGTCGATCAATAGCACCGTGGAAGAAGTAAAGATACTGCCGCCGGTGATATCAACGCCCGGGCCTTTATTCGAGTCTCTTAGTATTGTGGAGATGTCCACCCCGCCGGGGGTCTTTGCGCCCGTTTTGGGCTCTACAACGGCCTCCGGGGCCGCCGCCTCTTCCGTTCCCCCTTTAAAGGGCCTTGTCTTATAGGCCTTGGGGGTATATCTGATATCTGAAATCCTGATGTCGATTTTCTCGCCCGGCTCCAGGTTCGGAGGATAGCCGGTCTCCGGGGCCTTGTCGCTCGCCCAGACGTTGAACATGATGCCGAGAGGGGGCTGCGGAACGGCCTTGTCTATCCTCTTGACCCTCTCCCCGTCGATATAGAAGTCGACGTAGTCCGGGGTCCAGTCGTAGCCGTAGGTATGATAGAAATCGGTTGGGTCGAATCCACCTCTCTCGAGGAACCCGGCCCAGTGGTTGTCCCCGAGGCAGAAGGGATTTGAATACCCGCCCTTTCTGCTCCAGTCATTCCACGTGGAGAAGAGGATCTCCGCCCTGGGGAGCGACTGGCTGTAACGGGGGCTTCTGTTTCTATCCGCCCTGTCGCAGTAGCTCAGGTCTCCGGAGGTCAGGGAGGTGAATATCTCTATATCTATCTCGTCCGACTGCATGTTGCTGTGTCTGTTCATCGAGAAGAGGAAAAAACCGACGACGATCCCCTTTTTAGAGGGAACGTAGATGTTCGTCTCGTAGTATCCATAGCTGTACACCGAGTCGGTGAAGACGCTGCCCCCCACATATCTTTTGCCGCCCGGGTTGTTTTGGGCGGGAAAATCGCCCGGAACCTCTGAAAAGGACAGGACGAGCTCGCCGTTGTCCGCCTTTACGTATTTCTTACTGTTACCCTCCCCGCTGTAGTATTTGCCGGGGAAAATCGTATCTCCGATCGTGTCCCCGCTCTTGTGCCAGACGCTCCGGTTGAAATCGGCGAAATCGTCCGACAGGGGGGTCGCGCTTATTACGCTTGCGAGATTATCGAACTCCGCGGTCCAGCCGTCCCCCTCCGGGAGCTTTTTCGCCATCATCCTCGTTATCTGGATTAGGCTGGTCTCGCCGGAGACGTCCTTGACGACGAACTCGGCGACCGGCGTCTCGACCACCCCGGCGAGCTTCGCGACTATCCTCCCCGTGGTGCCCTTCTTTATGCCGTGGACGTAGCCCGCGTCTATGACGATCCCCTCGACCTTCGTCTCGACGCCGTTAACATAGATCGAATAGGTCCCCTTATCTATAGCGGTTATCTTGACGGAGCCGCCGCCGGACAGCGGCGAGGCGCCCAGGACAAGAAGGGACGAGACAATTAGGAAAAGGACGGCCGGTATTCTTTTAAGTGAATTTTTCATGGCTCTACCCTCACAAAAATGTCATTTATATTAAAATTATCTTGTACTTTCCCTCACTCCAATACATGAATAATTGCGTGAAGCAGGAAGTTTTTTTTCAATCCCACACTACTTCAGCGGGTTTTTTATGTAGCCCCACTTTTCCCCAATTTTTACCATTGCCAGACCTTCGCTGAAACTCCAAGCACTATCAAACTGAGGCTTGATGACATATCTCCCACTCTTGTCTATGTAGCCCCACTTCCCACTGATTTTTACCCATGCCAGGCCTTCGCTGAAACCCCAAGCCCAATCAAACTGCGGGTTAATG
>CAZIWT010000197.1:0-4463 GCA_964542895.1 uncultured Thermodesulfobacteriota bacterium
AGATTATATGTGGTTCATATCGTCGAGGACCTCAGTAAATATTCTTACATTTCGGTTCCCCACATCTCTATGGACAACGTGATGGAAGAGGTCTACAAGAACGCCGATAAGGAGCTGAAGAGATACTGCGCCGAAAAGCTGAAGGAAAAGACGGATTATGGGCTGATAATCTCGAAGGGGGAGGCGTATAAGGAGATATTGAAGTTCTCGGAGGAGAAGGACGCGGACCTGATACTGATAGGTACCCACGGGATGTCCGGGCTCGAGCGGGTGCTGTTCGGAAGCACCGCCGAGAGGGTAATCCGCGGCGCCAAGTGTCCTGTTATGATGGTAAATATTTATCAGGGGGATTGATTCGGGGACATAGAAGTGCGGGAAGAGGGAAAATGATATAAAACTGTGTAGATTTTTTAGGAGGAGAAGATAGGAACGGCTTTTCTGATATTCTTTTTTTCGTTGATTATACTGGCCCTCGTCTTTGAATTTACCTGCGGATTCAACGATTCCGGGGGGATTGTCGCCACTATGGTCTTTACAGGGGCGCTGGAGTCGAGGTGGGCGCTTGTCCTCGCCGCATTTTTCGAGTTTATAGGGGCCGTTTTCCTGGGGACGGCTGTCGCGGAGACCTTTACCCAGGGGATTATTAAGGCGATGGAGCTCGATATAAATGTTGTGTGGGCGGCCCTTTTGAGCGCGGTCGGCTGGAACGTCCTCGCCGGCTATCGCGGTGTCCCGTCGAGCTCCACCCACGCGATCATCGGAGGATTGATGGGAGCGGTGTTTATATCCATCGGGTTCGATGCGGTGATATGGTGGAAGATAATCGAGGTGCTATTCGTATTGATATTATCACCCGTCCTAGGAATATTGTTCGGCTTCATCCTGACCAGGCTGACTCACAAGCTCTTCGGCACGTTCTCTCCCAAATCGGTAAGAAAGGTCTTTCTAAGATCTCAGATCGTGAGCTCCGCGGCGCTGTCGTTGAGTCACGGCACAAACGACGCCCAGAAGACGATGGGGATAATCACGCTGGCCCTTATAATTCTCTACGCCCAAAATCCGGAGGCCGTGGGATATTTCTACGACGGCGGGGCCGGCTCCTACATACCCCTGTGGGTCAAGATAAGCTGTGCCTCGGCGATCTCCCTGGGGGTTCTCACCGGGGGCTTCAGAATAATGAAGACGCTGGGGGGAGGGATTTACAAGATGCGCTCAGTTCACGGGTTTTCGGCCCAGACGTCGTCGGCCGTTATTATATATCTTTCCGCCCTCCTGGGGTTTCCGGTCAGCACAACCCAGGTGGTGTCTTCGTCGATTGTGGGGGCGGGAACGGCGGAGAGGGCCAACGCCGTCAGGTGGGGGGTGGTTGGAAACATCCTCGGCACTTGGCTGATTACCGTGCCGTCGACCGTTGTTATAGGCGGGGGAATCTACCTTATAATAGATGCTATATGTGAGTATATATGAAACTTTTCAGAAACAAGCCGGATTTCTATGGGCATCTCTTGAGACAGGCCGAAAACGCCCTTATGGGACTCAACGCCCTGAAACATTATACAGGAAACCAGTGTGAGGATTGTGTCAGCAGGGTCAGAGATCTCGAGAAAAAGGGGGATGAGGAGAGGAGGGTGTTGATAGAGGAGCTGAACAACACCTTCGTGACCCCTTTTGATCGAGAGGATATTTTTCAACTCTCCCGGGCCCTCGACGACGTGATGGACTACGCCGACTCCACGGTCGTGGAGCTCGAGATATATGAGCTGAAAGCGGACGATCACGTGAAGGAGATGGTGAATATCTTGATAGGGGCCGGGGAGGAGCTGACGAAATCGATGAAATATCTCGGGAAGTATCCGAAGATAGCAAACGATCACGCCGTCAGGGCGAAGAAGTACGAGAACGAGATGGAGGCGGCATATCGTAACGCCCTCTCCGATCTGTTCAAGGGAACCGACCCGGTATTCATGTTGAAGATGAGGGAGATATATCGACACCTCTCGAACTGTGCCGACAGGGCGGACGAGGCGGCCAATATTGTCCTGAGCATCGTGATGAAATCGACGTGATTATCTATACATAGAGCCGAGGTTTTTTATGGGGCCTTTTTGAAGGCATCGAAATATATTATTTTGTGTCGAGGATTAAAAAATGTGTAATAATGAATCATCCGGATCGTTCGATATCAAGGTGAATGGAGACAGGTGTACCGGGTGTGGTGCCTGTGTGGACACATGCCCCGCCCATATCTTCTATATGGAGTCGGAGGATATTGTGACCCGGTACCGCGACCACTGCATCCTCTGCGGGCACTGCATCTGCGTATGTCCCGAGGACGCCGTTATCCATTCCGGCCTTGAGGCCTCCAAATTCGTCGAGATCAACAAGGGGGTGGAGGTCGACAAGGACGCCATGTACAAGTTCCTGCGCTCCCGGAGGAGCTGCCGCTCCTTTAAGGACAAGGAAGTTTCGAGGGAGGAGCTGGAGGGTCTTGTCGATATCGCAAGGTTCGCCCCCACCGCCCACAACTGGCAGAATTTTGAATTCATCGTGATCAGCGACAAGGAGCGGGTGGAGAGGCTTTCGAAAATTACGGCGGAGTTCTACGGTAAAATGGCCGATACCCTCGAGGAGAACAGGGATAACCTTCCCGAGTATCTTAAGGAGCTTCTGCACGGGGCGAGGCTCAACTACGAGTTTTCTCGAGCGGGAAAGGACCGCATCTTCCGCGGCGCTCCCGCCCTCGTCATCGTTCACGCCGATCCGACAAATCCCTCCGCTGCCGAAAACTGCCACTACGCCGTGGCCTACATGGTCTTGATGGCCCACGGCATGGGCCTCGGCGCAACAATAATAGGCTATCTTGTGGGGGCCGTGCCTCACTCCCCGGAGATTCAAAAGGAGATAAGGCTCCCCGGGGGTAACCAGGTCTTCGGTTGTGTGGCCGTGGGATATAAAAAGAGGAGATATTTTAAGATGCCGGCCAGAAATCCCGCGCTGGTGGAATGGCGTTGATATTTCAATGTTTTTAGTTTGGAATCATTGTATTCACTCAAATAATCATAGAATTTAAAGCAGCGATAAGGAGCGGTTGGATTTTGCGGAGTTAAACCGATTTATCG
Source organism: uncultured Thermodesulfobacteriota bacterium (assembly GCA_964542895.1). Lineage (GTDB taxonomy): Bacteria > Desulfobacterota > Zymogenia > Zymogenales > Zymogenaceae > Zymogenus. The sequence continues at coordinate 3,120 of CAZIWT010000197.1, forward strand.
GGGAGTATTTTTGTCAACTGCTGTTTATATCAAATAGGTCCATCCTTTGTTTTAACCCTTCAAACAAACTTGAGACAATTCCAAAAAAATCCCGAAAACACTTGTTTTTGAGAAGACTCTTTTGGTAATATGGGAGGCCTTTAGATCGCTGAAATTTGAACAGAATTCCGGAGCCTAAAATGAAAATTACGGATGACCTTTTCGCCTATCCCTGGACCGATATGTTCGAGAACAACTGCAACAGTTACTACATCGGCGGTGACGCAAAGATGTTGATCGACCCGGGGCTGACACAGTTTTTTCCGGACCTTTTAAAGAGACTTTCCGAGGACGGGATCGAGTCGGCGGATATCAAAAATGTATTTCTTACCCATTCCCACCCGGATCACTTCGAGGCGGTGGAGACCTTTTTGGAGGTGGATGGGGTCAACATCGCCATGAGCCGGGCGGAGGCGGATTTCTTGGAGGATGTGGGATTGAAGTTTTACCCCGCCTTCGGGCTCAATACCCCCCGGTACAGGATAGATCAATTTATTGAGGAAGGGACCGTTGAGATAGGGCGCGTTAAATTCGAGTCTTACATGACGCCGGGGCACTCCCCGGGCTCGGTCTGCCTCTACTGGCCGGAGAAGAAGGTCCTTGTATCCGGCGACCTGATTTTTTACATGAACGTCGGCAGGACCGATTTCCCGGGGGGTAACAGCGCCCTTTTGAAGGAGAGTATCGAGCGGGTCTCGAAGCTCGACGTCGAGTATCTCCTCCCCGGGCACATGCAGGTGGTTGCGGGCAAAGATGAGGTTAAGCAAAACTTCGAGATGGTGAAGAAGTCTGTATTCCCCTATCTCTAATATCGAAGTTTAAACTCCGATAATACTTTAAGTAGAATCGATTTGTATTGGATTTCGATCGTTCTAATGTAATATTTGGCGGTTCTTATTGAGAAGACACAGCAACGCTGAGTCGTTGGATGTCTCCCAAAAACCGAGGAAGCCACATCCTATTTCAACAAAATTCAGTAGGCGAATTTCTGGAGAAAAGAAGTCGAAATAGGTTTCAGTTAGTAAATAACTGCTGGTGCTACATCCGATCCCAATTAGGTGCATGTAGAATTTAGGGATAGGCGTTGGTACAGGCGGTTTTTTAAAATATAGTAAGTTGAGGGGTCGTATCAGATCCCAACAACGTTCAGAGAGAAAATTTCAGGAGGTATAGACGTACATTATGCTTCTTGAACGGCCTGCCATATTTAAGCTTCGTTCTTTTTATCGCTGGGAACTTCTTTTCCACCCCTTTTCCCGGAGGGCCAGGTCGGGTAAATTCTTCCACAATCAATGAAAAAAATCG
>CAZIWT010000198.1:0-4443 GCA_964542895.1 uncultured Thermodesulfobacteriota bacterium
TTTACAAGTACCTACCGATTCTTCCAATTCTTTAAAATCATTACTATGATTTTCATCGTTTCTTATTGCTTCAGCAAGGTCTTTACCAAGTGGTGGACACGCCATTTTGTCTTGCGAATGGAAAGCGGAAGTACCCGCACCTATAAGAACACAAAATTTTTTCATAATTAATCTAAACCTAAATATAGGTTATAAGGTATGGTTATTCAAAAGAGATGCCCTAATAAACTATTAGATTATATTTCCTGTGAAAATATATAATATTCAATTGAGAATGTCAAGCTAATTCGAGATTAGATATAGACAATGAAAAGCCTCGATCTAATCTTCCCGTTTTCTTTATATTTGAGAAATGTCAGTTCAGGATGTAGTTTGCCGGATTTACGGGAACACCGTTTATCCTGACCTCGTAGTGGAGGTGGGGGCCGGTGGTCCGCCCCGAGTTTCCCAAGGTTCCCAGCTTCTCTCCCCTCTTGAGCCGCGTGCCCTCTTTTGCGTCTATGCTGTGGAGGTGGCCGTAGCAGGAGGAGATGCCGTAACCGTGGTCGATTATCAGAAATTTGCCGTAGCCGCTCTTGATGCCGGCAAATATTACGATGCCGTCCGCGGAGGCGTTAATTCTGGTCCCGACCCGGTTCGCTATGTCGATCCCCTCGTGCATTCTCCTGCCTCGAAAACCAAAGCCTGACGTGACAAATCCCCTGGTCGGCCAGATTGAGGGGGTGGAGGCGAGGAGGTTCTCCTGCTTCTCTAAAAAGCTCAGGAGCTCGTGGAGGCTCTGCTCCTCGTAATTCGCCACCTCTTTGAGCCTCTCGATCTCTCTGTTCAGCTCCTCGAAAAGGGCCGTCGTACGATCGTCGAGGGAAGGTTTCTTCTCTCTTCCGGGCAGGGGCCCCCCAATGCCGAAGAGGGTTTTATTTTCGGTGTATTCATCTATGTCCGTTATATCCCGAATCTTCTCGTCGAATCCCTTTATCTTCTCCATCCTCGCCGAAAGGGTCTCATACGTCACCTCAAATTCATCGAGCTCCTCCTTGAGCTGTCTGTTCTGTTCGGAGAGGTCTCCGATTTCGATGTATTTTGACCGCACATCCATATAGTTATAAAACATATATCCCGATATTATAAAAGTCGCGAGTATTAAGGTCGTGAGAATATATAGGGAATGATTGGAGAATTTCAACTTGAAAAGGGTCGAGGCCTTTTCCGGGACAACTATAACGGTATAATGTTTTTTTCTTACCATGGCAAAAAACCTGCCTTAATATTTGGTTTCAATAGTTTTCAATGGGTTTCAAGATCCCTTTGCGGTTCTTAAATTTATCTATCCAACCCCATCTAACCGCTCAAAGGATCATCGGGCTGAATCACCCCCTTCCGTCCTTCCCCTCTTATTTCTATCTTCCCTCCCCCCCCCATCTTCCCCCGTCATTCACTGCCACCGTTCCCCTCCCACCCCACTCAGTTCAGGACGAAGAGGAGCGGATTTATCGGCACGTTGTTTATCCTGACCTCGTAGTGGAGGTGGGTTCCGATCGAGCGCCCGGTGTTTCCCATGAGGGCGATCTTTTCCCCGCGCTTCACCCTGTCACCCTCGTCGACGAGGATGCTATCGAGGTGGCCGTAGCCGGTGGAGACTCCGTAGCCGTGATCGATTATGAGGTACTTTCCGTAACCGGTTCTTATCCCGGTAAAGGAGACGACCCCCACCGCCGGCGCAAATATCGGGGTCCCGGTCTTGTTGATGATATCGATTCCGTTGTGCATCCTGAGCTTGCCGGTGATCGGGTCTTTCCTGAAGCCGAAGCCCCTTACGTTGTAGATGCCCCTCGTGGGCAGAATCGAGGGGGTGGAATCGAGGCGGTTTTGCTGCCCCTCGAGGAAGCTGTAGAGCTCCTGGAGGCTCCTCTCCTGAATCTCCGATTTTTTCTGGAGTCTCTCGATACCGCTGTTTATCTCGTCTCCGAAAGAGTCTCCATCGCCCTTGTTGGATTTTGATTCTCTTAGTTCACCCGTAAGGGGGCCTCCTATGCCGAACATCTCGTATCCCCCCGAGTATTCCTTTACGTCAGCCATATCGCGGAGCCTCTCATCGAGGGATCTCAGCCCGCTCAACCGGGCCGACAGATCGGCGAAGGTATTCTCGAACTCCTTTATCTGTCTCTCCTGAACCTCCGTCTCCTCCTCGAGATAAGCCAGTCTCCGGGTCTCGATGTGCATCTTAACGTAGCTAACGGCGAGGACGCCGGAGATTATAAAGGAGGCGATGAATAGAAATATAAGGATGTTTAGTGATATGGATGAGATTTTAAATCTGCTTAGACTCTCGGCCCTGTCTGTGACGATCATTATTGTATAGTAATTTTTGTAAGACATAGCTAAATATCAAATATCAAATATCAAATATCAAGCAGAAAATATTGTGACGGAGGTCAAAAACGAAGAAGAAGAGTTTGAAACATATCATTAAATTAAGTTAACGTCAACAATATTATATTAATTTAATTATTTTACACTGATGAAAAAAGGGAAAAAAGGCCCGAATTTCCCCTTTTTGTCGCCGAAAAACGGCTTTTCGGGCTACAGAAAGTGTTTTTTCGGAAATCCGGGCTTTTTCGGCCCCTTGATGAGGGGCAGATATCTATTTACAGTAGTCGGCTGTCTTGGTTACCGAGTTGATCGTGACCTCGGCCCCCTCCATTACCACAAACTCGCTCAGGCCCACCTCGCTGCTTTTATTACCCCAGTCGTATGTGTAGCCGAGCCTCGTCCACGGGTATCCCCCATCGCCGTACGATTTCGACTTGAGATCTTTGAACCAGAGGATATATTTTTCCGAGATAGTGATGAGCCGCCTGGGCGTCGGGAAGTCGAGCTCCGCCTCCATGTCCGTTATCTCAGGGTCGGGGCTGGGGCGAAAGAGGTCGTCGGGCGAGACCCAGATCTCCACGAACCTATCCTTTCCGTTGTTCGGCGGAAGCCCCATGAGCTGCTCACACCTCAAAGTAAGCGCCTCCGGCGTCAACCGACCGAGGCGGTTATCCCTTGAGAAATTTTTCAGTTCCGGGACGGTCGTCACCCAGATATCCCTCGTCAGGACCATCTTCTCTCCCACCATTTTGTCGTAGCCGTCCCAGGACGTCCAGGTGACGACCAGAAGCTCCCTTTCCCCCGGCTTCCCTCGCCACACGAGGTTCTTGTTCGTCTCGACGATCGGAACGAGGTCTCTGGATATCTCGCCAAACTCCGCCACCTTCGCATCGGCCACGGCGGCGACGTAGGCGGATTTGAGCTTGTTCAGGTCACCGGAGCCTATCGCGGGTGACATAGTCGCGCAGGCGCTTAATATTATCGAGCTTGCGGACAGTGCAAAGAGGGCGGAGATAAGAAGCGCCGCCGGCCGGAGCCTTTTCGTTTTGCTGGAGTTTTTAAATTTCATATCAAGCCTCACTTGTTATATGTTCTTATAAAGCCTTTTTTAACACCGCTCCGGCCCCTTTGGATGAACGAGAGATACAGCTTTACTTCTCTTTGTCACCGGAATCTCGATTAATGGAGGGACACGACCTCGCCAGGCGACTCATCCTCTCGTGCTCATCTTTTCTTATCTCCCCCGCGGCAAGCCTCCTGTCGAGCGTGTCGAGGATGTTTTCGCCCTCCTCCTCTTGGATGCCTTCTCCCTTTTGGAGGAGGTATCTCCCGATGATTAACAGGGCGACGAGCCCGAGGACTATGAGGAGGATTGCAAGTAAGATGATTATGAGAAACATTGTTTAAATAGAAAAGGTTATACAGATTTGACTAAACCATATACTCATTTAGTATATTTGACAAGGCAATTTTCAATACAATCTACTGGCGAAACATTTAAAGAATCACAGTTAAAACTCAATCCCTACTTTTACCGCCTTTTCCTTAAGGTAGTTGACAAAAGCGGAACAAGAAACGAGCATATATTTTGCGTCTTCTGGATTTACATTAATATCACCTTCAGTCTTTGAATGACGGATACCTTCATTGCTTGTCCAACCATAAATGGCTTTATAGGCTTTATGCAAGGCTGCATTTATTTCCAACTTTCCTGATCTTACAATATCATCCAATGCTTCGCCCAGAGTATGATTTTTATTTCCAGAAATTATTTTAGCCATTGCCTCAACAGCATTAATAGACTCCTTAATGGAGTTTATGTAATCGGGATTTTCCCTATCGGAGTAGTGCTCTAAAGCCTTTTTAGTGTGGTCAGAAACTACCTTCAGCTTGTCTTCAAAACTAGTCGCTTCTTTAATTGCTGAAATTTCAATTTCATTTGTGATTGGTGTTATCTGATTTACTATAAAACGGTATCCCGATTTTTCTTCTTCTAAAACAGAGTTCAATTTTTTTATCAAATAGTCTTTTTTCTCTCCTTCTCTCAAAAAGTTAATAAAATACTCGATAAAA
>CAZIWT010000199.1:0-4423 GCA_964542895.1 uncultured Thermodesulfobacteriota bacterium
TGGACGGGAAATCGATGGCGCTTGTTCCATTACAGGCCGTTGTGTATTCAATAACTCCAGATGAATAGAAAGGGATTCGCCTCGGGCGACACGACCTTTCATCGCCCTTTTCTCCGTCAAGCCGATATTTACGGGTCGGGGGGGGGATGAAATTTCCCCTTCCTTTGAATCTCCGGCCATAGGTCATTTGGAAAGGTGGGGCCTGCGGCGTTATCGGTTTTACTCGGAGGGATTATGAATATAAGACGATCGACCCACATCCCCTTTAAACAGCTCGCCGTTAAAGGATTGACTTTTTGTCGGGGTGCCCGCCGACGTCTTGTCGGCCCTGCAAGCCTATTTTCTGACTAATCAAGTTGGGCCTGGGCCTTCAGATGTCCCGAAAGGTATGACCGGATGCTCGACTTCGGGGCCAGTATAATCGACCCGTCCGGGATAGGCTCGTTGTATGCGGTAAGGGGGGTTTTCACAAACTCGTTGAACCTATCGGGGTCCACCGGATAGAAGGGCCTCAAGATCGCCTCGAAGCCGTAATCGAACTCCTCATCCATCAACAGCGAGAAGGCCTTGAAGTAGCCGTGGCGCTCGAACTGTTCGGCGAAGAGGGGATCGTCACCGCCCTTGACGCAAAAGAGGATGTGGCTTATGTAATGCCTGGGATAGTTGGTCTGGTTGTAGAGCCCCACGACGATATCCCCCTCCCGGGGAATGTATTTAAAGCCCTCCACCATCGGTAGTCTTACCCTGATGGGAAGTGTCTTCTTGTTGTTCTTCCAGTAGTTGAAGCCGTCCACATCCGACTCCGGGTCGTATTTCATCGCCACAACCCACCTCTTTTTATACATCCGCTCGAAGGCGATCCATGAAAACTCGGCGTAGTTCAGCCCCATGTAGTCGAAGAAAGAATAGAAGTCCCTTTTTCTCGATCGCCTCATCGATGCGTCGACGTTCCCGGCGCTTTTGAGGGTCAGCTCTCCCCGCAGTACCTCGGTGAAGACCTTTCCGTAATAGACCATCTCCAAGGGATTCCTGTACCCGAACTCCCTTGCCAGGGCGAAGACCCACTTGTGGTAATTGAGCTGGAGTCCCCCGAGGCAGTTCGGCTTTTCGTCTTCCGTATCGAGTATCTCGAAGTGGGCGGGGGAAAACCTGTCCCAGAAGGGGGTGCGGTAAAAAGGGAACTCCTTCCCCATGAAGTCAAACGACTGGCTCGAGTGGTTGATGATGTTCGTGGCGATATAGGGGTTGGTCTTCTCGACGACCCCCTTTGCGTACCGTTGAAGCTCGCTTTCGATGGGAGCCGTTACCGAGGGCGTCGTCCTGACGGCCAGGGTGCAGGCCGATGAGAAAACCGCTATCGATATAAACGTTATAGAAAACCTGAATATGGCGCTTTCTCTGCGCCGCTTATCCGTCTCTCTTTTCATCTCTTACAAAACTCTTAGATATTCTTATTCTTAACTATAAAAAGACCCCTTTTTCGTATACAATCCAAGCCGCGTAATTCAAAGAGTCCGCCTCAAATCCGAAATCTATGTAATATTCGGTATCTTCCTTCCGCTTAAATATTATCCCTTTCGCTTAAAAATCTGCTGTTGCCTTAAGTGTCCTCCCCACCTCAACTATCGCCCACGGTTTAAATTTATTCCGCCTCCAGTCTAACTATCGCCTCCCATTGATCGCCCCCCAACCAGTTACAGCCCCTCTACTTGAGCATCGTCCACTATAATTCCCAATCGGGATCATCAGCTACCGACAAATAATCTCCCGGCCCTCACCTCCCAGACGAGTTGGCGTACAGCTGCTCCTCGCAATTCATTATCATTCGCCCGATCTTTTGCTTGTAGTCCATGTTTATGAGGTCCAGAGACCGCTCATCCATAAACGACTGGGCTATGCTCCGGGCCTTGTTATACTCCCCCAGGTTGAAGTAGGCCTGATACATAAGCTCAGTGAACTCGAAGTGGAGTTTCTCCGAGAGCTTTTTGTTTTTCACCTGATACCAAAGGTGTTGTTTGTACTTGATGCCGTTTCTCGATATTATCTTCCTGTCGTCCTTTCCCAGGTACCTCTTATTGTAATTAATCAGGCCGGCGAGGTACTGGGACATGGGAGGGGCGTCCTCCTCTTTGGTCTCCTCGATGTTCTCCATAGCCTCTTCGCATTTCTCGAGCATCTTCTTCTGATGTCTGAGGACCGAATCAACGGTATCCGGGGTGATACTTATATCTTTGACCTGCTTCTCGTGATGCTGCGGCTTCATCGCCAACGTCATTTCCTTTATTCCATTTTCGAGATAGAGGTCCGATATCTGGACCATAACCTCGAAGGGCATGTTCGTATCGACTATTTCATGGGCCACAAACAACAGGGCACGTCCGACGGTCGGGTACTTCTTGAAGTAGGGGTAGTTCCTCATTATCTCGTTGGCCATAAATAGGGCCTGATTGTGGGACCTCTGGGGATCACCTATCCCGTAGGCCTTTCGGGAGCGGAGCACCTGCAGGGTCTTCTCACCGTTGTAGCCGAGTTTCTCAAAAATCGCCTGGGCCTCGGAGAAGCCGACGATCACGTAGTAATCGACCTTGAGGTTAAGATATTCCTCAACCGATTCGATCGTCAGCTCTTTTCCGCCGAGGGAATATGTATTCGCTATAATCTCCTTTCCCTCCATTATCTTTTCGCTCATCGTGCCCCTGGGTATCGATACGAGCTTTATCCTTCCCTGATATGGGTAAAGGGTGAAGCAGTGGATGGCGTCCGACCTCCTGTTCTTCTGGCCCCTCCTGCCGTCGAGTCCGAGGACGAGAATATCGACCTTTTTCTTTACGGGAGGGAGATCGGGAAGGAATATCAATTTTTCCAGGAGGTCTTGATAATAGACTATCTTATCCTTCCACTCGTCAAACCAGTTGCCTGAAAAGGCGGGAACCTGAAAGGAGAGAGAGATAGCCAGCGTAAGAACGACTATTAGACAAACTTTTTTTATAGAATTAGATCTATTTGCCGCCATATTTTTTCCTTATTCTCCACCCCCGTTTACTCCCCTTAATCGACACCCTTCTTCCACGCTCAATAAACAGGAGTCCGTGTTAAGTGGAAATCAAGATGAAAACTTTATAATAATATCATCCCAATATATAAAAGTCAATGAAAATAGAAAGCTATCAGACACCCGGTCACCCCACCCTTGAGTCCCCATGTCCTTTATCTCCCCTGATCTTCCCCCTGAAGTAGTCATCTATCTTCTTCTTCCTGTGGCTTATGGCGGACTGAGTAATCCCCATCTTGTCGGCAATCCATTCCTGGCTCTTCCCAGCTCTGTGCATCAACCATATCCAAAGATCTTCATCGCGAAGCTCCATCAGGGCCTCTTCGTACACCAAGAAATAATCCTCGGTAGGCAAGTAGTAGTCGGGATTGAACATTTTCTTCTCCTATGATAAAAAACCTCCTTGTTAATCACCAATTTGTCGACAAATTAAACAATAGTGCGAAGTTGACTATTTGTCAACTCCAGAATCAGACAATGTTGACCATATGTCAACAACCCTCCCCAAATATTCCCCTTTTCGTCAACTTAACTCATTTATTCCCTTTATTTTTACTTTTTTTAAAAAAGTGGTTGACATACTGGAAACCCACATGTAAAATGATTAATAAATATGGATAGGATAGAAATCTATAAAAACAGCGGGGCCGATCTAAACTATAGAGAAACCAAAATTCTTTAACTACTCTTTAACGGGTAACGTTATGAATGAAGGTTACAATTTGAAGTTGTTCAGAAAGAAAAAAAATCTGACACAACAGGAACTGGGGGAGATGCTGGGGGTGAAGAAATCCACGGTAAGCCGGTGGGAGAGCAGCGAGCGGGCGATGACTGTCGAAAACATCAAAAAGATATCTCAGGTACTCAACGTTCCCGTCAGTGCCTTCTTGAGCGACAACGACTCCTACGAAAGCTCAAAAAGATGGAACAAGGAAAATCCGCCGGATGACAAGCAAGATAAAACGGTAATCTCGAAGGAGGAGATTTCCGCCGATCAAAGCTTCGAGATCGTTCGGGAAGATAAGGGCGAATTCGTGTCGGATGAGATGCGGTTTTCCCTTCCCAAGATCGATGACCCGGAGATCATTCAGGCCTTCGAGGGATTTAAGGAGTACGACAAGCTGACCCGCCGCATCGAGCTGGCGCTCGACCGGTGCCCCGGCTGCGACAGGGGGCTCCTGTCGGCCACCGGCATCCAGGGCAAGGGCGACAAGGCCACGAGGACCGCTCTCGGCCGCGGCGCCGTGACCCCGCAGTTCGTGCGGGCGCTCCGCCACGGGAGCGCCCCGAACCAACCCGCAGGCAAGGAGGACGCGAGATGACGATGGCCGGGCAGCGACGATGGACGACGGGCGCGGCGTTGGCTCTCTG
>CAZIWT010000200.1:0-4298 GCA_964542895.1 uncultured Thermodesulfobacteriota bacterium
TAGTGAAACCATCTTACAGGAAGGCGAACTGTCAACACAACTCGTGACTAATGCAAATTATGCTCAACAAGATTCTCCCCATATATTCAGGGATTTGAGATAATATTTGGTGCTGTTTTCCTCTCCCTCTTCATCCTCGCCATGAACCGCAAGTTCAGAAGGACGAAGGACTGATGCGTCAAGCATCGTCCGCATCGTCGCCGAAGATCAGCGCATCGACCGTCGCGTAGATCCATATCCCGATAAGCCCCAGGAAGGAAAACAACAGCCCCCCCCCGCCCCGCTTCAACCCCTCGATCATGAAGTCAACCACCGTCCTGTAGAGCATCTCCCTGTCATTGAACGCGGAGACGTAGCCCATTACAAAAAAATAGAGGACCGCGGCGAAGAGGACCGCACACAGAACGATGATGACGACGCCCTTTATACGCTGTTTGTTGGCAATCTGCCCCGCCCCCGGAAGGAGGAGGCCGGAGAGCATCGCCGCGAAGTACTTCCTTTTCATCTCATTTTCCTTGGATATACAACTTGAACATCTGCTATTTATCTTCCCCCTTCCCCTTCGCCTCCCGCCAGAGCTCTTCCAGCTCGTCGATCGACATATCCTTCATCGCCCCGGCCGGAACGCTCCTCGCCTTCAGGATCTTTTCCACCTCCCTGAAGCGCCGGGAAAATTTTTTGTTCGCACCCCTCAGGGCAAGCTCCGCGTTGATCCCCAAAAACCGGCAGAGGTTCACCACGGAAAAGAGGAGGTCTCCTATCTCCTCCTCGATATCGGGCTTGCTCCCCTCGGCCTTCGCCCCCCTCAGCTCGGTTATCTCCTCCTCGATCTTCTCCAGCACGCCACCGATATCCTCCCAGTCAAAGCCGACGTCGCTCGCCCTCCTGCCGTACTTCTCCGCGATCAGAAGGGCGGGAAGCTCCTCGGAAACTCCGCCCAGGACCGACCCCCCTCCCCTCTTCTCCGCCTTTATCTCCTCCCACCTCTTGTTTACCTCCTCCTTCGTGGGGGCTTTTCCATTAGCCTTGTCTTCCCCGAAGACGTGCGGGTGTCGCTCGATCATCTTCTCTGCGACGGCAGCAATCACGTCGTCGATCTTAAAATGCCCCTTTTCCTCCTCGATCCTCGTCACGAAGATTATCTCGAAGAGGAGGTCGCCCAGCTCCTCCTTGACCTTCCTGTCGTCGCCCGAATCGATGGCGGAGACGAGCTCCATCGCCTCCTCCATGATATAGGGCCTTAGGTCTTCGATCTTCTGCGCCCTGTCCCAGGCGCACCCGTCGGGAGACCTCAGCCTCGCCATCAGCTCCACCAGTCCGTAGAAATTCATCTGTCTCCCTGAAACATATCTCGTTTAAGATAGGACAGATGATTGAAAAAGGCAAGGTAAAAAATTATGGCTTGATTTTCGATAAAATTAATGATAAATTGACACAAAAATGAAGTAGATCATTTTTGGAGATGACGGTGGGCTTTTTCAGACCATTGACAAAACCGACGGTTTTTCTTTTTCTTTTTGTTTTCGTTGTGATCCCCTCTTTTGCCGCGGACGATATCAAAACCACGATCGACGATCTGGACGTCTTGGGCACACCCTCGTTCCTTTTCGTAAGGGACGAGTTCAAGGGCTACGATCAGAACTGGTTTCGCTTCCTCACATCGTTGGCGGAGGGGAGCAAGATAGACGCATTTTACTATCTCGACGAGATGTACGATACCAAGCTGAACTACAGCGACAAAAACGTCTCGTACTATTCCTACTCCCTCCTCACGCTCTCCAGGATGATGGAAAACGAGGGGGACCTGGAAACGGCCCTGAAGCTGATCAACGAATCGATCAGGTTCTCACCGGACATCGCCAGGATACACTTTTACAAGGCCAAGTTTCTCTGGAGACACAAACCGTTAAACAGGCTGTTCGAGATAACCGATCACTACGTAATAGGTGTCGAAGACGCCATGTCCGATATCGCCACATATACGGCGCTGGTGGGAAACCTTATAGTATCTCTTGAATTCTTCATACTCACCCTTTTTCTCATTTTCGCCGTCGGCCTCATGGCGAAGTATCTCCCGCTCCTGTCAAACGACCTTAAGGAAAAATCGGGATGGGAGATACATCCCCTGCTGTTTTCGGTTTTGATCTTCCTTTTTCTCATTTTCCTCGCCACCCTTGACCTCGGCCTTATCTGGATACTCTTCTTTTTTAACTTGGCCTTTTTCGTTTATTACACGAGCATGGAAAAGAAGATCGCCATCGTCTTTTACGTTATCTTACTTATCGCACCCGTGGCCCTCGAATACACCGCAACGATGATGCTCTCCACCCACAATCAGGCCACGGACGAGATAGTCCAGATAAAAAACGACATTTACACTTGGGACGCCGAGAGGAAGCTCAAAAGCTGGGTCGAGGAAAACTTCGAGGATAAATACGCCCTCTTTACCCTCGGGCTCCTTAACAAAAAGACCGGATACCTGAGCGACGCCCGCTACTACTACAATGAAACCCTGGACTTGGACGATAATTATGCAGAGGTTTTAAACAACCTCGGCAATATAAAATTTGTACAAAAAGATTACGAGGGGGCTTTCGAGCTGTACAGAAAGTCGATAGCCAACAACCCGAGTCTCGTGGCGCCCAATTACAATTTGTTCAAGTACTACATGATCAAGTTCGATCAGGACGAAGCGGACAAGAACCACGAGAGGGCCCTTGAGCTTTCTTATGACCGCATATCGAAATTTGCCGAGATCGAGATAGACATAACCGCGATAGAGCCGGATTATCTTGCCCTGATCAACAGGGTCGTCATGGACGAAGATATTTCAGATTCCGTCCTATGGGAACGGGTAATCAGCTCCAAGGGCAACAAGGATTTGGCAAACAGGCTGTGGAAGAACATGATGATAGGAACAACCTTAAGAAGCGCCCCGATAATTGGAATTGTGGCAGCCGCCGTACTGTTTATCATCGGCACGCTCAACAGGAGATATATATTTTCCAAGGCGTGTAAATTCTGCGGGAGGCCCTTTTTCTTGAAGTCCCACAGCCACATGGAAAAGAGGGACGCCTGCAACAGGTGTTTCTCCCTCTTCGTCAGGCGCGAAGGCGTCGACCCTAAAACCAAGGCCAGACTCAGGATGGCCGTGGACAGGGTCACCACCCGCCGCAACTACATCGTAAGGGCCGTAAATATCCTGTTTCCGGGATTTGGGAATATCTATCGCGGCAAGACCTTAAAGGGGTTCATCTTTTTGGCCCTTTACGTGCTTTTGCTCGTTCAGCTTCTAACAATAGACGGGATAATCGTCTACCCTGTATCATCTCAGGGTTTTCCGTTGATTCACAATCCCTATCTCTATTTGTTCTTTCTAATAATCGTATACATCATCGCCCAGCGGGATTTCTTCAAGTCTGAAATTTCCACTGTTTAGGAAAGGAGTTCAAAAAAAGTGGCACTCCAAGGTGACATAAAGGATTTCTCGGTTGTGGATATTCTCCAACTTCTATACCAACAGCAGAAGAGCGGCGTTTTAAATATCATCGACAAGGGGACGGAAATCGAGGTCCTCTTCGACAGCGGAATGATAATATCGGCGAATTCAAAGAGGAAGCACGTCGACGAATTTCTCGGCGAGATGCTCCTCACGGCAAATATGGTAAGCAAGTCGCAGCTGAGAAACGCCCTTGAAGTTCAGAAGGAGACACTGAAAAAATTAGGGGACATCCTCATTGAATCGGGTGTAATCACGATAAACGATCTGCGGCATGTCCTTAAACTCCAAACCCACGAGACGATCTTCAAGCTTTTGAACCTGAAGAGCGGGACGTATAACTTCCACCAGCGCCTCATAAACTACGACAAGAGGGCCTTTGAGCTGATCAACACCGAGCACTTCCTCATGGACAGCCTGAGGATGACAGATGAATGGCCGGAGATAAAGCAAAAGATTTACTCATACAACCTCGTCTTTGAAAAGATGCCGGGCGCCGAGGAAGAGATTAAATTCTGGAAGACATTGGACCCCGAAGACTCGAAAGATGACCTTTACTACGAAGACGATGAGCCCTCAAAGGAAGAGATGGTAATGTCGAAGGAAGAGAGGAAGGTCTTTGACATCGTCGATGGAACCATGACCGTCAGGGACCTCATCAACATCAGCAGGTTCGGGGAGTTTGAGACAACAAAGGCCTTGGCATCGCTGATGGACAAAACCTTGATAGACATCGCCTTTGAGATCGAGGAGGAGAAGGTAACAACACCGACCGAGAAGGAGACGACTAATTTATCTT
>CAZIWT010000201.1:0-4229 GCA_964542895.1 uncultured Thermodesulfobacteriota bacterium
TCCCGATTTATAGGTTATACTTATGGCTTATTCGGTTTTTAGTAAATTTTTAATAGAAAAAGTTTTAGAGGTTAAACTATGAACATCAAGACAGAATTAAATAAAACGGCAGGGAGGCTCCCGGATAAAACGGCCCTTGTTTACGGCGACAGGAAGATCACCTTCAAAGACTTAAAGGAGAGGACCTTTAAGCTCGCTTCGCAAATCATTGCATCGTCAATAAAAAAGGGGGACAAGGTATTCGTATATCTCCCCAACATCCCGGAATTTGTGGAGATATATCTCGCCACAACCTCGATAGGCGTAATCTGCGTCCCCATAGACTTCCGAACGTTCGGCGATGAGCTCAGGGATATCATCATTGACTCCGACGCCAGAATGATCTTCACCACGGTGGAGATGCTTAAAGCCATAAAGGGTGCGGGCGACAAATATCCCGCCGTTGAAAAGATAGTGCTCATCGGCGACGGGGAGAAGGCCCCGGACATCGATTACGAACAGTTCCTGTCCGGCGGATACCCGAAGGAGCCGGACGTTGATATCTCCGAAGAGGATGAGGCCCTTTACCTCTACACCTCGGGGAGCACCGGAAGGCCCAGGGGGGTTATCCTCCAGTACAGACACCTGGACCTCTTCCCGAAGACGCTGCACGAGATAATCCCGGAATACAACACCGAGGACACCGTCATGGCGGTAATCCTCCCGATGAGCCACATCACCGGCCCGATCCTCGTCAACAACCAGCTAATGTTCGGAAACAGCCTGGTGATCTTCGAGAGCTGGCGCCCGGACACCGTGTGGAAGACGGTGGAGAGGGAGAAGGTCGAGCTCTTCAACAGCGTGCCCCCGATAATGCAGATGATGCTCGCCGATCCCAAATTGGAGAGCTACGACCTTTCATCGCTGAAATACGTGTCCATGATGGGAATGAGCGTGCCGAAAAAGCTGATGGAGGAGTACCGGCGGAGGATACCGCATCTCAAGGTTATCCAGGGATACGGCCTGACCGAGACATCCCCCCTGTTGACCCTTCTCCCCCTCAAATACGCCGACGAGAAGATGGGCTCCATCGGCAAGGTCGTGGAAGGAGTGAAGATGAAATTCGTCGACAAAGACGGAAACGAGGTCAAAAAGGGTGAGCTGGGGGAGATCGTGGTCTCCGGACCTCAGGTGATGAAGGGTTACTACAAGCAGCCGGAAGAGACGGCAAAATACTTGAAAGACGGCTGGTTCTATACCGGCGATCTCGGAAGGATCGACGAAGACGGTTTTGTCTATCACCTCGGCCGCTCCAGTGAGATAGTCATAACCGGGGGGCTGAACGTATTCCCGGCGGAGGTGGAAAACACCCTCCTCGGCCACGAAAACATCATGGAGACCTCGGTTTTCGGCGTGCCGGATGAAAAGCGGGGCGAGGTGCTGGCGGCGGCCGTCGTCAAGAGACAGGGGGCCGACCTGACCGACAAGGAGGTCACAAAATACTGCCGGGAAAAGATAGCGGATTACAAGGTTCCGAAGATGGTCAAGTTCATCGACGCCCTTCCCCTCGTAGGACCCGGGAAGGTTGATAAAAAGACCCTAACCGAGTCCTTCGTATAAATGACCAGAAAAAGAAAGCCGAAGAGGATTGTCAAATCCTACTTCAATAAGATAGCGGCCCTTCCGGTGAGGCCGGCCCTCGGACTTATGCTCAAGATTCCGGAGTCCTGGATCCGCTTGCTATCCGAGATAATCGCCTGGGGCTTTGCGACCTTTGCGTTCCCGTTAAGGAGGCTGGCGATAAGAAACCTCCGCATCGCCTACAGGGACACGCTTTCCGATGACGAGATAAAGAGAATCGCAAAGGAGAGTATGAAAAACATCATCAGGATGATGTCGGAGGTTGCGATTATCATAAGGCCCGACCACACAACAAAAGACACGCCGATCGAGGGAGAACATCATCTGAAGGAGGCGCTGAAAAGAGAGAAGGGAATCCTGATCCTCGGAAGTCACGTGGGCAACTTCCTCCTGTTGATCCTGTCCCTCACCCAGAAGGGGTATCCCCTCCACTACATCTTAAAAGAGTCCAAAGACGACAATTTCAGGGATTTCGTCAGGGATCTGAACAAGAACCTCGGGCTCAATCCCATCCCCGTAAAGCCGAGGAGCGAGGCAACAAAACGCTCCCTCAGGGTCTTGAGAAACAGGGAAATCCTGTGGCTCGCCCTCGATCAGGACACGAAGTTCGGGGACATCGGTGTCGAGTTCTTCGGCGTGAAGGTCGGCACATCCAGGGGGCCGGTTACCCTGGCCCAGAGGACGGAGTCAACGGTGCTGCCTATATACGTAAAAAGGGGGGGATGGCTGAAACACACCCTAATAATCAAGGAGCCGGTAAAGCTTGTAAACTCCGGCGACAAGGATATGGATCTCTACAAAAACTTGAAGCGGATGAACGAGGTTCTCGAACAAGAGATAACCGAAAATCCCGAGGAGTGGTGGTGGGTCCACAGGAGGTGGAAGCGGGCGTACAGGTACAGCGATGAAGAAGAGAGGGAGGTGTCTTAGCTGCCAAGATTGCGGTCGAATGCGGATATAATAAAGGATAAAGAAGGGGCCGAACAAAAAATAGCGAACGGACCGTTTTCGTTTGGGAAAAATCTTTCAGCCTCTAATACTTTAATATTATTACTGTGGGATCGTGATCTGAGGTCGGAATAAGCTTTTGATTTAATTAAGATTAAAAGCGAGATGAATTAAAAATAATATCGACTGTCTTATAGAGTTTTCATTACAAGCCTTCCCGGCGGGGGAGGACCTCGATAAAATACACGGGATTAATTAATATTATAGAATACTATAGATATTATAGATCTATTTCATTTTTTTCCCTAAATCACCACTTTCCCCTTTAAAAATCACCCGGATAACTGTACACTGTAAAGCGGTCGATAGACCCTTTTTCAAGTCCACGTTCTATCTTCGGGTATAAAAAAACGGAGTTAAAAAAAAGGGATGGCAAGAAAGAAGAGGTCCAAGAGAACGTATCACCTGAAGAGGAGAATTAAGGCCTTCACCAGGAAACTCTACTCCTGGCCCGCAAAGCCCCTGTTCCTGATCATGATGGCACTTCCCGGACCTCTGGTAAGGATAGGGGCGGATCTCGTGGGCCACCTTATCTGGTTGTTCGGAACCAGTTTAAGAAGGGTGGCCCTCAACAACCTTAAGCTCGTTTACGGAAACAGCCTGACTGAAAAGGAGCTTAGGGGGATTGCAAAAGAGAGCATGAAAAATATCGTGCGTACCTTCCTCGAAGGCCCCCTGATTATGAAAAATTACGTCAAGATTGTAAATGACGTCGATATCGAGGGGGAAGAGTATATAAAGAAGGCCTTGAAGAGCGATAAGGGTGTAGTGGCCCTCGGAACCCACACGGGAAATTTTCTTTTGATGCTTACAGCCCTCACGATCAAGGGATATCCAATATCGTTCGTCTACAAGGAGCCGATGGACAAAAGCTTCGCCGGTCATTTCTGGAAGCTGATGAGGGATTTGGAGCTAAATCCGATACCGGTAAAACCGAGAAGCAGAGCCACAAAGTTGAGCCTCAAGGTCTTAAAGAAAAAGGAGATCTTGTGGATCGCCGCCGACCAGGATGTGAGGGAGGGGTGCATGGGGGTGGAGTTCTTCGGCGTCAAGGTCTCTACGGCCAAGGGACCGGCGGTCCTGGCCCTTTGGAGCAAAGCTGTGATCCTGCCGATAACAATAAAGCGCCTCGGCTGGCTGAAACACAAGATCGTCATCAAAAAGCCGTTCACACTTGAGGCGACGGGAGATATGGACGAGGACACCTACTCGGGCCTCAAGGTGGTGAACCGGGTAATCGAAGAGACGATCCTCGATAATCCGCGGGAGTGGTGGTGGATCCACAACAGGTGGAAGAGCTCGTATAAATACCGGTGACGACACCGCTCGGGGAGAGTATCAGGGATCGCCCCTTTAAGCCCTTTACGTTTGCGGTTTTTCGTGCGGAATATCCTCGACGCACTACACTCACGGTTGCCGCGGGCCATGAAATAAATCTAAACCTCTCCAATATTTTTCGTTGACAAGAATATAGAATCTGTAGTATATTGATTGATTAAATATTTAGAAAACACGTCAAAAAATTTGGTCCCATCGTCTAGCGGTTAGGATATCGGCCTCTCACGCCGAAGACACGGGTTCGATCCCCGTTGGGACTACCA
>CAZIWT010000202.1:0-4151 GCA_964542895.1 uncultured Thermodesulfobacteriota bacterium
GGCTACGAACTCCACACCCGAATCGTCCGTAAATCTTATAACCTTTCTTTGCTTTCCACTTTCAAGGGTCTCTCCTAAATCAATACCCTTAAGCTTTTTATACAACATCTTTTCATTCGGGTGTGAGACAACCTTTCCGAAATTGTCTAATACAATTATATATCCATAATCTCCCCACTTCAGCGTATCCGCATTGGTTATATCCCAAACTTTTTTCATATCCATCCTCGCCGTCAGGATGCCGATCACCCTTTCATTGTCGAATACCGGCTGAAAGAAGCTTATGACCATTCGATTCCCCATCGAGATTAGATAGGGGTAAGTTATCACCGAATTGCCCTTCATGGCATCCTTGAACCAGATTGTCTTGCCGATACTGTATGTGTAATTATAGGTGGTGGACAGGTTGATAGCCCCCGACGAGTCCGCATAAGAGATGTCATCGAAGTAGAGGTACAGATCCTGTACCTTTTGCATCTCGGCTATCTTTTCCTCGGATGTAAATTTGTTTGATTTAATGATCGGATTTTCGGCGAGGATAGTCAGATCGTTGTAACGATCGATGAATACCCTATAGAGCTCTTCCGTTACATGATCGGAGGTTAAATAGAGGAACTCGTCTATCTCCTTTTTGTATTTGTTCCTCGTGGTGAATATGTCGAGATAGAGATAAATCGCCATCGGCAATATGGCGATGAACACCATAAAGAGAAAGATGTCGTTTTTTAGCGATCTCGTTTTTTTTATCTTGTTAGTTCCGCCCATACCCTGTTCATAAATACAATTCTTTTACCTTTCAGGGATGTGTAATACTCGCATTTTTTCAGAATATCACCTGTAAGATAGATGTTCTCGTTATCGAGAAGCTCCTCGTTTAGAAATCCCCTGGATTCGGACACCGCGTTTGCATACCAGAGGTAGTTCGATATTTTCGCGATGTTCTTCGGCTCAAGGATATAGTTGATGAAAACCTCGGCCGTGTACTTGTTTTTCGCGTCTGCCGGAATAATCCAGTTGTCGATCCATATCGGGGCGCCTTCATCAGGAACGATATATTCCACATCTTCGTTGGCCTCTTTGGCCACATAAGTATCGCCGCTGTAGATATACGCCACGTATGTTGTACCCTCTTTGAGATGCTGTATTATCTCATAGGAATCAAAGTATCCCCTGATTATCCCCTTCTGCTCCATCAACATAGCCTTGGCCGCCTCTAAAGACTTCTCGTCCGCCGTGTTAATGGAAACGCCGAAGATCTTCAATGGCGGGGCGAAATTCTCCTGAATATCGTCCAACATATCTATTCTGCCCTTGAACCTCTTGTCAAAGAGGATCTCCCAGCCTATATCACTATCCTTTACATATTTCCTGTTTACGGCCAGGCCGGAAGTACCCCACAGATACGGAATGGAGTAACCGAGGTCTCTATCAAACGGTGGGGTTCTGAATTTTCTATCTACCTTCGAGAGATTTGGTATGTTCCTCTTTTCAACCTTCTCCAATAGCTTCAAGTTGATCGCTGTCTCGACAACGCTTCCGCTGGCAACGGCAAGGTCATATTTCCCCGGATCCGATTGGATCAGGCTTATCATCTCGTCTTCATTGACGTAATTGACAAATTCAACATCAACGCCATATTTCTTCTCGAACTCCTCAACCACGCCCATTTCTATATAGTCTTCCCAGTTCAATATCGTCAGGGTCTTGGAAAGCTTCTTGTCTTCGGCCGGCTCCTCCTTTGCGCACCCCGAAAATAGGACGGACGCACACAAAAATAAAGCGGCGGCCACCACTGGAAAAAAGCCCCCCCCATTGCGATGTTGATTTCTGAAACTTATCTCTCATCTCCTTTTGAATGAACGACACACTGAGACCATACTCAAGCTCTCTTAGATACTTGGGAATATATCAATCCCCTACAAGCTCCAATCTGTATTCCACCATCGGCACCAGGGGTGAACGGAGCATCCCTATCACTGCCCCGTCCTCCTTCAAAAAGCCGGACATATCAATCAACGGCGTGTTGCCCCCCGCGGTCAACATCCCCTTGGGCAGTAAAGCCGTATTGATATTCACCTTCCTTGGTGTGACATAAAGGAAAAACTGCCTCTGCTCATTTACGGAAAACACTTTAGCCGTTTTCCCGTTGAACTCGCTCGTGATTACGATATCATCTTTGCCCGCCGCCGACAGCTTCATATCGATACTGTTCCCCAGTATTGTAAAAACCGTTTCACTGCCGGTTCCCTCTACTGTGTTCTCTATCTGATTGACCCTGCAGTTTATATACACAAAGCTGTCTTTGGAAAGCTCCATCGATATCTCCCATACCGTCCTCGTATCGGCGGTCTCGCTTTCGCCCGTTCCCACATAGACTCCCGCATAGTCTCCTGCACCCTCTTCACCTTCCCCCTCCTCTCCCTCATCATCCAAGCCCGCTTCAACATCCCCCCCTTCCAAATCAGTCGACTCCACATCATCTTCGGGTACCGCGTAGTCCTCATCCTTCTTCGGAGCTTCCACCTTCTTGTTGTCTTTGACCTTTCCGGTGGTCTTGTCTTTGGAAGAAAAATCCCCTGCGGGAGGCGTTACGGCTCCCCTATCCCGGGGAATGACTATCATTAAAAATATCGTCCCGAGCAGAACAAATCCCGCCACGAGAAATAAGATTCTCACAATCCTTTTGGGAGTAGTTCCGATGCTTTTCTTTTTATCCTTGTTCCCACCCTCCATTCGTGTCACCATCTATCATCTCCTTCGTTCTTCAGGCCACATCAAAAATACACTCCAGCCCAAAGTATTATTTATCAATTTTCTCCCATTGTCCTTTTTACCACATTTCGGGTGATTTTTCCAGCTAATTACTTAAGATCCCATTAATTGTGATTCAATCGATATATCGGACTAATTATATACGGCTTCCAAAAAAGAGGCCCATTATTTCAATGTAAACAATGGGCCCTATCGAACCAAACTATTACCCTCTTCGACCACCTCGGGAAAAAATCCTATTTCTTTCCGCCGCCTTTGCCCCCACCTTTCCCGCCCCCTTTCCCTCCGCCTTTGCCTCCACCCTTTCCTCCACTTTTGCCCCCTTTGCCGCTGTTACTTTTACCGCTTTTTCCCTTATTTGCATTGCTTGAATTCGCTACATTTGCCTTATCGCTGTCCTTCTTTGACTGGCCATAGATTGAGGACTTATTTTCCTTTACGGCCTTTACCGTGTTCCTTACCATATTTGTGAAACCGGCCTTAACCTTTCCAAGGGCCATGTTCATAAGGCCCTTATCTTTCTGCCCCTTCCTGAGGCCGAGGGCGCTCGGATGGATTCCGAGCTCGTGACAAATTACTCCCCATCCCATTCCCTCTTCACGCATGGACTTAACGGTATCAACACTGACTGCACCTACATTAGCCACGGCCTCATCCGCCGCCGTCTCCGCTGTGCCGAGATTCGCTTTGGCCTCCTCGAGGGCCGCCTCCGCCGCGGCAATATCGTCCGGTGTGGCGTTCGGATCCGCATTTAAGGCCGCCAGCGCCTCTTCCGCCGCAGCGAGGGCCGCTTTTGCGTCTTCTAGCTCGGAGAGCGCCTTTTCCGCCGCTTCCTTGTTTGCCTGGGCTTCCTCCAACGAGGTAGTCGCCGTATCGACGTCGGTCTTTGCACTGTTTACCGCCTCCTCCGCCGCGGCGATATCTTCCGGTGTAGAATTGGGATCGGCCTTTACCGCCGCGAGATTCTCCTCGGCCGCAGCCAACGTGCTGTTCGCCTCATCGAGTTCGGACTGGGCCTTATCCACGGGAGACACCGCCGCATTAGCGAGGTTTTCCGCCTTTTCCAACTGCGCGCTATTCCAGTTCACATCCCTTGTAGTGTCAGACGAGCCATCCGTCGTACCGGCGGAGCCCGTGTCATCCGTCGTTGCCGTCGACGTGGAATCACCGCCTGTGCCCGTATCCCCGGCATCTTGGGCGAAGGCGACCGAGAAAATCGTGACCGAGGTCAGGAAAAAGGTTAGAGTGAAAAAAAGAACCATTCTCTTCTTGACTATCTTTTTCATTTTTTTCTCCTTGGTTTAATAAGTAAGTGAGAGAGGTCGGCCGTTCAAAGATTTTGGAAATACTTTACTTAAATATATATAAGCAAAAAACGT
>CAZIWT010000203.1:0-3968 GCA_964542895.1 uncultured Thermodesulfobacteriota bacterium
AAGTGATCCTCGTAGCGCTGAACACAGAAGGTGAGATCATACTCATAAATAGAAAGGGGAAAACAGTTCTTGGATATGAGGAGGAGGAACTTTTAGGCAAAAACTGGTTTGATACCTTTATCAAGGATGATTCAAGGGATGAGATCGCCACAATTTTTAAGGAGCTGATTGAGGGCGATAGTGAGCTGTATCAATATCACATTAATCGTGTGGTGGCGAAGGATGGAGAGGAGAGGATTGTAGCCTGGCACAATGTAGTATTGAGAGATGAGGATCACAATGTGGTAGGCGTTTTAGGGTCGGGGGAAGACATTACAGATAGAAAGATCTACGAGAGGAAGATAGAAGAGTCAGAGAAAAAATACCACAACCTCCTTTCAAATATTAAGGATATCGTGTACATCGTAGACGGAAAAGGCAACTTTATCTTCTGTAACGAGCCGCTGGGAAACTCTACGGGATACACATTAGATGAGATATCGAACAAAAATTTCTCCGAGTTCGTAATCCCGAGTTCTTATAAGGATGCCCAGGAGATTTTCAAGAGGCAGCTGGCCGGTGAGGATGTGGGGGCGTTCGAGATACAAATACGCAACAAACAGGGTCAAATTGTAACCCTCGAAATAAAGGAAAGGCTGGTGTGGGAGGGAGACAGGGTAGTGGAGGTCCACGGTATAGGGAGGGACATCACAGACCGTAAGCGAGCAGATGAGGCACTCCGACACAGCGAGGCTCAATTGTCCAACGCGTTGCGTATAGCCCGGGCCGGCCACTGGGAATACGACGTCGCCAGCGACACCTTTACCTTCAACGACAACTTCTATCGCATTTTCCGTACCACGGCCGAAGAAATGGGTGGGTACCAACTGTCTTCGGCAGACTACTCGCGTAGGTTCTGCCATCCGGACGATACGAGCTTAGTAGGCAAGGAGGTGCAGGCAGCGATCGAAACCACTGATCCGAACTTCAGCCGTCAGCTCGAACATCGAATACTGTATACCAACGGAGAAGTCGGCTACATCGCGGTGCGCTTCTTGATTGTCAAAGACGAGCAGGGCCGAACGATCAAGACATACGGGGTCAACCAGGACATTACCGATCGTTATCGGGCGGAGGAGGCACTGCACCGGTATGAACATATGGTGTCAAGCTCCACCGACATGATGATAATGATAGACAAGGATTATAGATACCTCACCGTAAATAAAGAGTATTTGAGGGTATTTAACAAAACTCCCCAGGATGTAATTGGGAAGATGGTTTCCGATGTGATGGGAAAGGAGTTCTTTGAAACTATTGTAAAGCCTAATGCCGACCGTTGTTTGAAAGGTGAGGAGGTAGAATATCAAGATTGGTTCGATTTCCCGACTTACGGACACTGTTACATGCATTATACCTACAATCCGTATTATAACGAGGATAACGAGATAACGAGAATCCTCTTGAGCGGGCGAAACATAACCGACCTCAAGCTGGCGGAAGAGGCGTTGAAGGAGAGTGAGGAGAGATTTCGCACGCTCATCGAGAGCTCCTCCGATGCCATCGCAATCGTTGGCGATGACGGGACCATGAAGTATTTGAGCCAGTCAAATGAGCGTGTTCAGGGGGACAAGCCGGAGGATTTGATAGGGACTAACTTCGTAGATTTGATACATCCTGATGATCTTGAGGGAATGGTCGAAGTATTTAAGGATGTTTTAGAAAAGAAGGATGAGGCCATCCTTACAACTTATCGGTGTCGGCACAAGGACGGTTCTTGGAGGATTATGGAGGCCTTATCACGCAACTTTCTGGATGATCCGAGGATAAAGGGCATTGTGACCAACTACCGCGACATCACCGAGCGACAGCAGATGTTTGAAAAGATCAGGGAGGTTCAGCGGCAGCAAAAAGCGTTGCTCGACAGTATTCCCGATATGGCGTGGCTTAAAGATAAGGAAAACCGTTTTATTGCCGTAAACCAGCCTTACGGAATATCCTGTAATGTAAGCCCTGATGATCTGATCGGCAAGACGGATCTCGATATCTGGCCTCGGGATTTGGCGGAAATATACATGTCCGACGATTTTGATGTGATGCGATCAAGAGAAATTAAGCGAGTTGAGGAACCTCTTGAGAAATTTGATGGAACCCGAACCTGGATCGAGACGATTAAGGTTCCTATATTCGAAGACGGCGGAGAAGTCGTAGGCACCGCGGGGATCGCCCGTGACATTACGGAGCGAAGACAGATCGAGGAAAAACTGAGAGAAAACGAGGAGCAGTACCGGAATCTGGTGGAAAATCTCAACGATGTTGTTTTTAACATCGACCTTCAGGGAAACTTCACCTATTTGAGTCCCGTCATAGAGCAGATCTCGGGCTACAAGATTGAAGATTTCATAGGGAAATCGAGCGCCGAATTTATTCACCCGGAAGATCTGTCCGGATTCTATGACCTATTGAAGAGCGGAATGGAAAAGAAAAGGGAATCATACGAATTCAGGGGGATCGACAAAAATGGGGGAATACGCTACTTCAGCGCATCGGGCAGGGTACTAAAGAAAAACGGCAAGCCGGTCGGAATCACCGGAATTATGACGGACGTGACCGATTCACGGATTATGAGGGAAGAGCTGAAGACGGCCAAGATCAGGGCCGAGGAATCCAACCGGGCCAAGAGTGAGTTTCTCGCCAATATGTCTCACGAGATACGTACACCCATGAACGCTATACTCGGCTTTTCCGAGCTGCTCCTTGAAGAGGACCTGACGGAAGAGCAGAGGGAAAATGTAAGGACCATCTATGAAAGCGGGAGTGTTCTCTTGTCCTTGATCAACGATATTCTCGACCTCTCAAAAATCGAGTCCGGCAAGTCGGAGGTTAACGAGGAGGTATTCTACCTTCTCGATCTATTAAACAACACGATAGCGCTTTTCAATCTAAAGGCTATGGAGAAGGGGCTTAGCCTCAACCTTGAAATCGACAAGAACATCTCTTCCCAGGTAATAAGCGATCCGGATAAAATCCGACAGATAATTGTAAATCTCCTCGGCAATGCGGTTAAATTTTCAGATACGGGCAGAATAGATGTTTCGGTCACGATGAACGGAAAGGACGACACAGAAAACCACCTTACCATCTCAGTAAAGGATACCGGAATCGGTATCCCCCCGGATAAGATAGAAGCGATCTTTGACCCGTTCTCTCAGGCGGACGCCTCCACCACAAGAAAATATGGCGGCACCGGTCTGGGATTGAACATCACCAAAAAATTGGTGGAGCTTCTGGGCGGAGAGATCGAGGTCTCTTCCGAGGTGGGAAAGGGCAGCACCTTTTCATTTACCATCCCTGTAAATACGCCGATCGTCGATGAAAAGGGAACAGAGAGCACCGTGTCAAAAAAAGTTCTGATCATAGAGGACGAGCAGTCGACCCTGAAGCTCTACAGGAAATTCCTTGAAAAAGAGGGTTTTCAGGTGATAAGCTCGAGATTGGGCAAAGAAGCCCTTCCGCTGGCCAAAGAGCATTCCCCGTCCATTATTATCCTCGATCTGATCCTCCCCGATACCATGGGCTGGGAGGTGTTGAGAAAACTGAAGAAAAGCGAGGAGACCTCCGATATTCCGGTCATTGTGGTTTCTGTCTTACCGGAGAAAGACAGGGCCATGTCGCTGGGCGCCATCGATTACGTGGAAAAACCGATTACGGGGAGGTCCTTGGCGAAAAGGATCGAGTCCCTTACGAAGTCCAAAAAGGAGAAAATAGACCTGAAGATTATGGTGGTCGATGACGATAAGCCGGTCTTGGACTTTCTGAGTGAGATGCTTGAAGAGGAGGGATTTACCACGATACCCTTTGACAAGCCCAAAGTGGCCATCGATTTTCTGAAGGGCAAAAATGACGTAGACATGATTATCCTGGACATATTTATGCCCGAGATGACCGGATTCGATTTCATGGGCATATTGAAGGAGGACGATAATCTA
>CAZIWT010000204.1:0-3857 GCA_964542895.1 uncultured Thermodesulfobacteriota bacterium
CGATAAAAAAGTGGATTGCATTATCACCTAGAGTCGGATGATAAAATGTTTATAAAAAACAGCCTTACAAAAGGAGGTGTGTAAACCTTGTCAGCAGCAGAAATTATACTTGCAGTGAGTTCTGGACTGGTCATGGGAGTCTTTTTGGGCTTCTTGTTGAAGAGGATTTTATCAAACAAGAGGATTGAATCCGCCGAAGACACCGCTGCAAAGATTATTGATGAAGCGCACAGGAGTGCAGATTCTATAAAGAAAGAGGCCTCACTGTCGGCAAAGGATACGCTTTACCAGATGAAGCATGACTTCGAGATGGAGACGAAGGAGAAGAGGAACAACCTGAACTCCATGGAAAAGAGACTCGTCTCGAAGGAAGAAAACATCGACAGGAAGATCGAGCACCTGGACAAAAAGGAGGTGGAGCTTTCAAAGAAAGACAGGAGCCTCTCTCTTCAAATAAAAACAGTGGAGGAGAAAGAAAATAAATTAGATGAACTTGTCGAGAAACAGAAAAGCACCCTTGAGGATATAAGCGGAATTACCAGAGACGCCGCGAAGGAGGAGCTGGTCAGGCTTATAGAGGACGACGCAAAACACGATGCGGCAAAGAGCCTCAGGAAGATAGAGGAGGAGCTCAGGGAGAACGCTGATAAAAAGTCGGTCGAGATCATGTCCACCGCCATCCAGCGATTTGCGGGGGAATATGTAACCGAAAGAACCGTGTCGATCGTAACGCTCCCCAACGAAGAGATGAAGGGGAGGATCATCGGACGGGAGGGGAGAAACATACGCGCCATAGAGGCGGCCACCGGCGTCGATCTCGTTATCGACGATACACCGGAGGCGGTTATCCTCTCTTCCCACAATCCCGTCCGCAGGGAGATCGCCAGGATCTCCCTCGAGAAGCTCATCACGGACGGCCGTATCCATCCCGCAAGGATCGAGGAGATCGTTAAAAAGGTTACGGAGGAGCTGGATGCCAAGATACGGGATGCCGGGGAGCAGGCCTGTTTCGACCTCGGGCTTCACGGTCTCCACCCCGAGCTGATAAAGCTTATCGGGAGGCTCAAGTACAGGACGAGCTTCGCCCAGAACGTCTATCAGCACTCCCTCGAGGTGGCTTTCTTGATGGGGATCATGGCGGCGGAGCTGAAGCTCAATATCAGGCAGGCCAAGAGGGCGGGCCTCCTCCATGACATCGGAAAGGCGGTGGATCACGAGGTGGAGGGCCCCCACGCGGTCATCGGGGCGGACTTGGCAAGGCGTTACGGTGAATCCCACCGGATAGTGCACGCCATCGCCGCGCACCACAACGACGAAAAGCAGGAGACCCCCCTGGCGGTCCTCGTACAGGCCGCGGACACACTCTCGGCGGCGAGGCCCGGGGCCAGAAAGGAGATGCTGGAGACCTACGTGAGACGGCTGAACGAACTGGAGAAGATCGCAAAGTCGTTTAACGGCATCTCGAAGTCTTACGCCATTCAGGCGGGGAGGGAACTTCGCATTATCGTCACCAGCGATCAGGTGACGGACGAGGATTCGCTGATACTTTCGAGAGACATCGCCAAAAAAATTGAGGAGGACCTCACCTATCCGGGTCAGATCAAGGTAACCGTTATAAGAGAGACCAGGGCCGTAGAATATGCAAGGTAGTTGTATTTAACGCCCCTTCTCGAAGCTGTCTTGAGGGAAGGGGCATTTTTATCTATGCTTCAGATTATCTAAGTTTAAAAACGTCTATGCTTCAAAACGTTGGAAAGGAAGCGGTTTTAAAGGTCCTCTTTTTCGGGGACATTATCGGGAAGCCCGGAAGGAGGGTGTTGAAGTCTACTGTTTTAGGGCTTGTGGAAAAACACGGCTGCGACCTCGTTATAGCAAACGGTGAAAACGCCGCCGGCGGATTCGGGCTAACCGTCGAGACCGCCGAGGAGCTCTTTGGAGCCGGGGTCGATGTCCTGACCAGCGGTAATCATATCTGGGACAAGCGGGAGATACTGGATTACATAGAGAAGACCCCGAAGCTTCTGAGGCCGGACAACTACCCGAGGCCCACCCCGGGGAACGGATATATTAACGTAAAAACAATGGGCGGGACGGAGGTTTGTGTAATGAACCTCGTGGGAAGGATTTATATGGGATATTTTGACGATCCCTTTGCAAGGGCGGAGGAGATCATCTCGGGGGCCAAAACTCCGATTACCATCCTCGATTTTCACGGCGAGGACACCAGGGAGAAGGTCTCCCTGGCCCATTTCCTGGACGGGAGGATAAGCGCGGTAATAGGCACCCATACCCACATCCAGACGGCGGACGAGCGTATCCTCCCCGACGGCACGGCCTATATAACGGACGCCGGAATGACGGGCCCGAGGGACTCCGTTATAGGCGTCAAAAAGGAGAGGGCCCTGACCCGTTTCCTCACATCCATCCCCCAGAGGTTCGAGACTGCAAAGGGGAGGGTGGAGGCCCAGGGGGTCGTTGTCGAGATAGATAAAAAGAGCGGAAAGAGCCTAAATATTACAAGATTCAGGGAAAAATATCCGAAAAAGGAGAGCGATGAACGATAACCTTAATGAGCAGATGGACCTGATACTGAGGGGGACTGTAGAGATCATCTCCGAAGAGGAGATGGAAAAGAAGGTAACGGGTGCCATAAAGAGCAAAAAACCCCTGATCGTAAAGGCGGGATTCGACCCTACGGCGCCGGATCTCCACCTCGGGCACACGGTGCTGATCCAGAAGCTGAAGCATTTCCAGGAGCTCGGGCACACGGCCGTATTTCTTATCGGCGACTTTACCGGCATGATAGGAGACCCCTCCGGCAGGTCGGACACCAGGGAGCAGCTTACCCAAGAGGTGCTTTTAAAGAACGCCGAGACCTACAAGGAGCAGGTCTTCAAGATCCTCGATCAGAAAAAGACGGTCATCGAGTTCAACTCCAACTGGATGGGCAAGATGAGTGCGGAGGGTCTTATCGAGCTTGCGGCCCAGCAGACCGTGGCGAGGATGCTGGAGCGGGAGGATTTCAGCAACCGCTTCAAGAACAACCAGCCCATATCCATCCACGAGTTTCTCTACCCCCTTGTTCAGGGATACGACTCCGTGGCGCTGAAGGCGGATGTGGAGCTGGGCGGCACCGACCAGATATTCAACCTCCTCGTCGGGCGTGACCTCCAGAGACATTTCGGCCAGCCGCCCCAGATCGTCATTACGGTTCCTATCCTCGTCGGCACGGACGGCGTCAAGAAGATGAGCAAATCTTACGGGAACTACATAGGCATTACCGAGCCCGCAAAGGAGATATTCGGAAAGGTGATGAGCCTCTCCGATGAGCTGATGATAGACTATTACGAGCTCCTCTCCGACATCTCAACTAACGATTTCAAGGAGCTCAGGAGCAGGCTCGAGGACGGCTCGAAGAATCCGAAGGAGGCGAAGGAGGCGCTCGCCCTGGAGCTGACGGCGAGATTCTGGGGGAAGGAGGAGGCGGACAACGCCCTCGAGGAGTTCGGCAGGGTCTTCGCCAAGAGGGAGGTTCCCACGGACGTTCCCGAGGGGGAGTGTGTAATCGAGAAGATTATCGGAGATGAGGCCGAAACGGTGGACGGCCTCTGGATTCCGAGGATTTTAACGGAGCTCGGACTTACTGCATCCACCTCGGAGGCGAAAAGGATGATAAAGCAGGGGGCGGTCAGCATCGACGGCGACAGGGTTACCGAGGAGAACAGGGCGTTTGATACGGGTGAGAGTCGTCTCTTTAAGGTGGGCAAGAGAAAGTTTATGAAAATATCATTCCTGTAAGTTGGATTCTTACCGTTCCTTCACAGCCCGTCAAACATATCGAATGGTTTTTTTACCCG
>CAZIWT010000205.1:0-3790 GCA_964542895.1 uncultured Thermodesulfobacteriota bacterium
AACCACCTTGTGATAATATCAGGGGCTATTTTCATATACCAATATGTGAAAAAGATTATTTTTAAAGAGAAACATGGCTTTTATTGGATGATTTGCAATCTTCATATTTAGAAGATATTTTAAATGATATAGCGAGTGGTATTATTGTAACAAAAGAAGATTCTATATTATCAGATGGAACTATTAAAGACTTAATGAAATGTATAGGAATTTTACTTGAAATTAGTATTGAATATTATGAACTTATTTTGGGCAAGAGTTAAGCTTATCAGCCTTGGAAAACATCTACCTGTTCTTTTTTAGTTTTCATTTTAAAAAATTAACAATATTATAATATCATAAAAAACACATCTTCTAATACATACTTAACGACCACCCTTAAAAAATTAAATATGATCAACTATTTTTAAATAATTTAAACACCTCCCCGGCCGCTTCCACCGTCTTCGCTATGTCGTCGTCGGTGTGGGTGGAGGAGACAAACAGAGCCTCGAAGGGTGACGGGGCGAGGTAGACACCGCGTTTGAGCATCTCGTGGAAGTACCTTTTAAAGAGATCACCGTTGGCCCCCTT
The DNA here is from genome assembly GCA_964542895.1 of uncultured Thermodesulfobacteriota bacterium. Taxonomy (GTDB): domain Bacteria; phylum Desulfobacterota; class Zymogenia; order Zymogenales; family Zymogenaceae; genus Zymogenus. The sequence continues at coordinate 574 of CAZIWT010000205.1, forward strand.
GGCGTCCTCGAAGTTCTTCACGGGGCCTTCCGTGAAGAAGACGGCCGCCATCGTGCCGACGGCGGCCCCCCACAGGGGCACTCCCGCCTCTTTCGCTGCCGACAGGAGCCCCTCGATCAACCCCTTCGTCTTTCCTACGATGTCGTTGAAAACGCCGGGGCGGTAAAGCTCCCTCAGGGTGGCAAGACCGGCGGACACGGCGACCGGGTTTCCCGAAAGTGTCCCCGCCTGGTATATCCCCCCCGACGGCGCGAGGTTCTCCATGATCTCCTTTTTCCCGGCCACGGCCCCCAGGGGAAAGCCGCCCCCGATGACCTTGCCGAGCAGTGTGATGTCCGGGGAGAGCCCGTAGAGGGTCTGGGAGCCGCCACCGCCGTTTTTGTAGTCCACCCGAAAGCCGTTCATCACCTCGTCGAATATCACGAGGGCGCCCGCCTTTTTGGCGACATCGATGATGCCCTTGAGAAAGCCCTCTACCGGCGGTACCACGCCCATGTTTCCGGGCACCGGCTCGACTATGACCGCCGCGATCCGGTCTCCCATATCGTTGAAAACGCCCTTTAAGGCGTCGAGGTCGTTGAAGGGTACGGTGACGGTGTCTTTTGCCGCGGCGTCCGTCACGCCCGGCGTTGAGGGGATTCCGAGGGTAGCCTTTCCTGACCCGGCGTCGCTGAGGAGGGAGTCTACGTGGCCGTGATAGCACCCCACGAACTTGACGACCCTGTCGCGCCCGGTGTATCCCCGAGCGAGGCGAATCGCCGTCATCGCGGCCTCCGTCCCGGAGCTTACGAGCCTTATCATATCCATGGCCGGAAAGTGCTTTAAGACCTCTTCGGCGAACTCAACCTCGATCTCGGTCGGCGCGCCGAAGCTGGAGCCGTTTCCGACCGCCTTCACCGCCGCGTCAACGACCGCTGGGTGGGCGTGTCCCAAGATCAGGGGCCCCCATGAGAGGACGTAGTCGATATACTCGTTGCCGTCCGCGTCCGTTATTCGGCTCCCCGACCCCTTCACGATAAATGGGGGCGTTCCCCCCACCGATTTGTAGGCCCTGACGGGGCTGTTTACGCCCCCGGGAATTACCTTCCGGGCCGCTTTTAAAATCCTTTCCGATTCTTTGTGCCTGTCAGACATCTTCCAACTTCCTTAAAAATAGTTTTTCGGCCCTCGTCGTCAAAGTAGTCCGGGCTCGTTTTCTTTAGCTCCCTTACGGTCTCGAGAACCTTGAAGTCGCGTATCCCAGTCTTTTCCGAGATGGAGGTTAACGTTTTTTGTAAGGCGGCCTTTGACTCGGCGTGGATCATGGTATACAAATTATACGTCCACGACCTGTCGGTCTCCCGTAGGTAGCAGTGGGAGACCTCCTTAAAGGAGGCCATTGCCTCGCCCGCCGCGTCCGCCGCGTCGGGGGGCGCCTTCCACGCCACCATGGCGTTTACGGTAAGGCCGCTCCTCCCGTGGCTGAGGATAGCCCCGAACCGGCGCACGAAACCCCCTTTTTTCTTCCCGGAAAGACCGTACTTTAAGATATCGAGAAACTCGTCGGTCTCAATCCCCGCCTCCTCGGCCCATAGATCAAACGGCCTTTCCATTATAGGAAGGTCTCCCGACGCGATCTTCAGTATTTTTTTGGTCTTTTCGTCCATTGAGGATAGATTATGGGGGAGAAGGGGGCGGATGTCAACCCCCTTGTGATAAAGACGCCGAAACCTTCACATTCTTGCGGCCGCGGGTTTATCATGTTGAGGTAAGATAGGTAATTTTTAAGGCCCCTAAACCCCGCCTGCTCTTATCGTGGAGGGCAAACGCCGCACCGGGACCTGTTGAAACGTCAATAGGTCAATGGCGTCAATGGCGGTACTGTCTCAAATAATTGTCTATGTAGGCCAGTGCACGCTCCCTGGGCCTGAAGATGCCGAAATGCCCCTCGCAGAGGACGTCCGGCATAAGACCTTTGAGCCTCTCCATCGATTTACGCCACATCCCGATGTCGGAGCCGAAGACGTCCATGAAAGGGCCGTGGACGTCCTGGGCGAAGAGGACCCTCACACCGTCGATATCGATATAGGGGGAGACGGAGCCGGGGGTGTGTCCGGGGGTGTGAAGGAGGACCAGCTTTGTGTCGTCGAAGTCGAGGGCAAATTCAGAATCGGAGAACTTGACGTCAACAACGATCGGGTTGAGGTGAACTCCATACATGGAGGCCGCAGTTGCGATACTGTCACCCATCTCAACGGCGGGAGCGTCCAGCTCGTGCATGAAGAACGTCACGTCGAAGCTCGACTTCAGGTATTCCATCCCGCCGATGTGGTCTATGTGGTTATGTGTAAGGACGACCCTTTTTACGGATTTGGGATCGACGCCCGCTGCCTCGATGTTTTCGATAAGCCTCTTTATGGAGCGGCCCGCCCCGGTGTCTATCAGTATCGGGTCGTCCCCTTTTATTAGGAATGCAGAGGCGTCATCGGCGGAGGTTATGGTCCCGCCGGCAACCTGATAGACATGGTCTGTTACGAGGAGCTTGTCAACATTCGCCCTCTTCATTAGCTCACCTCACCTTTCCTTTTGATAACGATGGAACTCGAAGCGGGCAGTTTGAGCGCTTTGGGTACAGGTACTTTACTATTCAATGGGGAGGGAAGGTCAATGTGTCTCTCTCGCGACCACGGGGTACTCCCTCAAGATATCCTCTATTCCGTGAACGAAGACCTCGATGGCGTCGTAATCGAGGTCCAACTCCACCGCCACGCTCGCCGCCCCCTCATCGGTGAAGATCGTAATATCTATCCTGCCCAGGACTATGTCGCTACCCGGCTCCGGTATTTGGAGGTTGATGTAAAGGATGGGCTCGGAAAAAGAGGACTCCGCCGTGAGGGAGTGTCCGAGGGAGAGGCCCTTCAGGTCCTCCAGAAAGGACTCCAGCTCGTCGGTTCTGATACAGGGATCCGTGAAGTCTATCTTCAGCCCGGGAATATCCAGGAGCAGGCGAACGAGGATCCAGTTGCCGTCCCAGTAGTCCTTTATTCCCGGAAATTCCCTGTCGGAGGCCTCGAGCACAAAAGTTATGGATTCGTCTCGGGAAGTCAGTCGAGCCTTGGCGGTAAGTTGATTCATAGTGTGTATTTTTTAAAAGAGGGCTTTTTCTTCACTCCAAGGGAGGTGTTATCGGATATTGGCCTTCTTGTGTATGATCTATTGTACAATTGTGGTTACTTCG
>CAZIWT010000206.1:0-3666 GCA_964542895.1 uncultured Thermodesulfobacteriota bacterium
CTTTATTTATCATTACCTTTTTTTTCAGAATTATAAAAAATTATCAAGGATGGGGGCAATATAGAAAGCACCGTTATATAAATTCTAAGTAACTTTTCCCTTGTATCATAATTTACTTTTTGATTCTCCCAACAAAAATCATATTCTTTTTGTAGAAATTCCCATACTGAATCATTTTTGTACTTTTTCATTTATCCTATCTTTAATGTATTGTTATGCTAATAATATTTCACAGATGAAACAAATTGTCAACTATTAATAGTATTTCTTTTATTCACGCAATTATAAGTATTTCTTTCTTTATGCCTCTATGTAATAGTCAATAAAATCTTCTCTACATATTAAATGAAAGCCCGGACGCAACCGCCCGGGCTTTTCTATAACAACCTTTCCGTCCCCTACCCTTCCCAACGTCCCTACCAAAGTAACTGCCTTATTTCCTCCCCATTTTATACTCTCCCATTACAAAAGCTATTTACCCTATAAAAACACCCTACCCTATTCCCCCTCAAGCATTTGTCCTGCCCCTCTACCGAAATACCCTATCCCCACTATAACAATACCTTCCCCCCTGCTGCAAGAAGTATCTGCCCTACCCCCCTAATACAAGAAAGAACTGCCCTGACCCCCCTTACCCCACACAGCTAAAAATATTTTTCCCTGCGACCTTTTTGCTAATTCACCACGAACGAGACCGAGGCGACCTCCTTCCCGTTGGTGTCGGTGTCGTGCATCCTAAAGTCGTAGGAGCCGGGGACACCGGGCGCCGAAAACGTCATTGTGCCGGAGGTCATCCCGTTGAGGTACTGGTATGTAAGATCGTACTGGTCGTTCGTCGCCTCTTCCCCGTGGGGAACGTGGGACGGGATAATGCCGATCCAGGCGTTGGTCTCGTACATGCCCGGAGCCGTGAAGGTTACGGTTATTACCTCCCCCGGTGAATACGAGTACTTATTCATCATCAAGGACGGCCCCGCGGTCGACGGCGCAGCGGGAGCCTCTGGAGCTGAAGGCTCCGCCGGGGTTTCCTTATCCTTCGAGCATCCAATGGCGAACGCCGCCACGATCGCAACGGCAAAAAGCAGGATGACGACGGCGGTCAGCTTTTTATTCCTCTTCATTGAAACCTCCAAAAATTTTTTATTCATATTGCTGTATATATATCACATTGCTGCAATTTGTCAATAGATATAAATAGTTTAAAAAATGTGGCGAAATCTTTATTCTCATAATTCTTTGCAATCCGGGGAAATAGTTAAAGACCTTTTAATTGAAATGGTGTATTATTGGTTACCGATAATGATATTAGATTGAAAGACCGTCTTGTGAGCAGAAAAAAACCTGACCTGTTTAAGGACACCGAGGCCGCCGTAAGGCTCAGAGACCCCGCCTCCGGTAGAGTTGTTGAGCTAAAGCTTACGCTCGATCCGGAGCGGGAGGTCGTCGTCGATGCGAAATATCGGCTGACGGATATGCCGGACGAGGTCTCGGCCGCGGAGCTTATCTCGAATCTGATAAGGGGAAAGGAACTTCTCCACTGCATGACGCTTACCGAGAACGACCTGACCGGACAGAGCGGGGGACTACGCGTATCGCATCTCTCGTTGATCGCCCTAAAGCTCGCGCTGTCCGAATACATCATGCGCAGATACGCGGTGGAGACGGGGATAGTAAAGGAGAAGGGAGAGTTCATCGAGGAGTTTTTAAAAGGCCACCCGATGTACGAGATGTTTTCCGATGCCGAGTTCGATCAAGGAGATTGAATAAATTCAAAAGCAGTCAATGGGAACAGATTTATGAAGAGCTCGACCAGGGGAAGACTCTACCTCATCAAGAACTTGAACTGCGCCCTCGCCACGATGGAGGCCCTTCAGGACATAACGGGTACGCGCGAAGATCTAATCCTGAAGGCGGTCACCGGCCTCGAGGGGGGAGTCGTTGCGTCCGGCTCCACCTGCGGCGTCCTGACGGCGGGGGCGATCTTCATGGCGCAGCACTTCGACGGAGAGATCGCTGAAGGCGGCCAAACGGCCAAAGCGTCGCTCCTTAATAAAGTGGGGGAATATCTCGATTGGTTCAGGGGGAGGTTCGGGACCGCGCTGTGCCGGGAGAGGTCGGATGTGGATTTCTACACGGCTTGGGGGCAGGTTAGATATTTTGTCCCCGGCGACAGGCTCTTTCGCTGCTTCCGCCACATCGGGGAGAGCGTGAGGTTCGTGGAGGAGAGTGTAAAGACGGGCCTCGATTCCGTCGATTCATCGCACACGCTGAACAGCGGTGCCGGCTGCGCAGGGGAGGTTCTGAGGCGCGTTGGCGAGAGGACGGGCATTGGTATCGATATGGGCGATATGGGCTCCCTGGAGCCGCTCTCATTTATCTTAAACGGCGGCATCGGTCTTTCGGGCGGTGTCTGCGGGGCGCTGGCCGGCTCGATAATCGCGATAAACTCCCTCTTCGGGATGGACGTCAGGAGCTCGAGCTTTCCCCGAAACGTCCTGGACTTCATTGTCGGGCACTTAAACCTGATACTGAAGAGGCCGCTGGGGATGCCGGAGCCGTTCGGTCTCGGCAGGGAGATGGTCTCCAGGTTCAAGAAAGAGGCCGGCTCGACAAACTGCTCTGAGATCGTCGGCAGGGGGTTTCGAGACTTCGCCGACTTCGAGGCTTTTTATCCTAAAAGCGACGGTTGCCTAAAGCTGATAGATTTTTCTTCTGAGATCTCATGTAAGATAATTGAAAAATGGAGCCTTAAGGAGAGTCCATGATGTCAAGCACGAGCTCTTATATCGAAAAGCTGCTTCTCTCCCACCTGATGACGGAGCCGGTGATTCGCGAGGCGGTTAAGTGGCTGAAGCTTCCCTTGGACAGCTGTGGCCTCGATGCGGGGTGCGGGATCGGCCTGCACATCCCGATAATGCTGGACTCTGTCGGAAAGGGCGGGCACGTTACGGGCCTCGATATCTCCCGAGAGTTTCTCGACCACGGCGGGGAAATGTTGAGAGAGAAGGGGCTTGTTGGAAGATTTTCCCTCAAGCAGGGGAGCGTCGAAAAGCTCCCCTTCGACGATGATCAGTTCGACTGGGCGTGGAGCTGTAACTTAGTGGGGTACCACTCCGGCCACGAGCCGACACCCGCCGCAAAGGAGCTGTTGCGCGTTGTAAGGCCGAATGGTAAGGTCGCCGTTACCTTCTGGTCTTCCCAGCAGCTGTTGCCGGGCTACCCGATGCTCGAGGCGAGGCTCAACGCGACGTCCTTAGGAATCGCCCCCTTCAGTTCGGGTATGGATCCGAAATCGCATTCCATGAGGGGGCTGGGCTGGTTTCGGGACGCCGGCCTGAAGGACGCCGCCGTCAAAACCTTCGTGGGGGAGGTTTGCCCGCCCCTCTCCGACCAAATGAAAGACGCGATGGTGTCGCTGTTCGATATGCGCTGGGGCGGGGCGAGGCCGGAGGTGGGCGATGAACTGTGGGACGAGTATCTCCGCCTCACGGAGCCGGGGTCGGCCGATTTCATCCTGAACTTTGATGACTACTACGCCTTCTTCACGTATACGATGTTTTGGGGAAAGGTATGACGGGAAAGTAATTTCGCAAAAGAGCGGTTAAATTGCCCTAGTCACTAAAAGTGTTGACAGGTGATGAGTTAATAAGTGACGAGTCATGGACT
>CAZIWT010000207.1:0-3662 GCA_964542895.1 uncultured Thermodesulfobacteriota bacterium
TGAAACCATCTTACAGGAAGGCGAACTGTCAACACAACTCGTGACTAATGCACTTAAAACCCCCGTTTCACTGTTTACCATATTGGGTCCACTTCATTATACGAATTCAGTCGAAGGATTTTGGTCCCTTTTTAAAAGAAGAGTCAGAGGTGTCTATTCAAGCATCAGCCCTAAATATCTGGATTACTATTTGGCTGAAGCCTCTTTTAAATACAATTTAAGATTTAATAATGATCCTCTACATGCTATATTCAATGTGTGCCTAGTTCCTTTAAGGGGATAGTTCCCTTATTTTTTAAATTAGCCAATAAGCCTATAAGACTAATATATTACAAAAAATAATAGACTAATATTTTTAGCAGTTGTAAGGTATCTTTATCGTTCTAAATAAAACATATTTCATTAATGTTGTCAAGATGCTTTTCTATCATTGCATTACGTTGCATTTTTAAGTTATCTTATCCATTTCGTTGTTGTGTTTATTAACTAGTAGGTGGGATTTTTAAATTCTAAAGGATTTATAAGAAATCTCAATAGATCACAAGCTTAATCACTCGAACATTTTAACAAATCACTTCTTCATTATCCCGTAAAACGACATCTCGAGGGCCTGTTTGATAAGCTCGTCCAGGCCGAATCCGATCACGTTTACGATGTTGTCGCGCTCCTCGAGCAGGACCAAGCCGTCCATCAGGCCCCAGAACACGCTCGTCGCCTTCCAGGTGTCCATGGGAACGAATTCCCCGTTCTTAACGCCCTCGTTAAGCACCCCTTCGATCTTCTTTAAGACGTTGTACGCCTTCGTGTTTATGATCCCGCTCAGCTCGGTGTCTGTCTCTTTTAGCTCGTCCGGCGTGGCGCTCAATATCGCGATGATGTCGAAGTACTCCCTGTGCTCCTTGTAGTAATTGAGGTAGGTGTGGGCGAGCTCGTAAAGCTTGTCGCGGGCACTTAAGCCGGGGACGGATATAACCCCGTCGATCATCTCCAGCAGAATATCGAGCCCCTCGTCCTGGAGCGCCTTGTAGATCTCGATCTTGTTCTTGTAATAAAAGTAGAAGGTACCTATGCTTACCCCGGATTGATCTGTGATCATCTCTATCGTGGTGCCGTAATAGCCCTTATCGAAGAAGAGCTCCTTTGCCACCTTGAGGATTTTCTCGCCCTTTGCCCTCTTGTCCTCGAGTGTCCTGGCTCGCCGCTTCATCGGAAAATCATCCCCTTTCGCTCACAACAATTCTTATGTGTAAACAGCTAAAAGTTACTCAAAAAAGAGATTTCTTTGAAAAAAGTATTTGACTTGGCCTTTTTTCTTCCCTATAATTGAACCTGATTCAATAAGAAACTACTTTATTATATAACATATTTTTTGTTCTTTGTAAAAAGATATTTTAAAAAGGTTTTTAACCGCGAAAGAGCCCGATCCCCGATCAATTTTACTTAATTTCTTGATTATGGAGGAAGCGTTATGGAAATCAGAGACCTCGCGAGTGACCGCATAAAGAGGATCAGGAAAAGCTATCTTCGAGATCTCTCCGTCATTTCCATCGAGAGGGCGAAATATTACACGGAAAAGTGGAGGGAGACCGAGGGAGGCGGCCTATCGAACGGGGTAAGGGTCGCCCTGGCGATGAAAAACGTATACGAGAATATGGGCTTCTGGATCGATCCGGACGACCGCATCGCCGGGACGTGGACGGAGAATTACGTGGGGATACCCCTCGATCTGGAGCGGGGCCTCTTCAACGACGTGATGGAGATTGAGCTGGACACCTTTTCCATGCTGGCCTGTCTGGTCAAGGAGAATATCAGGTTTATAAAATATATGCTGAAGCAATACGGAGTCCTCGATTTCTACAAGAATTTGAAGCAGACAAAGGAGGTGGGCGCGGCGATGCCGTCCATCGGCCTGAAGCCGGTTCACAGGCGGGACATTAATCCTTACACGATCAGTCGGCGCGACAAGAAGATACTCCAGAAGGATCTCCTCCCTTATTGGAAGGGGAATACCGTTATCGACCGATTCAAGATGGGGCTTGAGGAATCAGGCGTCTACAGGGGCGATGTGCAGAGCTTTTTCGCCTCTCTTCCCTCCACCAACTCGAAAAACGAGACGGTTATCTCCCCCGGCGCCGCCGTGGGTAACTGGCAGGGACACATTATCCCGGATCATGAGAAGGTCCTCAAAGTGGGACTCCTCAAGATGAGGGAGGAGGTGGGCGAGAAGCTCGCCGGTGGGAACGGCCTGTCGACCGAGGATCGCGACTTTTTTAAATCGATCGACATAGCTCTTAAGGGAGTGATCATCTTCGCGAAACGCCTTGTGGAAAAGCTCGAGGAAAACGTAGAAAAAGAAGGCGATCCAAAAAAGAGGGAAATCCTTGTAAAGATGCTGGAAAACTGCAGAAAGGTCCCCCTCCATCCCGCGGAGACGTTTTCCGAGGCGGTGCAGTCTTACTGGACCGAAAAGACGGCGCTCGAGCTCGCGCTGCCGTTTAACGTCCACACGCCGGGCCGTCTCGACCAAATTTTTTACCCGTATTACAAAAAGGATATTAACGAAGGAAAGATCACAAGCGAGGAGGCGTGCGAGCTCCTGGAGGAGCTCTTCCTCAAGGTCATGAGCCACAACATGCGGCCCTATTCCAATTTCAACGGCTATTTCGCCGCCCGATACGAGGGTTCCGAGCCGGTCACCCTCGGCGGCCTCGACGACGACGGCAACGACGCCGCGAACGAGCTGACCTACTTGATGTTAGATGCCGCCGAGCGCTCCAAGACGTGCCTCAACTTCGCGGTGCGCTTCAACGAGAAATCCCCCGACGAGCTATATCTCAAGGTCGCCGACATGCAGTATCACGGGACATCCAACGTCTCGGTTTTGAACGACGCGGTCTCCATCGAGGCGTTGGAAAAGAGGGGATATCCCAGGTCGGACGCGATGGGATACGCCATGGCGAGCTGCGTCGACCTCTGCATCCCGGCGAAGACCGGGAGCATCGCCTTTTCCGCCGTGCTCCTCTGCAGGATCTTCGACATGACCTTGAGAGACGGCGACGCAAGGACGCTCGTCGGCACGGTGAAGGGAGCGGGGCTTGAGACCGGCGACCCGGACTCGTTTAAGTCCTACGAGGAGCTGGAGGACGCCTTTATGAAACAGGTGGGGCTTCAGATGAGTCAGGTCGCCGATGCGGCGAAGATCAGGGACCGCGCCTTCGCAGATCACCTCCCCTCCCCCCACATCTCCGCCTTTGTCCAGGGCCCCCTTGAAAAGAGGATGGACATCACGAGGGGGGGAGGCGTCTACGACCTCGAGGGGATACTGGTCATGAGCAGCATAGCCAACGTGGTCGATTCCCTCTTCGTGATCAAGAAGCTGATCTTCGAAGAGAAGAGGTTCACGTTTAAAGAGCTGATCGAGGCGATCGACCACAACTACGTCGGCTACGAGGATATACACAAAATGATATTAGCCGTGGACGGGAAGTGGGGAAACGGATCTCCCGGGACCGACGAGATCGCCCACAGGGTGACCAAGCGCATATTCGAGGAGACGTTCAAGCACGACACATACAAGGGTGGATTCATAGCCCCCTTCGTTAACTCCATGACCTCCCACACCTATGACGGCCGCGTCTGTATCGCGACCCCGGACGGCAGGA
>CAZIWT010000208.1:0-3654 GCA_964542895.1 uncultured Thermodesulfobacteriota bacterium
CGGAAAACCGGATAGAGTCATACTCCTCATCATCTGTTGCAATGGGAATCGATATCTTTGCCGGCTGTGACAGGGATATCGTCTCCACTATCTCAGGAAACACTATTCTTGTCTCGGGTGTTACCGCCCTTGGCACATATCTTGAAGCCGATCACGACATCTTTGCCAACATCAAGCACAACTACATGGATATCACGGCAACCAATACGGCGGCTTATGGGGCGTACATGGAGGCAGGAAACCTCATAGGGGACGTTACGTCGCTTGCCACCCACTTCTACAAGAACGCCGGAACGATAGACGGCGCGGTAGACAGGTTTATTCTGTATCTTGACTCCGGCGCCGCCGGTTTCGGCAACTACGTGAACTGGGGACACAACGGATTTACAGCGCTTGGCGGTGCGTGGTCCGGGAATTACAACATAGGCGATACCTTACCGGCACCGGGCGGTCCGGGACCGGTTGAGACCAACTTCGACGCGGGCGATACGCTGACGCCGTAAACAACATCAAAATAGAAAAAATCATGGGGGGCGGAATTTGCCCCCCTTTTTTTTGCCAATGAATAGACAAGGGGCTTAAGCCCCTTGTCCAAAAAAAGTTCATTGCCTATAAATCACCAAGCACTCCCTAAAGCCCTCACTTTATTGAGAACGTCTCGTCTGTCGCCGCCGCCTCTTTTATCATATTGTACTGCCGGCGACCTCTCTCCCTAAAACCCTTTAGTGTATCGCCGTACTCGTCCAACAGCTCGCCGATTTTTTCCGCCGACAGTATCCCCACCTGGATTACGAAGGTCGCGCCGTTGTCGTAGAGCTCCAGGGCGTCCCGGTAGGAGTCCGCCGCGGCGAAAAAGGGCGTCTTCTTCCCGTTGTCCTTAAGCCACTTCAGAATTCCCACCTCCGCGCTCTGCCCTTCGATGAGACACGAGATCACCGCCTTCGCCTCCCCGAAGCCCGCCTCCTCCCAAGTGTCCGGGTCGTAGATATCCGCGTACATACACTCCAGGTTCTTCGATCTCCCCGACATTTTTCTGTAGACCTCGGGGTCGATGTCGATCAGAAGAACCCTCTCCCCTGCATCAAGGTAGTGCTCGATGAACCTCTCCGCAAGGTTGTTGTACTTGATCACCACAATATGGTCTTCAAGCTTAAATCCCTCCAGCTCCGCTTCGGTCTTCAGCCTGCTCCGGTTGTCGATAAACGAAAGCCGCCTCCGAAAGAGGGAGTAGAGCTCGTCCAGAAACTGGTGGCCGAGGCTCGAAAAGAGGAGCGTGGTCACCGTCGCCAGTACGACGAGGAGAAAGACCCTGTCGTCAAAGAGTCCCTGTCTGTGGCATAGAGTCGCGAGGATCAGGGAAAACTCGGAGATCTGGTTGATTATCGCCCCCGTCATAAAGGCGGCCCTGCTCTTTACCTTGAAGATATAGCCGATAAAGAGCATTATGACCGGGCTTCCGAGGAGGACGAAGAGCGCCACCGTAACGATCGCGGGGATCAGCCCGATTACACCCATATCAATTTTCAAACTGAATCCGAGAGCTATGAAAAAGAGGATGATCCCGAAGTCCTTCATCGGCTCCACCTTGTCCTGGACCTCAAGGCGGTATGGGAGAAACGAGAGGGCGGCCCCCGCCATGAACGCCCCTATCTCCGGCGAGAAGTGGACCAGCTCGCAGGCCGCGGCGACGCCAAGGGCCCAGCCCAGAGAGCCGAGAAAGAGGAGCTCCTTCGACCTCGCAAGAAACCTGAAGAGGGCGGTAAGGACAAACTTAGAGAGAACGAACAGAACGACTATCAGGGCCACCAGCTTCAAGGCCACAACACCGAGGGAGATCAGAAGCGACCCCCCCTCCGACAATCCCTTCAAGACCACAAGGGAGAGGACCGCGGATATGTCCTGAAGGACCATAATACCGAGGACCGTCTGCCCGTACATTGACTCCATCGCCTTTTGATTTTTCAGGTAGCTGATAACCACGATTGTGGAGGAGAAGGTCAAACAGAGCCCAAAAAAGATTGTGGATTTTACGTCCGGAAGGTCCAGTAGCAGAAAGCCGATAAGAGAACCGATAAGGACGGTGAGGAGTATCTGGCCTATGCCGTTTCCGAGAAAAAGCTTCCACCACTTGACGAAGCTCTCGAACTCCACCTCGAGCCCGGCCATAAACAGGAGGAGGATGATTCCGACCTCGGTAAATATATCGATCACCTCGTGGGGGATTTGGAACTTATCGCCGAAGATTCCCGCAAATACCCCAACCACTATAAAGGCAACTATGGAAGATTGCTTGATAAATTTGAAAAGGATCGAGAGAACGGCGGCGGCGGTAATCAACAGGCCGAGGACCGTTACGAGATTCTCCATTTTTACCTCCTGCGATATAAATTCACCCCTGGACTCCCTCTGCACTCTTTAAGGAGTCGCCGATACCCTCTGATCAGGCGAAGCGAGTCGGTTTTCTCTCTCATCGTTTCCGCCCGATTAAACGGAAAGTACATTTACACGGATCACCGAAAATAGCGCAACGACCCACCTGGCTTTACAACAATTTATGGTCTATTCTTCGGCAGTTGTCAACAAATTTTTAAAAACCGCCGGCAAATCTATTTACGATTTCGCAACCGAAATGAAGCGGGAAAAAGAACGATTACCTAAAGGAAGCCGGGGCAGACGGATGTCTATTCAAGGAAAGGACTTGGAACTTAATGAATTGAGAGAGAAAGGCAATAGACCGGACAAGATTGGCCCGACTCATGGGGACTAAAATGTAGATTCCAACTCCGTCCGCCGCCTTTTTTGCCGAGCGCTTTACGGGGAGCCTGCGTGGCTTTTAAACAAAGGGAGGCGAATAGGCTTGAGATTCCCTATCTCTCCACGCTCACGGCGTCTCGACTCCTCTCCTTTACGATCCCCTTTCTGAAATTCTTGGCGCACCTCTCGCTGCAGAAGTAGTGGGTCTCCCCTTTGATCCTTTCCCTAACGGCGTCCCTCTTGGGAAGGTAAATTCCGCAGGCGGGGTCTTTCACCATGACGTCGTCCACCTTTATCCCTTCCTTCGTTACGGTCTCCTTGTTTCCCTTTACACCTTTCGGCACAAAAAACCTGAAGAGGCGGTAGGCGAAAAAAAAGAGCAGGCTGTAGATCAGAAACCTGAAAAAACCGGCAAACATGATACCTCCTAAAATTCAATATATCATTCAAAGTTTTTGTTGTAAATAGAGAAAGGGAGATATTGTGAAGATTTGATGAAAAAGGCCCTTTTTTGTTGACTTTTTACAAAAATGTGATACAAATATAAACATTATGTAACACTTTTTGGAGGCGAAAATGAAAACCAATGCACCGAAGAAGATTACCTGGTGGATCGGATGTATTCTTCTAATTTTGGGCGTTGTTGCTATGTTTGTACCAGCGCTTAACGTGGCAATTCCTGTATTTGCTAACCTTAAAACTCTATTCCTGTTTGCTTCTTCTCTTCTCTATGCTCTAGCTACTGCTTTTAAGGGACTATAGAAACTGCAATTGTGTAAGTAGTAAAAAAATGAAAATAAGGAAAAGGAGTTATATTTTAACGCCTTTTCCTTGATCATACTATTATTTTATGCATACATTATTATAATAGACATGTACAGAGGATATAATCAAAAAAAA
>CAZIWT010000209.1:0-3600 GCA_964542895.1 uncultured Thermodesulfobacteriota bacterium
ACTACCCCAAAATACCATGTTTTTTTGAAAAAACTGGCACAAAAGTGACACCAAAGTTATTCCAATGAAACCCTACTTTTCTCAATGATATCATTAAATTATGGACCCTTGAAGTCCTTAAAAGACGAAAAGAAGTGACACATCTTATCTATATATCTTCAGCATGCCTTGAAATGTCCCGAAATACCCCTAAATTCTCCCTCTTCGGCAGTCCTATATACAGGGACGATAGGAAACAAAGTTGTATCAAAAACGCGGTCTATTCCTCGATTCTCTCCATCGCCAAAGCCTCAAGCTCCTTAAGGTTCACCTTCGCTATCATGACGTCGGCTGGCGAGAACATCCCTATAATCCAGGGGTAATCCCGTTTTAGGTTGCTCGTATAATACGAGATGTAAGCCTCATCACCCCGGATCACGATGCCCGGATAGGACGTGTCGCCGCCGCTCGGGAGATCGGAAAGCCAAATGAGCCTGTCCTCCAAAACGAGGTACAGCGAGGTCCTCCGCTTGGCCAGGATACTGCCTGTTTCGAAGAGGTACGGCCTTTTCCCAGGCTGGTACCTTCCGACCGCATAGGTCCGACCGTTGTAGGAAAATAGACAGGGACCGTCCAAACGAGCGACCGTACTGTGGTTCTCGGTCCATTCCGTGTACGGTGGAGAGGCGACGGAAATCAAAGTGTTGCCCCTATTGTCCCCGAAATAGTATCCGGCCACCTCGAGGCGCGCAGTGGCCAAAAGTCTCCCATCGGCGAGAAACTCGATCGTCGTTTCGTCGTTGAAGTCGCCGATATTGATAGTGGACACCTTTTCCCATGTCAGCCCATCGGTCGACTTCAACAAAACGGAGTTTTCGTGATTGTATCGGTAGGCCGCAACGTACCATGTTCTACCGCCGTCAGGTGATTTAGGCCGCCAGAAGAGCCAGCCAGTGGGCTCCATATCTACAAAAGGCGTCCAAGTTATTCCGTCCTCGCTTGTAGCTGCCATTGTTTTAAAGGCGGCTCCAGTTAAACTGTCTATATTACTGTGGGAATATAGTACAATCCCGTCCTCGTGAACGGCAAGTTTTGGGTCTCTGATATCCTCCCCAGGGCTGTAAAACTCTGTAACCTTGCTCCATGTGTGCGCGTCCTTTGAGCTCCAAAGGACAATCCTAGATTTCGTGGAAAATAAGTGCCACGGGGACGAAACATGGACGAGCCAAAAGGAATCCTTGAAGTAGGTCATGTCAGTAAAGGCGTTGTGCGTTCCGTCGGCCACGGCGGGCCACGTTTCAATAGTCAGTTCTTCGGATACCTCCGACCTGTTCGGCCTGAGGTAAAAATATGCGATAACGAGCCCAAGAACCAACAGTACCATCAAGATGAGAAAACCCGACCATTTCAAGAACTTCACAGTATTACGTTTCATGGAGCCACCTTCTTAATCAAATAGTTTCGTATCATGAAGGGCAAACTTCACGTCCTCCCAGCCTACGACCAGCGTACAACAGGGAAATAGATCATGACTTACATAAAAGAAAATTCATGTCTCTACAATTCCCCAGAATTCCCTGAAATTCTCCAGCTTTTTTTGTATCTCATACAACTGAAAATGTTACGTAAGAATCTCTTCAACAATGAAAAAAAGGGTTAATGAATCTTCCAACTCATTAGAATACATACACTCCTTTATTACTTCTTCACTCTTTCAAGCTCCATCTCCCTCAATGTTCTTCGCAAAACCTTGCCGATGACGCTCTTCGGCAGCTCATCCATGAACTCTATGAGCTTGGGTACTTTATACGCGGCAAGGTGCTGTTTGCAGTAATCTATTACTTCCTGCTCTGTGAGATGTTCTCCCTCTTTTACAACAATAAAGGCCTTTACCGTCTCGCCGCGGTAGGCATCCGGAACTCCCACCGCACATGCCTCCAGGATTTTCGGGTGCTCATACAGGATGTTGTCGATCTCCACGGGAGAAATGTTGTATCCGCTGGCAATAATCAGATCCTTTTTCCTGTCCACAAGCGTCAGGTAACCGTCATTATCAAAGAACCCGATATCCCCCGTATGATACCAGCCGTCTTTTAGTGTTCTTTTTGTCTCCTCTTCGTCCTTACAGTACCCCATCATTACCTGCGGTCCCTTTACGAGGATCTCACCCGCTTCACCCGTTTTACATTCCTTTTTTCCAGTCTCCGTATCCACGACCTTAACATCGGTATCTGGGGCGGGAAGACCAACGGTTCCCGGTTTTATTTTGTCGGTGAACGGATTGGCACAGATCAATGGGGCGGTTTCCGTCGATCCGTACACCTCCAACACAATCGCTCCGGTCAGTTCCTCCAGTTCCCGTATGAGCTCCTCCGGGAGAGAAGCGCCGCCGGAAAGAAATCCCCGGAGGTAGGACAGGTCAAGCTTCCTGAATTCGGGATCGGCAAGCAGCCCCACGAAAATGGTGGGAAGACCGGGGAGAAATACGGGAGTGTGCTTTTTTAGTATCTCGATTATTGTTTTCGGCTCCGGCCGAATGATTACGAGATGTTCCCAGGCCTTCCATATCATGAAATTCATCGTGGTGGAAAAGCCCGACGTGTGAAATGCGGGGTAAAGCCCGACCATGGACTCCTCGCCTGATTTCAATTCTCCAAACCATTCGGTAAACTGCTGGACGCTGACGCTGATGTTTTTATGTGAGAGCATGACCCCCTTACTCGCCCCCGTCGTTCCGCCGGTATAAATAATCGTGGCAAGCTGATCCCACTTGCTCTTATTCTCAAATGGATCGTCCGGATATCGTTTTATGAGGTCTCTGAAAATGTAGATGTTATCTGTTGGTGTAACTTTTTTATACATTTCCTTTTTTACGACGGGAAAGAGCTGTTTCTTGGGAAAAGGAAAATAGGAGTGAATATGGCAGGCGATGACCTTTTTTACCTTTGTCTGTGGCATCACGTTTAACACTCGCGGCAGAAGCAGCGTCAGCGTGATGGCGACCGTTGAATCCGAGTTGTTGAGCTGGTGTTCAAGCTCCCTTTCCGTGTAGAGCGGGTTGTTTTGAACGGCGACGGCCCCGATCCTCATGATGGCCTGATTCGCGATGAACGTCTGGAGAATATTGGGAAGAATCAAGGCGACTCGGTCGCCCTCCTTGACTCCGAGTCCCTCGAGCGCTCGGGAAAAGCGATTGACCAGCCTGTCGAATTCTGAAAAGGTGACTCTTTTCCCCATGAAATCGAAGGCCACCTTGTCGGGGAAGTGTTTCGCCGATCGCGTCAGGGCTTCCGGAATCGTTACCTTATCGTAATCGATGCTCTTTTTGACACCGGGAGGATACGATTGATACCATATTCGATCATTCATTGTGGTTCTCCCCTTCATTTTTGATTTTCAGTTCCTTCATAAAATCTTCCAAAGTACCCTGAGTACCGACCGCTTTCATCGTATAGTCCATGACGTCTTCGGGAATTTCGGCTTGGGGGTCCCTTAGTATAAGAGATATGGCTTCTTCTGAACACGTTGAGATACACAAACCGCAGCCGATACATTTTTCCGGATCGGAAAAAGCAACCCCATTGATGGTTATCGCCTTCATAGGGCATCTATCGACGCACG
>CAZIWT010000210.1:0-3521 GCA_964542895.1 uncultured Thermodesulfobacteriota bacterium
ATATAATCCCCATGAACATCATACGGCACGCTGTCGGGGTCCTTATCATAATCTATATCAACTCCCAATTCAAGGCTCAATAGATTTCTCGTGAGATCAGATCCTTTCGGTGATGCGATATTGCCCACAAAGCTGTTGGTTAAGGCCAAGGATAAGATGCTCCTGCCCCAGACCCTGTCCCTACCATCCAGTCTGGGATATTTAGTTTGGTCAATATAGGGCGAAAATGAATAACCGACAAACGGGCTCAGTGTGTACTCAATTGAATTGAAAGGACCAAGATCGGTGTCTAATGTCCACGAATAATCGGCGTAGGTCTTTACGCCAGTCAAAAATGTATATCGGTCCATGCTCGAGGGGTAGTCGTTGTCGTTTTCAGGCCACCACCATGTAAATATTCCATCAATCCACGGCTCAACAGTGACGGGGCCCATTTCAATGGGAGCGGTCAGCCCCGGCCGGACATTAACGCGCAGTCCCCTGACACCCTCTTTACGATAGAAATTTGCAAAGTGAGTTTTCATATCGACGATCAAAGGCGTGCCTGAAATCTTATACGGCTTTATTATGAATAAAGCCTCGGGGAGAACCTGGATTGTCCTATCATCATCCTTATCGTCCATGTCGTCACGATATATAAAGTTGATGTAAAAATCCGCCCAGCTGACTTCCTTCTTAAACGTGACTTTCGATGTCAGATATCTTGGTTTGCTCTTGGGAAGATTATCGTAGAACGATTCAAGATCATCAAAATAATCATCGTCGCTGACAAGGTTTACATCCCATATTGTTTCGATACCCCAAAAAAGCTCCTGTTGATGATCAAACGCAACCGACCAGCGAAAATCATCTTCTATCAAGTCATCAATAAAGGAGAAATTTGCCTGTCCCTTCAGGTCTTTTCTGAGAAAGTACCTGTATTCAAGGCCGACCTTTGCGCCCCGCTCTGTCATGATGTCTGCGAGAATTGTGGCGTCCATGCTCTTATTAATGGCCCAAAAGTAGGAAATGAGGAACTCCGCTCCATCATCCTTCGAATAACCGAATCTTGGAAGCAGAAAACCGGACTGGCGCTTCGTCTTGACCGGGAAGATCGCATAGGGCCAGTAGAAGATCGGGATTTGTTTAACGTGAAAGGACCCCCCCCAGACCGAGGCATAGCCCTCTACGGTCAGGTCGGCCTCCCTTGCCATGATCTTCCAGGCGGGAGACTCCCCGTCACAGGTAGTGAAAAAACCCCTCAAAAGGTGGTACTTCTTTTCCCCCAACTTCTCCAACTCCTTACCCGAGATATAGAAGTTCTTTTCGGCGTAAAAGATCATGCCGTTGTAGATAATGCCGGTCTGGGTGTCCATCTTTATCCTTACCAGGTCGCCCTCGACCTTATCCTCACCGTCGTACAGAGAGACGTTGCCCTGAGCCTCGGCTATCTTGGTCTCTGCCCACAGAGTCACCTTGTCCGCCTTGAGCAGGGCGTTTCCTCTCGTTATCTCGACATTGCCCTCGGCGGTATAGATAGCGTTCTCCCGATCATACGTAAGCATGTCGGCGGAAATCAGGATGGGTACAGTCTTGTCACCAAAATCGGTGTCTTCAAACTGTGCGAAGCAGGTGGCGGACAGAGATAATATGATAAGAACTACGTAAGTGAACAGATATTTTTTTTCAAACATGGGAAATACGCTCAAAAAAGAAAATAAAAGGGTTTCGCTGGCTATTTTACTATCAAAAAAGACGCTCGGTGTCAAGATAATTGTATTGTATTAATATTAACACTAATAATAGAGGGAGTCGAGAGAATTACCTGAAGCCTTCAATTTGTCTATATTTGCAGTCCTCGTTTTTAAGCTTTGGAGGGGCGAAACAGTCTGATCGCTGTACGGCTTACGCCTACTCCTCCAACTCACGGCATCAGTTAACGCTGATTCATCTTGATCCCTTTTAACTTGGGCGACGAAAAAATTTGTTGTGAGACGGTGCAAATTAAGGGAAAGTCAAAAATAGCGGCAAATAGTTAAAATGGCAAAAAGGGCCGATACAGGGTCCATCACGAAGAGAGCGTGGGAGATTTGAGTTCGGTCGCCAAGCCTTTGTTTTTTTTCTTTGGACCGCCCCCCTTCACACTCATTTGAATATACAGGCCCGGCAATAAATCGAAATCCTCTTATTTCCTCCAACGCCCTAATTTAAATAACAACTATCGGTGTCAGTAAAACAGGCCTTTCTTAAACGGCACCCCCATTTGATCATTTGATAGCCTCCATCCTCGACTTGACGTTCTTCTTTAGGATTTCCAGTATCTCCGGGTATTTCTGGACAACGGTCTTCAAATCTTCGCGGGTAATCTCAAAGAGCCTCAGGTTGCTCTCGGCTGTCACGTCCGCGGTCCTCGTTTTCCCCGTTATCAACGCGACCTCGCCGAAAAAGTCCCCGGGGAGGAGACGGGACGTGAAATCCTCCCCGCTCTCCCTTTTGGCGACCACCCTTACGTAACCGGACTGGATGAAATACATAGAATCCCCGGGAGCCCCCTGCTTTACGACGACATCGCCGTTGTTGAATTTCTTCAGTTTGAACAACTCGAGGATTACGCTCCTCTTTTTGGCGGAGAGAAATGAAAAGAGCGGAGAGGTCGCGAGAATGGTGTCGAGGACCCTCTTTTTGTAGAAGTTTATCAGCACGTTTTTCACTTCGGGGTGGTCTTCCACGACCCTGTCCATATCCCTCTTTGTAAGCTTGAGAAGCGTGGTGTCGACGGCCGCCTTTATCGTGGCAAAACGGACCGAGTTTGAGAAGAAGCCGAACTCCCCGAAAAAATCCCCCTCCCCCAAGCTGTTTATATACACATCCTCCCCATGCTCGCTCAGCTTGGAGACGCTCACCTCCCCCGATACTATACAGTAGATGGAATCCCCCTCCTCGCCCTCCCTCAGAATAACATCCCCCGCTGAATAGTTTAACGGTTTGATCTTATCAATAACCGCTACGAACTCATCCCGGGACAGGTTGGAAAAGAGCTCGATCTTCTCCTGCTTTCCCGCTATATTGGTCGAGTGTTCCGACATCCGCCTCTTTCTGGAAAGGGAGTGCTCCGACATCTGTGGGTCACCATCCTTGTCGATAAGGTCCATTATGTCCGGCTCTTCCGTCTCCGAGACGACCTCGGCCTCTATCACCTCTTCCCCGCCGTTCAGGCCCGAGAATGATTCCTCCCCCTTCTGCTTTTTATAGAGCGTGGCGATCCTGTTTTTTACATCGGCGTTATTCGGATCGACCTTCAAGATTATCTTGTTTACCGCGATGGCTTTAAGAAGAGTCCCGCTGTCCGTATATTTTTTCGCCGCGATATTGTAGTGTTTAATGGCCTCGTTTTTCTGGCCCAATCTGACGTAACACTCCCCTATCTTTGTATGAACTCCCGGAGAGTTCGTCAATTTGACTACTTCCAAGTAGTCCCTTATCGCGTCTTTGTATTTTCCCTTGGATGCCTTGAGCCTCCCGGATTTTACGAGCTCCATCGC
>CAZIWT010000211.1:0-3477 GCA_964542895.1 uncultured Thermodesulfobacteriota bacterium
TTAGCACTCCGCGCATTCGAGTGCTATTATTTCTTAAGATAACCACGATTTACCGTTTTGTCAAGTTAAAAAATTTACACGAACTTCTCGATTCCTCGTATCAAATTCCTCCTTAGTAAACAATAATTAAGTACAAATACATAATAGCTATGTTAATTGAAAGCCCCCAAAGGCAAACCTTTCTCTTGACAAGAGCGAAAAATAACTATAAGCTTTTTAACAATTCAAGTCCGAAAGGGAGGATTGCATTATCATCAAACTCAACGGAATTGAAAAGTTAAACAGCTCAACTTGAACTTCACTACTGACCGGATAGCCTTCTATGAAATCTTTATCAATTCCTACGTCTGAACCTTTTTAACGTGAATGGCAAAGGCTTGGAATTCTCCGCCGGAATCAATTTTTAAAAGGAGTGCTTCGATGGATAAAAAAATAACCAGACGAGAGCTTATAAAGCGGGGGGGGCGTTACGCATTGGCGGCGACGGTTATGGGAGGCACCTCATCGATTATAAACCAAAACTCCGCTTTCGGTTTCGAGCAAAATCCAAAAACTCTGCCAAACATCATCCTCATTAACGTGGATGATCTGGGCTATGGAGACCTGGGGTGTTACGGCAGCCTCTCGCTTAAGACTCCCAACATCGATTCCCTGGCAAAAAACGGGCTTCGTTTTACCGACTTCTGCGCGTCGGCCCCGGTCTGCTCCCCTTCCCGCTACGGGCTGTTGACCGGCCGCTACCCCATGCGCGGCGGATTTTCCCGCGCCCTCTTCCCGACCGACAGGCCCCTCAAGAATGAGATGCTGGGAGATTTCTATTACGGCCTCGGCAGGATAGGACTGCTCGACATCCTTAAAGAAAACCTCGTCGACGGAATCCCCGTGGATGACGTCACCCTTCCCGATATACTAAGAGAGAGCGGCTATAAAACCGGCATGGTGGGAAAGTGGCACCTCGGCGACACCCCCGGCTATCTCCCCAACGACAACGGCTTCGATTTCTTCTTCGGAGTCCCCTATTCCAACGACATGTCACCCTTCCCCCTCTACAGAAACTGCGAGATCATCGAGGAAGATATAAAAGATCAGGGAACGTTGACAAAAAGATATACCAAAAACGCCCTCGAATTCATCGACGATTCAAAGGGGTCGCCTTTCTTTTTTTACTTCGCCCACACGTTTCCCCACATACCGCTGTTCGCCTCGGACGATTTTCGCGGGAAATCGCTGGGCGGTCTCTACGGAGACACCGTCGAAGAGGTGGACTGGAGCGTGGGGGAGATCATAAGGAAAGTGGAAGAGCTCGGCCTTACCGATAACACCCTTATCATCTTCACCAGCGATAACGGCCCCTGGTACGAGGGAAGCCAGGGAGGATTGCGCGGCTGCAAGGGGCTGAGCTTCGAGGGTGGATTTCGCGTACCGATGATTGCGAAGTGGCCGGGAGTGATTCGACCCGGGAGCGTTACCGAAACACCCGCAACAAATATGGATGTTTTCCCGACGATTTTAGGCATCGTGGGGGCAAATTTACCTGCGGGCCGCACAATCGACGGCATGGATATCATGCCGGTCCTGAAGGGGAAAAAAGACTTCGATCATAAGCCGTTTTTCTACTACCACGGCAACAAGATCGAGGCGGTAAGGATGGGCAAGTGGAAATACCACCGGAAACACAGCGTTTACATATGGCCGTCGAACCTCCAGAAGAAGGGACCGTGGCTCTTTGACATGGATACGGATCACTTCGAAAGATATGATGTCAGCATGAAATACCCAGATATTGCGAAAGAGCTGGAGGCAACAATCGCCAAATGGGAGGAGTCGTTTTTGCCGTTGACTCCATAAATAACCGATTTGAATATTAAAATGCCTAACGAATAAAAGAAAAGGGGGATGGAAAAATGACCGATAAAAGAATCATTGCTTTTACCATACTATCATTGATATTACTATTTTCCACTACAGGGTGCAGCATCTTCAGCAACAAATTCGTGGTCTACACGCAGCCCGTTCCACAGCCCAAGGCATACAACGCGCTGGATGACGGCGATTACTTCCTGGCGGTGACCGTCTCCGGCGGCGGGAGCAGGTCCGCCGTCTGGAGCGCCGCCGTCTTCAGGGAGCTGTTCAAGCAGGTGAAGCTCCCGGACGGTCGGAGTATCCTCGACGAGGTCGACTATATATCCAGCGTCTCTGGGGGGAGCGTCTCCTCGGCCTATTACTGCCTGAACAAGCCGGAATCGGACACGAGCAACATCGAAGAACACGCCGCCTTCTTCGACACATTCGTCAAAGAGATGAGGAGGAACATCGAGAGGGACGTCATGCTTAAACCCTGGCTGTGGTACAGGATATTCCTCCAGCCGGTCGAGCTGGCCTTCTACCTCAAGTGGGATTTCGACAAATACTACTTCCACAACGCCACCTTCAACGATCTATACATGAGGCAGATCAAGGGGATCTCACCCACTCTCATCGTAAACGGCACCGTGATGGACACGGGCGCGAAGTTTCTCTTTACCACGATCAGGAGAGACGTCTTCGACTTCCAGGCGGAGTCGGAGCTGGTTGAGAATCTGGGAGACACCGGGATGGGCAGAAGCAACGTGCTTTTTGAGCAGGGGCTCCTGGAGACGATGTTATGCGAGGACATAGGAATATCGATAGGCGATATGGAGGTGTCGAGAGCGGTGCTGGCCTCTGCGGCCGTACCATTAATCTTCGGCCCGGTTATTCTGAAGGACGAAAAACGCTCCATACCCAATCATCCCAAATACGTCCACGTGGCGGACGGGGGAGTTGGGGACACCCTGGGCCTCGAGTCGATCATGGAGCTCGCCATGGACAGGTACAGCGATCCGAAAAAAAATTACAGGGGGGGCATGGTGATCATCATCGACGCAAACCAGCGGATCGACCCGACCGCCTCGGAAGGTATCGTCCGCGGACTGAAGACGGCAGCCACCATAGAGCGAACGAGGGTGATATACGCCTACCGGGGAAAGACGCTGGCCTACGTCACAATCATGTTCATTCAGGACAATCCGAAATACAAGGATATCGATTTCGTATACATTTCCCCCTACCTCGTGAAGGACCCAGCCATACTGGAGAGCCTGAAGGATAAGCCGGGACTCGAGAAGTACACACCGGCGGAGCTTGACGGGATTGTGGAGTTGTTCCAGAAGACGCCGACAAGGTTCAAGATCAAAAAGCAGCTGGCCGACAACCTGGAGTGTGCCGCAAGGCTGGTCGTGGGCACGGTGAAGGAGAGGATTTTGGAGAATTATTTGAGGTGTAATGGGGGGGAGTGAGGGGGGGATTAAATAGTTTCGTTTCTAATTAATACTTCGGTTATGATGTTTGGGGTAGGATAGAAGATTAAAAAAAGTTTGAGATTATTTACTTTTTAAGAAGTTTTAAAATTTTAGGTAAATTAATGGCGCAAAAGTTATATGAGCGGCGCGAGTCGTT
>CAZIWT010000212.1:0-3461 GCA_964542895.1 uncultured Thermodesulfobacteriota bacterium
CAGTAAATGACGTTAATTTTAGTCTTGTGAGGTGTATTGAAGAAATGCGCTTTGCAAATAGATTGAAA
This sequence comes from uncultured Thermodesulfobacteriota bacterium, assembly GCA_964542895.1. Lineage (GTDB taxonomy): Bacteria > Desulfobacterota > Zymogenia > Zymogenales > Zymogenaceae > Zymogenus. Next base: position 69 of record CAZIWT010000212.1, read on the forward strand.
TTTTTTCCATGAAGTTAAGTATTTATATTACATACAGATTTGGTTTGTTTTGCAATTCAGTATTATGGTAGGGAGGATCTATTTATGAAGAAATGTTTAAAATGCGGAATTATTTTTGATGATCCAGACGTACGTTACTGCGGAAAATGTGGGGCTGTACTTGTTGACTCATCGGTTGAGGTAAAAAAGGGGAAGAATGCATTAACGACGTGCCTGATAATCTTGGCAATTGGGTTCGCGTCAATGATGATCTTAGCCATATTGGCCGCTATAGCCATTCCGAACTTTCTTATGTTTCAAGCCAAGAGTAAGCAGTCAGAGGCAAGAACAATTTTAACCGGCATCTACGAAGCAGAGATGGCGTATTTTGCGGTAAACAACACTTTTAGTTCAAATCCGGATAAAATCGGATTTAAGCCTGCTTCTTCACCACACTATTATAAATGGAAGATAATTAGCGCCGACAGCAGTGGTTTCAAGGCCCGCGCATGGGGAAATATCGACAGGGATAAAAAAATTGACATCTGGGAGGTTACCGAGAAGCAACGCGAGCCGGTCAATGTTTATAACGATGTTTCGGATTCAGGAGATGAGATCGATCCCCAATCACCATAAAAATTCAGGTAATTGCTGAAGGCCCGAAACAATGTTGGAATGGGCTTATTGTCCCGACCACTAACGAGATCCTCATAAAAGGGATCTTCGCAACGAAGATATGATAAAATATCTTTACTGGGGGCAGGAAATACGGTAAGGGGGAGCGAGAAGGGGAGGGGAAAGAAAGTGAAAGAAAGGTGTGGGGGAGAGGGGAAAAACAATAAAGTTTTTTAAAAAACAGATATTGTTTATCCCCCTTTGAATTTTCCCCTATAATCGAGGGAGACGATACAAATTCCCCCATATTTGTATTTACAGCTTTAACAGGGCGACTCACTCACTCACACATAGAGAGAGAAGGGGGGAGGAAAACCTTAAAGCCCCGCCAGCCTCGCGATCACGTCGCTCATCACCTCGTCCGCGCCGCCGCCGATCGATGCCAGGCGGCTGTCCCGCCAGTATCTGGAAATCGGGGTCTCGTTCATAAAGCCCATGCCGCCGAACATCTGGACACACCCGTCGGGGATCGTTCTCGATATGCGGCCCGCATAGAGCTTCGCCATAGAGACCTCCTTGGTGACGTCGATCCCCTCCATCTTCATCCTGACGATGTGGTAGGTGAGCTGTTTCAGGCACTCGAGCTCCGTGAGCCAGTCCGCTATGTGGTGCCTCAACACCTGCTTTTTCGACAGCGGCCTTCCGAAGACGTTTCTCTGCTGGATGTACTCCACCGTCAAGTCTATCATGTCCTTGAGGGCTACGTAGACCAGTGGGAGCACTGCGAACCGCTCGTGCTGGAACTGCTTCATTTGGTAGATGAAACCCTCCCCCTCTTCCCCTATGAGGTTTTTCGCGGGGAGCCTGACGTCGTCAAAGAAGAGCTCTGCGGTGTCGCTGGACCTCATCCCCACCTTGTCCAGCTCCTTGCTGACCTCAAACCCGGGGAGATCCGTGGGGACGACGAATAGGCCGAACGAGTGGTAGCCCGGCTCCTCGCTGGTTCTAGCCAAGAGGGTCACGTAGTCCGCCTTGACGCCGTTTGTTATAAAGGTCTTCGATCCGTTGATGATGTAGGAGTCGCCGTCCTTCTTGGCGAAGGTCCTCAGTCCCGCAACGTCCGATCCCGCCCCCGGCTCGGTCACCGCGATTGCCGTCACCACATCCCCCATGACGGCGGGCTTCAGGTAGGTCTCCTTCAAATACTCGCTTCCGAACTCGCTGATTGCGGGGGTCGCCATGTTGGTCTGAACGATGATCCCCATGCCGACGCCCATTCCCTTGATGTGTCCCATTTCCTCCAGCATTACCGTCTCGTACCAGTAGTCGAGCTCTTGTCCACCGTACTTCTGGTCGTATCGGATGCCCAGAAGTCCCAGCTTTCCCATCTTCTTGAAGATATCGTGGAGGGGGGCCGTGGTCTCCTCCCACTCATCTATGTTCGGGTTTATCTCCTTGTTTACGAAATCCCTTATGGTTCTGCGGAGCATCTCGTGCTCCTCGTTGAAATAGATCGAATCGGGGGTCTTTGTACTTAATTGACCGTTCATATTAACAACTCCTACATCTGCATTATCCAAAACCGGCTCTGAAACAAATTCAATTTGAGCCTCAACAATTTTAGTATTTTTTTATCAATTGTACCGCCTTCGATTCTCATTGCCGCCCGTCATTATTTGTGCTTCGGACCGCCCTGTCGAAGGCTCCTTATAGTTTTTTCGCCTCATCACAGGCGGACTTCAACTTCAGGCTGCAGGCCTTTTCAAAATCATTCTTGGCTTCTTCCTTCTTATTCAATTTAAGGTAGTTTACGGCCCTGTTCCAGTAGGATTCGGCGAAGTTCGGATTAATCTTTATCGCCCGGTCGTAATCCTTTATGGCGTTTTCATGCTGACCCATTTCGTAGTAGATGACGGCGCGATTGTTATATGCTATGTAATCATTAGGACTCAGCTTCAGCGTCTTGTTGTAGTCTTCCAGGGCCTTTGGGAAATCCTTCTGCCTCCAGTAGACGACTCCCCTGTTATTGTAGGCCTTTGCGTAGTTCGGGTCAATATCGATAATCTTGTTATAATCCTCCAGGGCCTTCTTGTAATTTCTCTGATTTCTGTAACTTAAACCCCTGAAGAGATATGCATCCTTGTTCTTCGGCTTAAGCTCGATAGCCCTTGTAAAGAAGTCGGTTGCACTGTCGTATTTGCCGGTCTTGAGGGACTGGTTGCCCAAAGCGATCCAGTCCGACGCGGTCCTCTCTTTAACGGCACCGCCGCCGCCGCCCGCCAACGTCCCTCCGGTACCGCCGAGCTTGTAGTTACAGGCCCTCTCAAACCCGAACTCACAGGCCTTTTTTATATCGGCATTGGCTTTATCCATGTTTCCCAACTTCTCATAAGCCCTTGCCCTGTCAAAAAGGATTGTGTGAGAATATTCGTTCTTCTTCAGGTATTCGGAAAAGTCCTTAACGGCTTCTTTGTATTTCTTCGTCTTGAAATAGGAATATCCACGATATTTGTAGACCTGATAATCGAGCGGCTTGCCCTTTGAGGTCACCATCGTCTCGTAATTATTGAAGCATCTTATGCAATCGTTGTAGTTTTTGGTGTCGTATAAATTCTTACAGGCCTCAAATGTTTTGGCCTTATCGGTGGGGGAGGTTGAAATGTAATAGAAAAACGAGACCGAGCCTATGGCTATCACCGTCAAGATACCTAAAGTTATTAGTCTTTTTTTCTTTTTCTCATCTTGGGCCATTTTGTTGTCCCCCGTTCATTTCAATTCATAATGATTTTTTGTATAACT
>CAZIWT010000213.1:0-3372 GCA_964542895.1 uncultured Thermodesulfobacteriota bacterium
ACGTTTTTTCATATTATAAATGCGGGAAGACGAAACCAAGGAGCGATTAACCTATGCCCGCCAACCTTTCACCGGAATATATAAAGGCCGAGGAGAGCTACAAGGCCGCCAAGGAGCCGGAGGAGAAGCTCAGGTACCTGGAGATGATGCTCTCCACGATCCCGAAGCACAAAGGGACCGACAAGATGCAGGCGGATATCAAGCGCCGCATTTCGAAGACGAAAGACCTCCTCGAGAAGAAGTCGGGGGCCAAGCGTTACAATCCCTTCAAGGTGGAGCGGGAGGGGGCGGGCCAGATCGCCGTCGTGGGGGCGCCCAACTCCGGCAAGTCCGCCGTGGTCGGAAGGCTCACCAACGCCAAGTGCCAGGTGGCGGACTACCCCTTTACGACCACGAAGCCGGTGCCGGGGATGATGGCTTACGAGAACGTCCAGGTGCAGCTGGTAGACCTCCCGCCTGTGTCGGCCGAGTACACGGAGCCGATCATGGTCGGGATGATAAGAAACACCGACGGGATCGTCTTCGTCTTCGATCTCGCCTCGGAAGATCCGATGGGGGAGATCGAGGGGGTTAGGGAGATCCTTATGAGCCACAAGGTGGAGATCAATGGAAATCCAACGGAGAAGTTCACGCCGGACGGCATCGCCCACCTGAAGGCGATTTTGGTGGGGAACAAGCTCGACGTCGATGGGGCGGCCGAAAACCTCGACCTCGTGATGGATCTTTACGGCAGGGATTTTCCCGTCCTTGGGGTTTCGGCAAACGACGGTGCCGGCCTGGACGGGATCAGGAGTGTGGTTTTCCAAATGCTCGATATCATCAGGGTCTATACGAAATCCCCCGGAAAGAAGCCCGATTTCTCCGATCCGGTCACCCTCAAGAAGGGGGCCACGGTTAAGGACTTCGCATCGTCCATACACAAGGACTTTGCCAAAGACCTGAAATTTGCGCGGATATGGTCGAAGAGCGCGAATAAATACGACGGCCAGAAGGTGAACAGGGACGAGTCGTTGACCGACGGGGACGTCATCGAGCTCCATATTTAGCAACCCCCGGGATGGAAGAGTATGATTACGTTTTTCGTTGAAGTCTTTGAAATATAAGTGCAGGGTGCGCTATTCCCGCGGGCAATCTTTAGGATGAGGGATTGTTCACTATGCTCGGAGGAGGGGAAAGAAGGTCGCCGTATGCTTTAAATCTCGACAATCTGTGTTTTTTCAGTTTAGTTTTTCCGTTACTGTGTAATAATAAGATACGGGGGTGGAAATGAAGGTAAAGGATATTAAAATAGGCCGGCCGGAGTGTAACTCCTCGTTTCAGTTCGTCAAGGCGATCGTTCATATGGAGGATGATCTGTCGGACCTCCTGCCCTATCTGAACGCCACCCAAGACAACACTCAATACTATCCCAAAACACCGCATCTCAATTTTTCCTGGGGATGGCATAGGGTGGTTGTTGAGAAAGATCAGGTGAGGATAGTTCCCTTTGAGGATGAAAGGGCCGCCCGGGAGGGCGCCGCGAAGGTCGTTGAGCTTTTGTCGGAGGTGGAGTCCAAAAGGGATGAGATCGTCCCGGACAATACCCCCTACGATCCACCGAAGGTCATGGACGTATTGAAGCTACTGCCGAGGGTGGGCGGTTGTTCCGAGTGCGGCTACCCAACGTGCATGGCCTTTGCCAACGCCCTTATCGGCGGAGAGGCCTACCCGGATGCGTGTGTCGAGCTTCGGTCGAGGCCGGATCGGAGTGGGGATTATGGAAAATTGAAGGAACTGATATCTTAAGGGAGTATAAAATGAAAGGGAGTGGCTGGCGATTCATAATAGCTATAGCGGTCATCGGACTGGCCGTCTATTACTTCGTAATAAAGAAAGAAGCCACGGTTCAGTCGCCCGTCGATGACACTACGATATGGGCGGATAAGGTTAACGCCGTCACCAAGATGAAGCTGGATATGGGGACCATCGCAAAGGCGGAGTTCAATGCAAAGATGTTGGACGGGAAGTTCATCGAGTGCGCTCCGAACCCCCCGGAGGTCCCCGACTACGTGACCGACTGGAAGATAGGTGCGGCGCCGGGCTGGAAGGAGTTGGGGGTTACCCTCGGGAGGAAGACGTGGTTTCAGTACGAGGTGGAGGTTCATGGCGAGGACAGCTTTACAATCTACGCCAGGACCTACGCGGAGGGCCCCCTCCTCGAGTACACGATGGACGAAAAAAAGAGCTTAAGAAAATCGAAGTAGTCGTCCATATCCCTGGGGCCGGATCTGAAGCCGAGTTGGCTTTTTTACGTGGAGGATTGCTGGGCGTCTGACGGCGGTCGATATTGAATTGCGATGTTGAATTGTGTATTGATATATCGGCTTGGGCCTTTTGTCAAGTTTTTGGAGCAGACCCGTGACAAAGATTGAAAAGGAGGCGATCCTGATGATCGCCGACATAAGCGGCTACACGAAGTTTATGGTAAAAAACCAGATGGACCTTGTCCACGCCCAGGTTATCATAAACGAGCTTATTACGACTATTATAAAGCAGGTAAAGATTCCCCTTGAAACCTCAAAGCTGGAGGGGGACGCGGTTTTCTTCTTTGCCGAGAAGACAAACGAGCCGGGGAGATGGGAGACCGTAAGGTGGGAGATAGGCCAGAGGCTCATAGAATTCTTCGAGGTCTTCACGGATAAAATCAACGAGCTTTCCGAGTCCAACACCTGCATGTGCAACGCGTGTACCAACGTGGATAAGCTGAATCTGAAGATAATCGTTCACGCAGGCACCGCCCTATTCTACAAGATAGACAAGTTCTCCGAGCTTTCCGGTGTGGACGTAATCATAGTTCACAAGCTTTTGAAGAACAGCGTCAGGTCGGACCGTTACATCCTAATTAGCGAAAAAGCCTTTGATCTGATCAAGTTTCCTCAAAACATAAAATTTGAGAAGAGCAAGGAGGATTACGCGGAGATAGGGGGGGTCGGCACCTATATATATTTCCCAGGCGGAGAAGATAATCTTGACCACGGTTACGCGGCCTACTCCTTTAAGGCCAAGAATATGGCGATAAAGATGATGATGCCCCTGTTGGTGAAATTGGGGATAAAAAAATTAGGGAAGTTCAACAATATCCCCGAATTTCTTCCCTGATCGCTTCGGCCTTCTTGGTTCTTAAGCTTATTCTCAGGCTGCTTTGTTTCAACGTAAAGCGGATTTTACCAGTCATGAGGACGGCCGGTCTGAAAAGTCTCTATCTCGCTGAATAGGTTGTCGCGCGTGATCTTTATCCCGTCCCTGGCGGACTTGTACGATGCAAGGGTCCAGGCGATGGTGAGGTATGAGTCTTCCGGTGTGGCGCCCCAAGTCCCGCAGATATCATTTTTC
>CAZIWT010000214.1:0-3349 GCA_964542895.1 uncultured Thermodesulfobacteriota bacterium
TCATCGAATGCGTGTACATTTCCAATTTCTGCCCGGTGGATAAAATCAGGGGATACTTCTCGGACAGATCCGGCTGGGAAAAAGGACTCTCGGCGGGTTCTGTATACACAGGCAGTGGATCATAGCCGAGCTTCTCCAGCCGCTCCGAGTAAATCTCCACCTTCTTTGATGGTGTTAAAAATCCCTGCATCTTGTATTTGCCGTACATTTCGGGGTATTTCCTGAACAACGCCATTTTAAGTATCGCACGTATTATCGACCCGAATAGTCCGGTGAATTTTTTGTAAAGAAAAGGCGGAATAGGTACGAGTATCCCCTCCGGATGAGTTTTAAGATCTGCACAGGTAATGCCAAGCGGTTTGATCACATGGTCTATCGCCTGTTCTTCCGTCTCCCACGGAAAGTATTCACCATACCCCATTGTTCTTGCGAGCTCAGAGATTATGTGAAAATCCGGTTTTGAATCCCACAAAGGCTCTACAACTTTCGGACTGAGCACTATTCGTGAAGGCATATTCCAACAGTGATCGGCGTGGGTATCATAGGTAACGTACCGGGTCGTCTCAAGGAAGGTGGACGCCGGAAGGACGATGTCGGCAAGCTGTGCGGTTGGCGTCATAAATAGGTCGGCAACCACCAGAAAATCCAGTTTTCTCAATGCGCCCTCTACAATGCTTGTGTTTTCACACGTGACCACCGGATTTGCAGCCATAACGAACATCGCCTTTATCGGATAGGGTTTTTCACTAATGATCGCGTTCCATAGAGATGGCGTGTGGGCGGAGGGCCAGGTATCGGACATCTTGGAGTAAAGACAGCTCTCACTTCCCAGCTTCTTTTCGAGAGACTTCGGCGGCAGCTTGTCGTAGAGTTTTATGTCTTCAAGCCCCATGAGTATCGGTATTACAATAATGTTTCCCCCCGGTACATCGAGATTTCCCGTTATCGCCATCAGTATGTCAATTGCACGGATAGCACACGATGCGTTTGTATGCTGATCCAGGGAATTTCGAGGGCTGATGCAGGCCGGCTTTGTCGTGGCATACATCCTGGCTGCTTTTCTGATCTTTTCGGCTGGCACCCATGTTATTTCTTGCACTTTTTCAGGGGGGTAATCCTTGATGTGTCTCTCCAGTTCATCAAAGCCAATCGTCCAATTCTCGACAAATTCCCTGTCGTAAAGCCCCTCCTTGATGATAACGTGCAACATGCCAAGGGCCAGCGCACCGTCGGTGCCGGGCCTCACCTGCACGTGAATATCGGCCTCTCTTGCATACGATGTAACCGCGGGGTCCACAACGATGAGCTTGGCCCCTCTCTCCCTAGCCTCTTTTATGGCTATCTCCTGTGGCTTGTTCGTGGCATGGGGATTACCCCCCCAGAGGATAAGACATTTAGTGTGGGCCACATCGGGCGGTACAACGGCGCCGAAATCGTAATTGTACTGAAGAAAGACCCTCGGCAGATGACATATATGACTTGGATTGGTTATATTGGGTGTGCCGAACAGGTTTGCAAGCCTCGCAAGATACGGCCCAAGTATATCACCGCTGTGATAATGACCATGATGGAAATCCACTGCCTCCGCCCCGTGGGTCTCCTTTATATCCTTCAGCTTATCTGATATTGTTCTCAAGGCTTCATCCCACGAGATTCTTTCCCACGTACATTCACCTTTCTCTCCCACCCTTTTCATGGGGTATTTGAGTCTGTCCGGCGCATAGAGGATATCTCTTATCCGTTTTCCCCTGAGCGTCAGCTCCCCCTTGCTTTCCGGATCCATCGGGTCACCGGAAATATCAATGACCGTATCCCCTTCTTTATCAACCATCATATGACACTGGGAATGACCATCGACATCGCTTACCACAATGTTTTTCGTATCCACCTCGGGGGGGACGGATTCTATCTCTTTTTGCCCATCTTCCCGATCAAGTGCGAAAGCGGATATATTTTTGAACGCTGCGATACCTGCCCCTATCGCCGGTATTGCTTTGATGAAATATCTCCTTGTCAACAACATGGCTCAACCCCTTGCTCTCTTAATTCTGTTATACGGACTATTTCTTGAAGGTGAAGATCCTCCCCCTCCTGTCCGAATATTTGAACTCTCTGCCCTCGATAAGAGAGCGGAGTTCCTCTTCCGACCCCCCCGCCTTCTCGAAGGAGAGGGTGCCTCCGGGTTTCAGGACCCGGCCCAACTCCGAAAGTATACCTTCCAGTCCGCCGGAGAAGTTAAGCGTCCCGAAGATAAAGGCGAGTTCTATGCTGCCGTCCGGCAGTCCGGTATCCGATCCACTCCTCTCAAGTGGCTCGACGTTTTTTACACCCTCTTTCTCGATCTTTTGCCTGACCCTTTGTATCGCCAGCGGATTCACATCCACCGCATATATGAATCCCCCTTCTCCAACGATCTGTGCCGCCGGGATCGTGAAGAATCCGGGACCGCAACCCACCTCCAGTACCTTTTGATTCGGCTTCAGACCAGCCTCTTTCAGTTTCCCATAGGGATCCTTGAAATAGTGGAGCAACGGATTGTCATGCATGAGTGTTATCGTCCAGAAAGCAAGGCTCGCGGTAAAGCGGCCGGGTGTATGGTATCTTGCCTGTCTTGCTCTATTCATTTTTTCCTCCATCTGTACGGAGATTGTTCAAAAGCTCTCTCGTATGTTCACCGGTAAATGTTTCACGTATCGACCTCAGAAGCGACGCCGCGTTGAGGATACTCTGTCCGGAAACATCTATCTCAAACTCAGAAAGAAGCTCTCTCTCTCGACGTTTCATCTCCTCCACAAGCTCCACGCCCCTTTGCGTCAGGCCGACAAGCTTGGAGCGCTTGTGGGCCGGATTTTCTATTAATTCAACCAGGCCCTCCTCGGCGAGGGGATTTACGATCGTCTGGATATGCTGCCGGGAGACCGGGCGGGAGCGGGCCATCTGCGGTACCGTCTGCATCCCGTTTGCATAGAGGTCTATCAGGACACCCCGCTTGCCCCCGGACAATCCCTTGAAGCCGTAGAGCTCTTCCGCCACAGCCCTCAGCCGCTGATAGAACGATACGGTCTCGGAGATAAGGAGTTCGAGAGCTTGAGCCTTGTCTGTCATATTTGTCTTACCTTGATAAAGTTATTATTTTAAGTCGATTCAGCTTTCTTTCACTCAATCCGTCATTATGACAACTATTTTGTCATAATGACAATATAGTTGTCAAGTAAAAAATGCAGCTTTTTTTCGAGCGATTGTGCTTTCATATTACGTCGTGGCCGCCGGTCTCCGGTGGATATTGGGACAGATGAAGACGCCGCCCGGGATGAAATCATGAAGGCGATTCCCCTTTCGGATGTGATCA
>CAZIWT010000215.1:0-3231 GCA_964542895.1 uncultured Thermodesulfobacteriota bacterium
ATAAAGAACTTGATGGCGGCGAGCCTGGTGTAGATCTCGGTGTTTGCCGTATCATTAATAAAATAATTAAAATATTTTTCGAGATAACTTGCCAAGCCACCGGCAAGGTTATTTAGATTATCTTCGCTCATGGAAAAGTAATTACAGGCGTAAGGCGCAAGGGGTATCCCTGGGTACGATTCGGTGATGTTCGCAGCGATATACTTGAGCAGCAGTTCTCTGTCGGGCCTGTAGTCTTTCAATATCTCCGATATCACAAACGGTATCTTCGGGTAGTCCGTAACATGTCTGACGAGGTCAAAGGTGTTATAAAAAACGCTGCCCAGCGTGATAACCGGCTTTTCCCAGAGGATCGCCTCCCATCCCACCGTCCCTGTAATCGTAATGACGATCGAAGAATTACGTATAAGGTCCTGGGTATTTTCCCACGGCGACAAAAACCTGACGTTGCCGTTTTTTTTCAACTCCCGGTAATATTCGAGCTTTCTCCTCCCGATATTTGCCGGGTGCTCCTTTACATATACCAGACAATCGATGGGAACGCTCTTTGAGATATTGTTTACTATTTCGATCTGGTTGAGAAAGAACGGGGCCCAAATGAGGGTAGACGCCTCCGGCTGAACGTGAAGCGGGAAAAAAACGTATTTTTCGTCATAATTAGGTTTGTCAAAGATATTAAGCCTTTTTACCAGCATCCTTCTTATCTCGACTTTAAGCCTGCTGAAAAAGTAGCCGAACGGCATAAATATATTTCTCTCTCTGAGATGCGAAGTCTTAAAAAGGCCGAATCTGTAGATCTGATAAAACAGTCTCAACATAGATTGTATTCTTGGGATTATACTCTTCTGCCTTTTCTTGGTCAGGCCCGCGTAGGTTACAAACAAACCCTCGTTTCTGAATGCATCTAAAAAATCGGCGGCGTCTTTTCTCTCCGATTCCTTCAGGCCCTTTCGCTTGAAATCGTTAAAGGCATCGTCGACTTTTTGCCATCGGTTTTTCAACCCGCGGTGAATAACAAAGCGATCCGGAACCTTTGAGTTGTACAGAATCAAGTTCGGTATGTTGTTTCCTTCCGCCACCCTGTTTAAGACGACCAGAGTAAGTGAGGCAATACCATAATTGACAATGAAGTCCGGCTTGATTTTTCCCAATACCGACTCGTACAGCTTTGTGTAGTGTTGAAACATCTTGAGCTCTTCTTCATGGCTGAATTGGTCCGACCTCCTCACACTCGGCCAGAAGACACTGAGATTTGGATCTCCATATTTCTCTTCGATTTTGTTGATATATTCGACGTCTATCTCCTCATCTCTCCAATCAATCAGATTCAGATATACGATATTTTTTTCCGGCACCCCCTTGGATCTAAAGAAGTGGGTGTTCTTTTCATTAAACGAGAGGAAATAGGATTCAATATCCACTATTTCTTTAAGGGCGGTCGATAATCCATATGAGAGCTCATCGAAGCCGCTGACCCCTCCGGTTAAAATTATCTTTAATCTTTTTTTGCTACCGGAGGTAACCTTTTTTGCCATCTTGTAACCCCTTTTCTAAAAAGTTGATCAAGCACGATAAATTTTTATCATTGATTGATATACTATTGCTATCGGCCATCACGATATAGAATCTTCTTAAATATTATAAGGGACTCTAACCAAGTTTTGTCAGAAATCTCCCCGTGATTTATCTTTGCCAACTACAATCACATCCGCTGGAATATCTCGTTTGCAAGTCCAAAGCTGTTATAGAGCTTCCTTAAAAAAGCGCTTTGCTTCCTGTCTATGGTTTTTGCGTATCTCAAGGAATCTTCCCAGCGCAAAATAACCGATACAGCGTAAAGGAGGTGCTGATCTTGAAACGAGAGGATGTTCATCTTTCCCCTGTCGGCTGTCAAGCCGTCGATCTTTTCCTTAAAGAGCTCCCTTGTCCTCGGCACCTTGCTCATAATCCCGGAAAGGTCAAATACGACGGGCATCTCGGTCGCAAACTCCCAGTCTGAGATGTAGATATTGCCGTCCTTGCCTATTATCATGTTTCCCGTCGACAGGTCGCCGTGACCGATGCTGAACGGGATAAGGGCCTCGCTCTTCAATATCTCCATACATCTTTTGATGAAATCCTTTTTGTCACACCAATTCTCACTCCACTCAACAATGTCCGCCGCCTTGAGGATGGTCTCCTCGGCCCCGGACATATCTACAGCCTCGCCTATCCCCTTGAAGACAATTCCGTACCCCACATACATCCGCCAAAGCTCCTCCGTCAAGTTCCCCAAAATCAAGTCCTCGTCCCTTACAGGATCAACCACTCGGCCGGAGACGATCTCCTCGGTGAAAAACGGGGGGGCGCTTTCGAGCTCACACATAATAATCCTCGGTATATTTACGGCCTTTAAGCTCAGAATCTTTTCCCTTACGGCTATCTCATTTTCCATATCCTCCTTCGACCTCGTCCTCCCTATCATTATCTTCGCGGTAAAAGGTACAGTCTCATTGATATAAAACGCCCTGATATTGTTCTTCACGAGGATCGATTGGGCCGAGGTTCCACCTTGTAGATACGGGGGGAGAAAGAGCGCTTTCATAAATCTCAGGGCGCCCTTTTTTGAAGCATCGATGGTGAAGCTCGGAATCTTAACGGGAGAATCCCCCCACACACTTGAAAACATAAGGCGGACCAGATACCTCCGCCTTATGATCCAGTTCCCTACAACGCCGTACGAAAAACCTTTGGAGCCGTTATAAAGACCGAGTTTTTTTTCAACCTCGGATACGAGCTCAAAGATCGTATCTACACTGCTTCCCCTTATGTTCTGTATAGTAGATTTCTCATTTTTGAATTTCTCAAAAAGATCGGTTGCGCTTATATCCTTACTTTCCTTCACACCTTCGATTACACTCAGAATGTGTCTGTTGTGTTGAAAGTTGTCGCCTATATGCAGCACTACATCGCGAATGTAGTTCTCAACCTTTCTCGAATATATCCTTCTGTACTCCTCTTTCATATCCTTTACGACGGATGAAAAAACCGTGTTTCCACCATCGGAGGATTTTAATCCCGGATCTGATATCAAAAGTGAGAAGAAGCGGATGACAAGGGGATGTTTTATCAAGTAGTCAAACTTCATCCTGATATAATCCTGTTTGACTGCCTCCCAGGAATAAAGCCTTTTCAGCATCTCGAAGAAATCTTCTTCTTTGTCGAATCTGTAGTCTTCGACTGAAACCACCT
>CAZIWT010000216.1:0-3193 GCA_964542895.1 uncultured Thermodesulfobacteriota bacterium
TCCTCTTCGGAGGCAAAGATATTGTGTTCGTGGAGAGGGTGCCCTGGATAGAATCGCTGGGAATAGACTATTTTCTCGGCGTCGACGCCCTCAATATCCTGATGATATTGATGACGGCGCTCCTCTTCCCCATAGCCCTGATCGCCGGCTGGGAGAGAATCGGCTTGAAAGGCAAGAGCACCAAGCTTTACATGGCGCTCCTGTTGGGGCTGGAGTCCGCTCTCATCGGCGCATACGCCGCCCTCGATATATTTCTGTTCTACATATTCTACGAGGCGATGCTAATCCCGATGTACTTCATCATAGGCCTCTTCGGCGGCGAGCGCAGGATCTACGCTACGACGAGGTTCGTGATATACACCATAATCGGGAGCCTCCTGATGCTGGTGGCTATACTCGTGATCTTCCTTAAGAATTACGCGGCAACGGGTGTCTTCACGGGGGATATCATCGCTCTTTCGAGCGTTGCTTTCGAGCCGGGGATAAAGGTGCTTCTGTTCTTCGCATTTATTATCGCCTTCGGAATAAAATCTCCCCTGTGGCCACTCCACTCGTGGATGCCGGACGCCTACGTACAGTCGCCTTCGTCCGGCAGCGTCCTTATTGCGGGCCTCATGTCGAAGGTGGGGATATACGGCTTTATCAGGTTTGCCATACCCCTCTTTCACGACCTCGGAGAGCAATACGCCCCCCTTATCATGGCGCTGGCGGCGGTCGCCGTTATATACGGGGCGATGATAGCGACGGTCCAGAAGGAGCTGAAGAGGATGGTCGCCTTTTTCAGCTTCTCCCATGTGGGGTTGATATTGATCGGCCTCTTTTCGATGAACACCAACGGAGTCGAGGGGGCGATCCTTCAGATGGCAAACCACGCAATCATCGTGTCCGCCCTCTTTATCGTAGTGGGAATCATAAACGACAGGAGAAACACGACCGAGATAGAGGACTTCGGTGGTATAGGAAGCGTCGTCCCGAAGCTCTCCAGCTTATTTATGGTAACGATCCTGGCGGCGGTGGGGCTTCCGGGGTTGAACGGTTTTGTGGCGGAGATGTTGATTATATTCGGTGTTTTTGATAAAAGTATACTCTTCGGCATACTCGCGACATCGGCGGCGCTACTGGGTGCGATATGTATGTTGTGGATGTACGAGAGGATCTTCTTCGGGAAGGTGACAAAGAAGGCCAACTCCACCATCAAAGACCTCTCGGCGAGGGAGCTTCTGGCCCTGATTCCCCTGATAGTCCTGATGGTCTGGATAGGCCTTTTCCCCGGCTATTTTCTGAACAAGATAGGCCCCGGCGTCGAGAGATACGTTGAAGATTTTTCCGCCTATTCTCAAGAGATGGTGACGACCGATATAGAATCGCCTCCTGGTTTTACCGGAGACACGATATCTAAAAACGACGAATCTGAAATTCCCGACGAAGGAGACATAAAGTAATGGATATTGTTACGCCCGATGTTCAGCTTATTGCGCTGGCACCGGAGATAGTCCTCATAATCGTTGCATTTCTGATGCTTTTTTTCGGTCCCCTCGTGGGCGGGCCGAAGACAAAGGGCGGCCCGAAGGTAGGGGGGGTCGTAAGCCTCCTTGCGCTGACGGCCGCCTTTTTGGTAAACCTGTATATCGGCCAAGACGAGATAGTAACCCTGGGGGGGATGATCGTCAAGGACACATTCAGCCTCTATTTCAACGCCCTCGTCATTATCGCCGCCGTATTTTCAATAATCATATCCTTTGGATACATCGATAAGTTCGCAATCAAGGAGGGGGAGTTCTACCTCCTGATCCTCTTCTCCACGGTCGGGATGATGCTGATGGGGTCTTCCACCGACCTCCTCTCCATCTTTTTAGCCCTGGAGCTCATGTCGATTCCCATATACGTCCTCGTCGGGTTCAGAAAGGAGAACCTGAGGGCCAGGGAGGCCTCCTTCAAGTACTTCATATTGGGGGCCGTCTCGTCCGGTATCTTCGTCTACGGCGCCGCCCTTGTTTACGGAAGCCTCGGCACGACCAACCTGACGGAGATTGCGGAGGCTCTCGGCTCAAACATCACCCCTCTCTTCCTATTGGGCTCGGCGTTCATTATATCAGGCTTTCTGTTCAAAATTTCCGCCGTCCCGTTCCACATGTGGACCCCGGACGTCTACGAGGGGGCGAATCTCCCCATCACCGCCTATATGTCCGTCGGGGTGAAAGCGGCCGCGTTCTCCGCATTCTTGAGATTCGCCGTAGTAGACCTCGCAAATAGTGGGGACTCGTGGGTCTTGGCGATCGCCTTTATCGCCGTTGCCACCATGGCCCTTGGAAACACGGCAGCACTGGCGCAGAACAACCTGAAGAGGCTTCTCGCCTATTCGTCCATCGCCCACGTCGGATACATTCTGGTTGCCCTGATCGCGGGAAGCGAGTACGGAATTTCGTCTATCCTCTTCTATCTCTTTATCTATATAGTGGTGAATCTCGGGATTTTCTCCCTTCTGGTCTACTTCTCGAAGGACGCCAAGGAGTGCGAGACGATGGACGACCTGGCGGGGCTCGGGTACGCCCACCCGCTCATGGCGGTCTGCATGGGGATATTCCTCTTTTCCCTCGCGGGGATACCGCCCACCGGCGGATTCATGGGAAAGCTCTTTCTCTTTATCGCCGCAGTAAAAGAGGGATATGTGTGGCTTGTAGTTGTCGCCGTTATCGCAAGCGGTGTGAGCGTCTACTACTATCTCAAGGTTATGATGGCCCTCTTTGCAAAGGGGAAGGGTAAGGCCCAGAAGATTAAAAATCCGTTTGCGGCCCTCGTGGTTGTAATCGCCGCCATAATCACCATCTATCTCGGGGTGATGCCGGGGCACTTCATGGAACTAGCCAGGCTTTGCGCCGCCGCCCTATTCTAACGGGGGGGGGCGGTCTATTTTAATAGGAAGTGGAGGGAAAAGAGAGGGTGGGGGGTCGGGATATTTTGTCGTGGGGGGGGTAATTTTATCGTGGGGGGGGAGGTTAATTTTATAGAGGGATGGGTTCGGTTAATTTTGTCGCGTGAGGGGGATGGAAATATTTCGTAAAGGCGGGGCAAAAAAGAGTTTTGATCCCGTCAAACCAACTAAGCCCGAAAGGGCATTTTTATTTTGTGCGGCTTAAATAGAAAGACATTTGACCTAATATATCAAGGCAGCTATAGAGACCGACAACGAGAC
>CAZIWT010000217.1:0-3138 GCA_964542895.1 uncultured Thermodesulfobacteriota bacterium
TTCGTAAAACCATTTAAGAACACAAATTGGTTACCAAAAAAACCATGAGAAGAGGAGACATCATGACAAAAAAGAGACTTTTAATATGTGACAATAACGATCAATTTATCAAATCGCTCGATTCGGCCGTGGGAAATAAATACGACCTTTTCTGGATAAAGGATTCTATCAACGCTATAGACACGATACGTTCCCTTAAGACTGACGTGATCGTTATAAACCTCTCCCTCGAGGGAGACGGTTGTATCTCGGTGATCAAAGAGGCCAAGAAGTGGGCCATACCGACGATCGCCGTTGCCCCGATCAGCTCGGAGGATCTCGCCATCGAGGCATTGAACTCCGGGGCATCTTACTACATCAAAGATCCGATAAAGCTCGAGGAGATAACCAACGCTGTAAACATGATTTCCGGGGATCCAAAGGTGGAGATGGATCCTATCGAGAAGGTAAGGTTCTACCTCCTTGAAAACTACATGAACAGGATTCAGGTGAACGACCTCTGTGACGCCGTGGATATAAGCAGGCAAAAACTTTTCTATCATTTCAAGAAGAGATACGGCAAGGGGATTAAGTCCTTTTTAAGGGACATCAAGATGGATAAGGCCAAAGAGCTCCTGATGCATTCACAGCTACCCGTTCATAAAATAGCCGAGGCGGTGGGATACAACCACTTCGGGTATTTTTGCAGGGAGTTCAAAAAGAACTTCGATATCACCTCCACGGAGATGCGCAGAAACGGGAACCTGTAAATGGAGTAATGCTCCAGCCGCTGTTTCGAGACGGGTGTTGGCTTCAGGATTTTACTTATCGACTGCGATCTTTAGGATAGTTGAGGGCCCGCTCTCAATCCATTAGACCCAAGGGGCCCGAAAAGCAATAAGATAAAAACGAACCGGAATGGGGATCTTTGAAAAAGCTTAAATTCAGCAAGGGGGCGTTTTTTGGATCCGGAGATTTTCGGACCGATCATCGCCCCCTATTTATTTTGCCCCCGCCGCAACCCTATAAGCTTTAAAACCATAAACCGCCGGCCAAACAGATACCCTCCGGCGATAACGAGTATCAGGCTTTTCCGCCGGAGAGGATGGGGCTGGCCGCGGATACCTCGGTGAAAACATTTTCTTCAACGAAGCCTCCTTCATCAGCAACGTCCCTCAAGAAACACAACTTGGTAATAACCGGAGGAGGCGCTCTCTAAAATAAAATCGAAGAAGATACTCACAAATCCTTGACAAACCGGCCTAAAGCACTGTAATCTTTATTTTCGCTTTTTTTCAAAATCAAATTACAAAAAATAGAATAGCAGATGACTATTAAGCGGAATCACAAAAGGGCGCCCTTTTGGGACGCGGTCTTCAACCCGAAGTCGGTCTGCATCATCGGAAAGACCGAGAAATTCAAGGGAGCGGGTATGTTCGTCGACTCCCTGAAGAACTTCGGCTACAGGGGCAAAATCTCCGTAGTCTCGACGGACGACGGAGGGGGGCACGGATTTGACTGCTTTGATTCCATCGACGACTTACCCAACGGGATAGAATACGCCGTCATTGCGGTCCCCGCGGTTCAAGTGCCGGAAGCCTTGAGGGTACTTGGCACGAAGGGGCTAAAGGTCGCCCACGTCTTTTCGGCCGGCTTCGGCGACCTGGAGTCGGAAGATGGGAGGGCGCTTCAGGAAGACCTCAGGGCCGCCGGGGTTGAGAGCGGCGTCAGGATCATAGGCCCCAACTGCCTGGGCGTCTTCTCGCCGGAGACGGGCCTTGCCTATCCGCCGGGGATATTTTCAAAAGAGGTGGGAAACCTGGGCTTCATCTCCCAGAGCGGCGGGACGGCCCAGTCCCTGGCCTGGAGCGGGGATATATACGGATTTTTCCACAACAAGGCGGTCAGCCTCGGCAACTCGGTGGACCTCACGGTCGAGGACTTTTTGGAATATATGGCGGACGACCCGAAGATCGAGATAATCGCCATGTACATCGAGGGGATCAAGGATGGGGGGAGATTTTTGAGGCTCCTCAACTCGGCGGCCGAGAAAAAGCCGGTGTTGATATTGAAGGCGGGGGTAACTGATGCCGGGGTAACGGCCACGGCATCCCACACCGGTATCCTGGCGGGAGACGCCGCCGTCTGGAACGCGGCCGTCCGCCAGGCGGGGGGGATCTCCGTTCTGACATTTGACGAGCTCGTCGAGACGATCTCCGCCTTCACGAAGATGCGGGGAGCCCCCAGGAGGAGGATCGCCATAATAAACCGGGGCGGCGGAGAGGGAATAATCGCGGCTGACACCCTCCCGAAGATCGGCCTTACAGTACCGCCCTACACGAAAAAGACCCAGGAAGCGCTGGCGAACCTGATCCCCAGCGCAGGGACGGGGATGAAAAACCCCCTCGACTTCGCCGCCGTCGGGGGCTTTCCGGGGGTCTTCGAGCAGGTATTGGCGACCATCGACGACGACGAGAACACCGACACGATAATCTACCAGCACCACATAGAGTTCGCCCACCTATTTTCGAGGAAGGAGTACAACCAGTACCTCCTCGACGCCCTGGTCAAGTTCCACGAGAAGTCGAAGAAGACGATGCTGGTGGTGCTCCCCCTATATTACTCCTTCGACGTGTGGATAGCCTCCATGAAATTCCTGACGTCAAACGGGGTGTCGACCCACCCGACGATATTCGGGGCGGGGAGGGCGGCGCTTCACATCACGGAGTACGGCGAGTTTAGGGGAAAGGCCTGAGACATAAGGCGGCGGGCCTATAGTGCCCCTCAAGAAGCGAGAGGCTCCCAAAAAAGTTAGGGATATCAGGAATTTAGGGGAAAGGCCGCATCGGCTTCAGATATATGGCGATGGAAAGCCCCATAACCGATCTCCCGGATTGCGACGGCGACAAGAAGGCTTGAGGATTCTCAATTGCGAGAGGTTTAGGCCGGGGCATTAAGGTGACGGTCGGAAATAGAAGGACTTGATCAACTCGTTTACAAAGTCGGGGCGTTCAATCACAGATAGGGACTTCCGTATCCTCAAAAAACCTGGTGACCGTCCCGTTTGTCGAGAAAACGATCGGGGAGGAGAGAAGCGTGACCCCCCCAATAACGACTAGCGCTTGTAATGAACTACGGAACCGGTTGAGGGGAAAAGAC
>CAZIWT010000218.1:0-3118 GCA_964542895.1 uncultured Thermodesulfobacteriota bacterium
TTGTATCTTTCCAGCATACCGTATGTATTCCCTCTGTCTATATATGTCATGGGATGACTTGGATCGATACTTATCGCAACTGTAAAGTCCTCTATTGCCTCATCATATTTTCCTAAACAAGAATAAGCATCCCCTCTGCCTCTGTAGAAACTTGCACAATCCGGATCGTTGTTTATTGCCTTTGTATAGTCCGCTATCGCCTCTTCATATTTCTTTAGATAGTAATACGCATTCCCTCTGCTGTAATAGGCCCGTTTATTGTTTGGATCAATCTTAATTGCCCTGTTAAAGGCCTCGATCGCCTTTCCATATTCACACTTTCTCGCATATTCGGCTCCCACGTCAACCCACTCCTCGGCACTCTTTGTACATCCCACACCTGTCGAAAGGATAAAGACGCCAGCAATAAAAAGAACGACGGTTAACCTCAAGCTTTTCATTTTTTCCTTTTTTTATCCCTGATTATCTCATTTACCTCCTCTTCCGTATAGCCGTGTGTGCCGGCGTAGGGTTGCTTTTTCATCCTCCTCCTTAACCAATCCATAGCGATCTTTCCGGGTTTGGCGGTTTTTTGGGCGGCCTGCTTCTTTCCTTTATTCGTTTGCTGTTTATTATTGTCAGCTTTCTTCGCCATATATACCTCCTCCTCACTCTCCCAACGGCTCATCGTAATCGTAATAGTCTGTCGGCTCATCTTATGAATAAAAACCCTTCTATTACTATCCCTTTCGTAGAATAGCAATCAACAATGTAATCACACCAACTGCAACAATAAATAGATCGATCGGAATGTCATCAGGAATTTCATTATTAAACATTAAGTAAATGCCGAAGCCAATCATCATTATAGCGGCTATGATACCTTTTACTTTATCAGTAGCGGCGTCTTCATCCGAAGCACCCTTGTCTTTTCTAGGTTTTACATTTTCCTCGTACCGCTGGTCTCTTTCAACCGCCGGCTCCTCTTCCGTAATAATATCCAAGCCCGCCGAATCTTCAATTCTATCAAGATCATGGTAGGTTGATCTTTCAACGAAAAACGTGTGTTCGCATCTGGGACAGGTTACATTTCTCCCCCTTTTTTGTATTATCTTATCTTCTACTTTTGTCTCAAAGCCGCAGATGGGACAAATCGTTTCCATTCATTAATTTTCTGTAAAATATTTTATTTTTTACAATAGCATAAACCGAAGAAGCTGTAATCCCTCAAAGTAATCCCTCTCCCTATCGCCCTCACCCTACCGCTCGTTCTTCTTGTACGCCTCGATGTACTGCGGGATCGTGTCTAAGTAACAGCGGAGCCAGACGCCGCCGATGCTCTCGGAGATGAATTGGGCCATGTCCACCGGTATATCAAAAGGCCCCTTGACCTCACCGGTCAGGTACTTGCCGTCGAACCCCTGAACGAAGTAGTACTTCCCCTCCTCCCAGTAGGCCGCCACCGTGTGCGCCCCGATGATCTCCCCCTTCTTCGTCGCGATGTCCACCGTGAAGAGGCGGGCGACGTAACCGGCGTACTCCAACGCCTCGACGATGAGGATCGCGAAATCCTCGCAGTCGCCGCCGCCGGTCAACAAAGTCTCGTAGGGGGTCTGGACGTAGTTCTTCCCGTCCTTTCGCTCCGGGATATATTTCAGGGCGTTTCTTGTGTAGTAGGCGGCGATGGCAGGCGTCGAGAGCCTCATCCGCACTTCGCCCCACTCGTCCCATTTCTCACCTCTGCATTTGCCCCACGCCTCACCGAGGAGCTTGCCCGTGCTGTAATCCTTAAGTATATCCCTGGCCTTTGCATGGCCGTCCTCTTCGGCGTAGACCCAGAGGAGCGCCTCGAGGAGCGACGAATATGCCCGCTTCTTCGGGTGACCGGCACCCAGTATGGCCGAAAACGCGGTGTCGTATCCCCTAAGGGCGCCGTAGTCGGAGTACATGAGCCTTACAGCCTCGAGATACGGGGAGTTCGGTGTGTTCACCCCGGGAATCCGCGAAAGCTCCACCGCCAACGCCTCGTTCTTGTAAAAGATGTCGTTCAGCATATCGTTCTTGTAGACGTCGACCCTCGGCTTTACCGATGCGCATCCGGCAATCAAAATTAACGAGAGGAAAATGGCAGCCGCTTTTGTTGTGTGAGAATTTTTCATATATTCTATCTTCCCCCATGTCTCTGTTATTGTCAATGTTATTTCACACCCATATCCAATTAAGACTTGACATTATCGCCAAAAACCGTAATTGTAATGGCATCCGTACCATTTTTCAAAAGGAGCTTAAAATGAAAGAGGAAGGCGCCCTTGGATTAAAGCGGGTTTTGGGCCTGAAGGAGGTTGTGGCCATCGGCATCGGCCAGACGATAGGCGCCGGTGTATTCGCCATGACCGGAATCGCCATCGGGATGTGCGGAACGGCGCTCCCGATCGCCTACACCCTTGCCATTATTCCCGTGGCGTGTCTTATGCTCCCCTCGGCATTTTTAGGGGCGACCATCCCCACAGTCGGGGGAAACTACACGTATCCAAGCCGGCTTTTCTCCCCGCTGGCGGCGTTTATGGGAGTATGGATCTTTGTGATCGGCTTCTTCTTCGGTTTCATACCTCTCCTTGCCGTAACCATTGTGGAATATTTTATAGAGGCGTATTCCGAGTATTTTGATCTCATGGTAGGATTCTTCAACGGCATTATGCCGTTGTTTGCCGTAAACATATTGGAATATTTCAAGGAGACATACCCCCAGCATTATGCATATTATAACAATATTCCAATCATGGTAACCTCAATTGCGATTGTAACCTTTTTTTACATAATAAACCTCTTTGGGATAAGGTTAGCCGCGGCAGTCCAGGGAATAATGGTTCTGATCTTAATATCTGCCTTAATCATGTACGACGCGGTGGGATTGCCCAACGTATCCCTTTCCCACTTTAACGTTATATTTCCCAAGGGGACCCTCTCTCTCATAGGCGCCTCGGCCCTTCTGATCTTCCCATATCTGGGGGCCAACGCCATAATCGAGCTGGGCGGGGAGATCAAAAAGCCGGAGCGGGTGATCCCCGTCTCCTTTGTCATCATCCTTTCGGTCGTAGCCGTAATATATATTACGATGAGCGTCGTTGCCGTGGGAGTG
>CAZIWT010000219.1:0-3117 GCA_964542895.1 uncultured Thermodesulfobacteriota bacterium
AATTTTGGCTAATTTTTCCAAAAGAGCTTTATTATCCTCTTTCAAACTTTCAATATCTTTTTTATGGCTATAATGTTGAAAAATAAAAAATGAGATAGCTAAAAGAATTGCAAAAACTGCTAATACTAATTGTATTTGAGAGATTCCAAATTTATCCAATTTAGTCTTCTTCCTTGGATTTGTTGTTTTGGCTTTTGTTCTTTTTTTGCCTTTTTTGGATTTCTTCGATTTTTGCATGATGAACAAATCCCAAAAAACTTAACCTAAACCACCCCCAACCATTCAATTCCCAACAAAGACAAACATATACTGCAACAAATAATAAGTCAATAGAGAAATTTCCGCCCCAATTAAAAGACAAACCCAATCACCCCTACCCCCCCCTCAACACCCTCCCGATCCTTTCTGTCGCCCAGTCCACCTCATCTTTCTTGATTATCAACGGCGGCGCAAAGCGGATGACGTTCTCCTGCGTCTCCTTTGCCAAAACCCCATCTTTCATCAACGCCTCGGTAAAACGCCTGGCGCCGCCGGCGTCCGGGTGAAGCTCGACGCCGACAAAAAGCCCCCTCCCCCGAATCTCCTTTACGTGGTCGCTGTCAACATCCATAAGCCCCGCCTTCAGGTACTCCCCCATGACGGCGGAGTTCTCTATCATCTCCTCCTCTTCTAAGACCTTGAGCGCCGCCCTCGCCACGGCACACGCCAGCGGGTTTCCGCCGAAGGTGCTGCCGTGCTCCCCCGGCATGAAGACGCCCAGTACCTCCTCGTTGGAGAGGATGACCGAGATCGGGTAGAATCCCCCGGAGAGCGCCTTTCCTATCAGCGTAACGTCCGCCTCCACCCCGTCGTGCTCCTCGGCCAGGAGCTTTCCGGTGCGCCCGAGACCCGTCTGTATCTCGTCGGTGATAAGCGTAATCCCCTTCTCCGTGCAGATCTGCCTCACCTCCCTGAGGTAGCCCGCAGGCGGGATTATCACCCCCGCCTCCCCCTGGATCGGCTCCACCAGAAAGGCCACCGTGTTCGGGCCGATGGCGCTCCTCAACGCCTCAGCGTCACCGAAGGGAATAGTCACGAAACCGGGCGTGAAGGGGCCGAAGCCGTCCCTGCTTCCCCTGTCGGTGGAAAAGCCGACTATCGTAATTGTCCTTCCGTGGAAGTTGTTCCCGCAGACGATCACCTCGGCCCTATCTTCAGGCACCCCCTTCGTTTTGTACCCCCACTTCCTGACCGCCTTGATCGCCGTCTCCACCGCCTCCGCGCCGCTGTTCATCGGGAGCACCATGTGGGAGTTGGTCAGCTTGCACAACTCCTCGTAGAGGAGACCCAGCTGGTCGTTCCTGAACGCCCTCGAGGTCAGCGTGAGCTTTTCAGCCTGCTCTGTCATCGCCTTTAATATCTTCGGGTGGCAGTGCCCCTGGTTCACGGCGGAATAGGCCGATAGGCAGTCCATATACTTCTTCCCGTCGACGTCCCACACCCATATCCCCTCACCCCTGGTGAGAACGACGTCGAGGGGCTTGTAGTTCATCGCGCCGAATCGATTTTCGAGGTCAATATAGTACTTCATGTCCATTCATCCTTCCTCAGTCACTACACGATTTTTTATTGAAGATACTAATTAAGTGCCGCCGCAAAGTCAAGTCAATAAGATAAGGGCTTTAATTTAACCAAGGCGCCTCATCAACTATCTTGACCACCGCCACGACCTGTGGTATCCTTTAAACTTCCTACAAATATATTCAGGAGCTATCGATGAAAAGGAGAGATTTAACGTCCGCCCTCTGTCTTATATCCATCCTAATGATTACCATCACCTCCTGCCAGGGGAAGTACCCGTTGGAGCCGGAGGTGGCGATAAAGCCGACGTTTGTCGCCGTCGAAAACTTCTCGGACGGGATGGCGATGATAAAGGTCAACGGCAAAAAGGGATTTATCGATAAAACGGGGAAGGTCGTCATAGAGCCGACGTTTGATGGCGCGGGGATATTCTCCGAGGGGCTGGCGATGGTTGTGATCGACGGTAAGCGGGGCTTCATCGATAAGACCGGGAAGATGGTCATCGAGCCGAAGTTCGACGGCGCCTGGCCCTTCAGCGAGGGGCTCTCCAACGTCAAGGTCGACGGGAAGTACGGCTTCATCGACAAGACGGGCAAATACGTGATCAAGCCGACAATCCAGGCGACGAGGGACTTTAACGAGGGGCTTGCCCGGGCCGCCGAAAAGGGGAGGTGGGGATATATAACCAAGGAGGGCGCCGTCGCCGTCATGCCCGTCTATTACGACTCCGGCAACTTTTCCGGGGGACTCGCCGCCGTAAACCGGAACAAAAAGAAGTGGGGATACATAAACAACAAGGGGATGATGCTAATCCAGCCCAAGTACGACGAGGCGAGGGAGTTCAAAGACGGGCTTGCGGCGGTCAGGGTCAACAAGAGATGGGGCTTTATCGATGACGTGGGAAGGTACGCCGTCGAGCCGAAGTATTACAAGGTCGGGAACTTCTCCGAGGGGCTGGCGCCGGTCTTCATCAGCAAGGGGAATATAGGAAAGTGGGGATATATAGACAAGAAGGGTAAGGTCAGGATCGAGGCGAAATTTCAGGAGGCGAGGGATTTTCGCGAGGGGCTGGCGCGGGTGAAGCTCTCCGATAAGTATGGCTTCATAAACAAGAAGGGGACCTTCGTGATAGCGCCCCGCTACAAGGGCGCCGGGCCGTTCAGGGAGGGGCTGGCCCCCGTAACGACCGACGGAGTGAAGTGGGGGTTTATTGAGAACCCGGTGCGGTAGGGGGGGAGGTTGTTTGTTCTATTTATTCATCAAATTCATTTTTGGAATATGACTACCATGAAAGATTAATTTTATAAGAAGGCTATACATCGTTGTTACCCTCGTACATAATTTGAATTTTTCTTGCCTCTTCCTTTAAAACAATATTATCGGGTAAATCCTCAATATCTCTGTAGTGATGATGCCATTCATTCCCTTTATAATAGTATCTGCCATTATCCCCATATATATCAAAAAATTCATCAATTGATCTTACATATTGTCCTCTACTGTGAAACGATGAATATGAGATAAACTCTTTTCTTTCTCCATTAACATTAACAATGA
>CAZIWT010000220.1:0-3091 GCA_964542895.1 uncultured Thermodesulfobacteriota bacterium
TTTCCCATGAGACTTTGCAGGTCGCGGTGTCTTATTGTTCGATAATTCTACCATGTAATCTACTCTTTTACAAATGATAAAAGCTACTATTAAAATAGTGTTTTTTCGTCCAAAAAGTGATAGAATACTTCCATTTCAAACTATTTTAAAAGAGAGGCGGATATATGGACATTAACGATGCCGTAAAGAGGTCAAGGGACAACGAGCCTTTCTCGAAAGAGCAGCTCACCGAGCTCCTCTCGCTCCCCCCGGATTCTTTAGATAGCTATGAGATCATGGCGGAGGCGAGAAGGATCTCCAGCGAGCTCACCGGGAACAAAGCGGAGGTCCACGCACAGCTCGCTCTCAATCTCGCGCCGTGCCCGAAAAACTGCAAGTTCTGCTCATTCGCCGAGATCAACAACGTTTTCAAAGAGAGCTCAAAGCTCTCCGTTGAAGACGCGGTACATTATGCGAGGCTCCTGGAGTCGGAAGGCACGAACTGTGTATATGCGATGACTACGGCCAATTACGATTTCGGCGAGTTTCTCGAGGTATCGGGGGAGATCAGGAAAAGCCTCAAGCCGGAGACGGTCTTGATCGCAAACGTGGGGGACAAGACCCCGAAGCAGTCGGTTCAGCTGAAAGAGGCGGGATTTCAGGGGGTGTACCACGCCCTTCGGCTGAGGGAGGGAACGGACACGTCTATCAATCCTAAAAAGAGGCTTGAGAGCATCGACAACTTCAGGGAGGCGGGGCTTTCGGTGGGGACCTGCGTCGAGCCGGTGGGCCCCGAGCACACCAACGAGGAGATAGCGGAGATGATTCTTTTGACCAGCTCTTTTAAACCGGCCTACAGCGGCTCCGGCAGGAGGATTAGGATTCCGGGAACCGAGCTCGAAAAGTACGGGATGATCTCCGAGCTTCGGATGGCGCAGATGGTTGCGATAACCCGCCTGGGCGTATCGAGGGATGTGATGGGAAACTGCACCCACGAACCGTGCACGGTGGGGGCGATGGCGGGGGCGAATCTCTTCTGGGCGGAGGTGGGCGCCAACCCGAGGGACGTAAAGGAAAAGACCGAAGATGGAAGGGGGAGCACGGTCGACCTCTGTAAAAAATATTACGAGGAGACCGAGTGGGGGATCCTCGAGGGGCCCTCCCGCTATATGATGTAGCGCTGTTTGAAAACCGGACTATTAAAGGGAAAGGAGATCGTTAATATGGAAATAGATATTCGAGCGGCGGTGCCCCTTCTGTTTGCCTTATTTATTTTCGGGTGCATGGCGGCACGCCCATCGGCACTGGGAGTGAAAGACGGTAAGCTCTCCCGCTGCCCCAGATCCCCGAACTGCGTCTCATCCCAGAGCGAAGACAGGGCGCACTACGTTAAGCCCCTTGAATACACCGGGACGAAAGAGGAGGCGATGAAGAGGATTGTAGCCGTGATAGAATCGATGAGGAGAACCAAAATCGTTACCAAGACGAACGACTATCTACACGCGGAGTTCAGGTCGCTGATCTTTCGCTTTGTGGACGATGTGGAATTCTATTTCGACGACAAGGGGAACACGATCCACATGAGGTCGGCGTCCCGCGTCGGTTATTCCGACCTGGGCGTGAACAGAAAGCGTGTTGAGAGAATCAGGGAGGTGTTTGACGCTGCCGTTGAGAAGTAGAGGGGGGTGGGATTGTGACGGAAAAGCCGAGGAGAAGAGAGAGGGGCGGTGAGGTTCTCAGTGTTTTAATAGGGAAAAGGGGCTGTTTTGGAACCCTCTCTTTTCCCCGATAAACAAGTAAGGTGAAAAACAGAAACTTTCCAACATAACTTATGACTAACGTAATCATTTTCCATCATAATCCCTGTCAAGAAGGAGTTTCTTTTCAATAGCACGTTTAACAATTCTTGAAAGCGCATAGAGATCTAAAGGCTTCTCGATATAATCATACGCCCCAAGTTTAACAGCTGTAATCGCTGAATCTTTATCTGCATTTGCCGTAATAATAATCACTTGAGAGTTGGGGGAAACCGCCTTTACATGTCTTAATACATCTATTCCATTTCTTTTAGGCATCACAATATCAGTGATGATTAAATCGTGCTTTTTTTCATTGAACTCCAATATGGCTTGCTCACCATCGAGTGCTTTATCAATATTAGAGTATTTCTCGTCCTCCAGAATAGTTAATATCACATTTAATATTTCCTTTTCATCATCAGCGATGAGAATTTTTGTTTGAGCTAACTTTTCGGCATCCAGCCTATAGGGATTATCATATATAAATTCTAAAGGTCCTCGAATATTCTCATATGCCTTATTTATTTCTTCAATCTGCTCTACGGTGAAAGGCTTTTTCAGACTTATATATACTCCATCTTTTACCGGAGATTCGAGGAGATCATCAACCTTATTGCCCGAGATAATCACACCCGCCAGCTTTGGATCTATCTCTCGCAACTTTTTAAGTGTTTGAAAACCATCAATTCCGGGCAGTTTTACATCAATATATGCAAGGCTGGCCTCATGTTCCCTCAAGTGGTCAATGGCATCATATCCATCTTTGAAGCTAACAACAGAATGTCCCATGAGTTCCATCACTTCCTCCAGGTATTTTCTGATACCAGGATCATCATCTATTATTAGGATCTTCATCATTCACCTAAAATTTTTTTTCGACTAAGAAATCACCCAGCTTAACCGCTTGAATCATTTTACTTGTTTCTAAATAGAGCAGAACCTATAGAGGTTTTTCCCAAAATAATCACTTTATATCCATCTCCCTTTTTCTAAATGTAACCATTTCAAGTAATGCTATTCAGACCGATCTTATTCAAAAGTAATCTCTTTTCTAACGCTTTTTTTACAACTCTGGAAATTAAATCATAGTCAAACGGTTTTTCTATATAATCGAAAGCCCCTAATTTTACTGCGGCAATGGCGGAATCCTTGTCCGCATTACCGGTAATGATGATTACTTGAGAGTTTGGAGATATCGATTTTATTTCTCTTAGCACTTCAATGCCGTTTTTCTTCGGCATAACAATGTCAACAATAATGACATCGTGCCCTCTTTTTTCAAAATTTTTTATTGCTTCTTCACCATTCTCAGC
>CAZIWT010000221.1:0-2900 GCA_964542895.1 uncultured Thermodesulfobacteriota bacterium
ATAGGGAGCTGCATGATGGTCCAAACGATCGGCCCGAAGAGCTGAGATTCAAATCCGGGGGGTTTTGAAATAATCATGTAAATGATGTGCGACAGCGTCAATAGGAGGGTAACGGCTCCCAGGAGTATCGCAAGGATAAATCCCCATCTGATTTCCCGCGCACAAATCGGGATCAGGATCAAG
The DNA here is from genome assembly GCA_964542895.1 of uncultured Thermodesulfobacteriota bacterium. Classification (GTDB taxonomy): domain Bacteria; phylum Desulfobacterota; class Zymogenia; order Zymogenales; family Zymogenaceae; genus Zymogenus. Next base: position 184 of record CAZIWT010000221.1, read on the forward strand.
GCCGCTATAGTCATGATCGTGTGGCGGAGTCCACCGAGCGTCAGGATGTAGCTTGTGGTGTCCGGGGCTTCGAAGCGAAAACCGATGTCGAGACCCATGAAAATCCACCAAACACTCAAGACGAGTCCAATGAGTAAACCCAGAGTGTTATTGGAGATTTTTTTGGTTTTTTTCATCTCGGTTTTTTTGTTGGGCTTTTAGTTGAAGAAGGCGTTTTACGTTTGGAAAACCCCCCAGCCCTGCTGAGTTCACTTCCCCAATTGGATACTCTTAATCCTGACTGGATCTCTCACATGATGACTATCTATTCCGAGGGGGCCCATTCGATGTTTTACAATTCTGGCGATCCCTGCTTGCGCTTCCCCCCCTCCGAATGTTTCTATATTTCGGCGGCCCTGATTAAAGGGCGGTCTCTTCTTCCGATGGTTCCGAGAGGTCCTCTACCATTACGGCGGATGCGGCCTCCGTTTTCGTCTTCTTCTTTTTACTCATGGTGATGTTGCCCTCGAAGATCGCGCCGTCCTCTATGACCAGGCGGGACGCCTCGATATCGCCGATTATCTGTCCCGTGGGTTTGGCCTCCATGAAATTATCGGCGATTATATTTCCATCCATCTTGCCGGAGATCTCGACGTCTTCGGCGGTGATGTTACCTTTTATCTCACCGGTCTCTCCGACGACCACCTTTGAGGAGATGTCCAGTTCCCCTTCAAAGTTCCCGTCGATCCCCACGCTCTTGTTCCCCGTAATCTTTCCCTCAACGGTAATACCCTCCGCAATGTAGCAATCGCAATCGAGGCCGCTCTTCGTATCTATATAGGACGGTTGCGGCGCCGCCCTGCCGACATCCCCCGCCGAGCCTGATCCCTTTTTATCAAATATCCCCATGGACTCTTCTCCTCTATTTAGTGACAATAGGAAGGATATAACAGTGTAGAAGCTTTGTCAAGAAATTCTTGATTTTGTTAAAAGAATAGCCGAATTTTATTGAAAAATTGACCGGTACAAAGAAGATTCGAGTTGTCATCCATCAAAATCCACAATATATATCGAGATTCTCAGAGTCTTTTTCAAGACGATCCCGGCATAAAACCGGGATTTTTTATTCAAGCCAATCCTCTTTAAGGGACGGCGACTCGCCCCACCGCGTCCTCGACGAGGCTCCCCAGGTAGAGGTATCCATCGTGCTCGACGACGTTGGTTATCTGGGAGAATGAGCCGTCCGGGTCCTGGAGGTTGTGGACGACATTGCCGTCTTTGTCAAGGCCCAGGATGAATCCATAGTTCTGTGCCGAGGGGAGGAGGGCCTGGGGCAGACGGCTGACCATCTTTCTCAGGCGCGGTTTCGGAAAGAGTATCTTGTCGGCCGTGGCGTCCCTGGGGGAGACGAGGGTCAGCCAGAACGTACCCTTTCCGTTTGAGGAAATTCCGTCCGGAAAGCCGGGGAGGTTTTCGATGAAGACATCGTGTTTGCCGCGGTTTTCACCGGTAAGCCAGTATCGCAATATCCTGTACATACCCATCTCGCAGATCAGGACGAAGGACTGGTCGGAGCTTATGGCCACGCCGTTGGCGAAGTGAAGCCCGTCGATGAGAAGGAGGGTCTCTTTTGTCCTCGGGTCGTATTTCATAAAGCGTCCGTTGGGCCTGTGCTCCATCAGCTCGTCGTAGAACTCGAGCTCGTTGAACTTGGAGGAGCCGTCGGTGAAGTAGATGACGCCGTCTTTTGCGATGTCCAGGTCTTCGGTGTTCTTGAAGGGTGTGCCGCCCTCTTCGGTTGCAAGGGTAGTTACCTCTCCCTTCGGATCGATCGACAACAGTCCCTTCTCTCCGCACGCGACTATCAGGTTTTTCGACTTGTCGAACTTGAGTCCCAGGGGTCTGCCACCGGTCTCGGCGTAGGTCTCGTGGCTTTGGCCGTCGGGGGAGAGCTTCACGATGGAGCCGTCCTCCATTCCCCCGTAGATATTGCCGTCGTCATCTATGGCGACGTCCTCGGGCGCGACGCCGGCGCCCGATCCCAGCCTCTCGATTTTCGAGAGGTAGTCGTTCGGCTCATAGACACCGGTGAGCTCCGGAGCCTCGGGCGGTGAATACGCCGCAGGGTCGATGGGCACGGGCCACAGGAGCAGGTACGCGGCTAAAATTGCGATTATTGCAATGATTGTAAAGATAACGGTTTTTCGATTCATTTACTTACTCCAACAATAGATCAATAGATAATAGGATTATAGAGATTTTCTTTTGAATACAATACTACTTCACTCCGTTGTGATTTTGCAAGGTATTTATTGATTATTAGTTTTCTTTAATTTTTTTCTTGACACTCTTGCTCATTTTTTGATAAAATTCCAATAATTGAATCAATTCTTTTCGTTTTTATTTTTAGGTTAGGGGGTCATGATGAAAAAACTCATAGTATTAGCAATTGTTGCTATGCTAGCTATGACGGCGTTTACGGCCTTAGCGGCGGATACAACTTTCGAGGGCCAGTACCGGGTCCGCGCCTGGAACGAGTACAACTTCGACAAAAAGCTCGAGGATGTAACCGCTCTTCCCGGGCACGAGAATGCCCAGTACGACGGATGGTTCGACCAGAGGTTTCGCCTTACCATCACCCACACGAGGAGCGAGTTTCTAAAGGCGGTAATCAGGTTCGATATCGTCGAGGATACCTGGGGACAGCAGAGAAACCTGTTGATAAACAACAACAATGC
>CAZIWT010000222.1:0-2839 GCA_964542895.1 uncultured Thermodesulfobacteriota bacterium
TCTATCTTATAGGGGAATCCGAAGATGTCCATCACGTAGATAACGAAGTCCATGACGCCCACGATCTCGTCTATGAGCTGCTCGGGTGTGCATATGAGGTGGGCGTCATCCTGTGTGAAGGCCCTGACCCTGAGCAGCCCGTGGAGTACCCCCGATTTCTCGTGTCTGTGAACGGTGCCCAGCTCGAAATACCTGATCGGGAGATCCCTGTAGCTCCTGAGCTTTGATTTATAGATGAGCATGTGGGCGAGGCAGTTCATCGGCTTGATCCCATATTTCTGCCCCTCGACATCGGTGAAGTACATATTCTCCCGGTAGTTGTCGTAGTGGCCCGATTTTTCCCAAAGCTCCTGCTTCAAGATAAGGGGTCCCATTACTATATCGTACCCGCGCTTGAGATGCTCCCTTCTCAGGAAGTCCTCGATGATGAGCCTCATCACGGTTCCCTTCGGGTGATATATGGGAAGCCCTGCGCCTGCCTCGTCGTTGAACTGGAACAGGTCGAGTTCTCTGCCTATCTTTCTGTGGTCCCTCTTTTTCGCCTCCTCGAGCATGTTGAGGTGATTTTTGAGGGCCGCCTTATCCTGAAAGGCGGTGCCGTAAATCCTCTGGAGCATCTTTTTGTTCTCGTCGCCCCGCCAGTAGGCTCCCGCGACGGAGGTCAGGCTGAAGGCCTTCAGAAACTTCGTAGAGGGGACGTGCGGTCCCCGGCAGAGGTCTGTGAAGTTCCCCTGGGCGTATATGGAAACCTCTTCGTCCTCTATCTCCTCGAGGAGCTCTATCTTGTAGTCTTCCCCCATCCCCTCGAACAGTTTAAAGGCATCGCCGACCGGTATTACATCTCTCTTGAAGGGGAGGTCCCTCTTTACTATCTCCTTCATCTTCTTTTCTATCGCCACGAGATCTTCGGGGGTAAAAGGATTTTCGACGTCGAAGTCGTAGTAGAAGCCGTCCTTTATCGCGGGACCTATGGCCACCTTGACTCCGGGGAAGAGCTCCCTTACCGCCTCCGCCATGACGTGGGATGTGCTGTGCCTGAGGATCTCGAGGCCCTCCGGATCATCCACCGTGACGAAATCCACCTGGCAGTCGGCCGGCACGGGGCGATCGAGGTCGACCGGCTTGCCGTTTATCTTTCCGGCCACGACCTTACCTTTCAAATCCTTGGGCACAAGCTCCGATATGGGCATCCCCTCTATCGGCTCCGGGGAATCGTGTCCCTTTGCGTTTACCGTAATCATCGTCTACACATCTTTTGAGGCAGTAAATAAAAAAGCACCAGAGATCTAAGAAGAACCTGATGCCTTTTTTTGTTTTCAAATCTTCCGATTTCTCTTAAACCCCTTTCTTTCACAATCAAAACAAGAAAGAATTAACAGTATTGTTGTCTTTATTAAAATGTCATTTTCGATATCACTTCTGTCTATTTGGTATCTTTTGGATATTCCAAACCCTTTTGCATCCACGGCTAACCGCCGAAGGTACAGATCCCCTATACATCCTTGTTCAAAGCACGCCCTTCTTACCTCCCCCCTCCCCAACCACTGCCGACCCCCAATTTCTGCCGCCACCCCGCACAAACCCCGCCCCCCCCACAAAATATTTCCGACCCCCTGACCTTTAGAAATATCGACCGACGGCGGTTGGTAGGCACGGGCGGATTTGAACCGCCGACTTCTACCGTGTCAGGGTAGCGCTCTCCCCCTGAGCTACGTGCCTAAACATTTAGAATTATTAACAACCTTTGGGGAGAATGTCAAGAAAAAACATTTTGTTTTAACTCTTACTGTTTTAAATCCATCTCCTTCAGTTGTTGTTCCGAAAGCCTCTTGTATCTTCCAATCAACTCGGCCGCCTTTTTAAAATTTTCCACCGCGGTTGGAGTATCCCCCGTCTTTAAGAGGGCCATGCCCATCCAGTAATAGGTCTGTGCATCGGTGCCTCCCCTCTTTTCGATCTCGGAGAAGTTTGTTTTTACCGTATCGAGCCAGTCTCCTTCTTCGAGGGATACTTGAACCCTCATAGAGGACCTGTGGGCGAAGACCTCCTCCCTCGAGTCATCGGCGTATTTTATCGACAGGCGGATATAGCCGATTGCCACATCCGGAACCCCGACTATAGACCAGTAGATCCCCTTTCCGGCGTATCCGGGGGAGTATTTTTTATTATCCTTAAGCGCAGATGCAAACTCCCGGAAGGCGTCGTCGTTGAGACCCAAGTCGAGAAACCTTACGCCGTTGTTCACATGGTGTATCGGCGAGCCGAAGGGATACTGCTCCACGTTTATTGTTCCTGCACATCCGGCTGAGAGTATGATGAGAGTAAATACTATAAAGACGGCTATAATTTTCATGGCGTTACAATGGAAATTGTGGAGACGGCGTGTTTATATATCAGATACGTCCGGTCCGAGTCGAACAGGATACAGAAATTGTCGAAGCTCTTGACTATTCCCTCCAGCTGAACCCCCCCCAGAAGCTCTATTATCACGGTCTCCCTTTCCCTCCTTACCTGATTGAGGAATTGGTCCTGTACGTTAATGCTGTTTTTCACCATATAATAACCGGCCGGATAAAAAAATTTTATTAGTATTATATTGAACCTTCGTTTAATAGTAACCTTTTTGTTGCATAAGTTCAAGCCTTTTTTATTTCTGGGTCAAAGTTTTTTCCGTCATCGCAAATTCAGCGGTTTAGAAAGCTGTTTATTTTTTTCAGTATCATCGGGAGGTCGTAGGGGTATTCAAACCAGCTTATCCCCTTCACCTTTTTGAACCAGGTGATCTGGCGTTTTGCGAGTCTCCTGGTGTTTCGTTTTATGAGCCTGATTGCTGTTTCGA
>CAZIWT010000223.1:0-2731 GCA_964542895.1 uncultured Thermodesulfobacteriota bacterium
ACCTCGTCAGAAGGAGCCTGCCGAAGGGGGCGGTCAAGAATGTACTGAGAAGCGGGATGCGGGTTACGTTGAAAAACGGATCGGTGGTGGAGTTCAGGTCGGCGGAGATCCCCAGAAACCTGAGGGGTTTCGGGATATATTTTCTCGTCCTGGACGAGTGCGCCTTTCTCCCCAAGCTGGTCTGGGAGGACGTGTTGCGCCCCGCGCTGTCGGATAGAGAAGGAAAGGCGCTCTTCATCAGCACGCCGAAGGGGAGGAACTGGTTCTACAACCTGTTCAGCCGGGGAGGGGACGTGGAGGATACAAACTGGGAGTCGTTTACGTTTCCCACATCGGGAAATCCCTTCATCAAGGTGGGGGAGATCGAGGAGGCGAAAAAAGACCTCTCCAACCACAGGTTTCGCCAGGAGTACCTCGCCGAGTTCATCGACGACGCCTCGATGGTATTTCCCGGCGTGGGGGAGATAATCAGGGGCGAACCTCAAGAGCCGATCGCCAAGAGGAGCTACTTCGCCGGGCTCGACATAGCGAGGCACAGAGACTACACGGTCCTCACGATCCTGAACTCGACCGGCTCCCTCGTCCACTTCGACAGGTTCAACAAGTGCTCCTGGGGGATGATGAAGAGGAGGGTGGTTGCATCCTTAAAGAGCTACAACAACGCCGTCGTCTGGGTCGACTCCACCGGCGTCGGCGACCCGTTTTTGGAAAGCTTAAGGAAAGGCAGGATCGACGCCCGGGGCTACACGTTTACCAGGCTCTCCAAGGGCCCGCTGATAGAGAACCTGATCCTCGGGATAGAGGAGGGGAGGATCACGATCCCGCACATCGAGGTTCTGGTGGACGAGCTTATGATGTTCGAGAGAAAGACTACGGAGACCGGATACGTTACCTACTCGGCCCCGTCCGGTCATCACGACGACTGCGTCGTATCGCTGGCCCTGGCGTTCTGGGGGATGAGGGGCATCCACGTCTCCCAGTCCGATTTTAACGGGTCAGGATTCAGGCGCTTTTAGGTATTTAAATTTGGGTTTTTGAAATAAGGAAATTTTGGTTATTGAATGGGAGGAAATAAACCATGTTTGCCAAGGTGAAGTTTACGGACGGAGAGACGAGGACCTACGCGATGGTGTGGAGGATCAAGGTCGTTGGAGATTTTATCCTCATCAAGAGGATGGGGAGAAGACGGGTGGCGGTGCCCGGACGGGAGATCAGATGGGTGCAGCTCGGAAGGGAAAAGAAGATCGATCAGAAGGACTTCGTTAAGGGCGTTACGCTCTGATCGAATCTGATCAAATGGGATAAAACTTTTGGGGAGTGAAAGATGAAAAGAGAGAATCAAAAACTCTTTAACGATTTTTACGACGGCAACGCCGACGCCATCTTCAGGCACTTCATCGGTAGGCGAATAGCCGACGGCGTTCGCGCGGACGAGCGAATTACGATAAACGACTTCTACTTCCAGAACGACATCAGGGTCATCCAGGACACGAGGGTAAGCTTCATGCCGAAGACGTTCGATGTTTATGTGTCGGGAGCGGGGAAGGGCGGGCTCAACGATGCGATCACCAGGAGGGTAAGGGAGTGGCTCGACACAAGGCACTTCGGCGGCGGGAGGAGCTTCTGGGAGGCGTTTCCGGGCATCTGCCTCACGCAGGAGAACTGCGGCACCGTCTTTCTCAAGCTCTTTGTCAAGGAAGGGGAAGTCTCCGTCCAGAAGATGTACTCGGACGACGTGGACGTGATCGTTGACGAGAAAAACTACCTCGATGTTATGAAGTACGTCTTCTCGTGGGAGGAGAAGATCGACCTGGAGGGTGGCGGTTTCAGGGTGGTGAAAATGACAGAAGAGATAGACGATAAAGCCTTCACCACAACCGCCGACGGGAGGCCGGTGAACTCCGAGGAGCACCGCTTCGGGTTCGTGCCGGTGGTGCGCATCCTGAGGGAGGAGGTGGAGGGGAGCCCCTACGGGCGCTCCGGGATCGAGGATTTGATCGAGGCGCAGCAGAACGTCAACATGGCGCTGACCAAGAGGGCCTGGGCGACCAAGTACAACAGCTTTCGGGTCTGGGCGCCGAAGGAGGCGGGCTACATAGAGTCCGGGACGACGATCAGGATATCGCCGGGGGCACTCTCCCCCATACCGATCGAGGCGGTGGGCGGCGACGTCGACCTCTCGGCGGTGGAGAGGGAGCTTGACGACGCGCTGGACCACCTCTACAGGCTGGGGAGCGTGCCGAGACGGCTCAAGGACGATATGGTGAGGGCGTCGACGTCGGCGAAGGCGCTGAACTCCATGCTGGAGGGGCTCAAGCGCTACACCGAGAGGAAGCTCGTCTACATGAGGCGCGGCTTAGAGGAGATGATTCTGAAGTACCTCAAGATCGAATACAATAGGGACGACTTTAAGGTCACAATCAGTTTTCCCTCGCTCGACAGGGAGGACCCGGAGCACACGTTAAACCGCGCCCGGTTTCTGGCGGAGCATGGGATGGAGGCTGAGGCGTTAAAAGAGATCGGCTTCGATGTGGAGGCCGCCGGGGAGGGGGAGGCAAAAAAGTAGAAACTGAAAGGGCGTCCGGCCTCCTGAGGGGTCGGGCGCCCTTTGGTTTTAGACCGTTTCTATACCAAGTGTCTTTAGAAGCTTTTTGAAAGATCTTTCGTAACTATCTGGATTCGTGAAGTCCGCATAAAGCTTATCTCTGAGAAATGGAGGCATGTCCTCTTT
>CAZIWT010000224.1:0-2685 GCA_964542895.1 uncultured Thermodesulfobacteriota bacterium
TTTTGAATATAAAGAAGGACGAGATCAATTACGAGCGCATATCCAACGGCAGATTCGTAACGCTTTTAACGAGCGGTCTTCTATTTATTATACTGGCGGTAGTATTCCTGACGATCTACTCAGGATCTCCCGCCGAGCTTCCGGCGGAGTTCGGAACGATACGAGAGGTGGGAAAGCTGATGATCACCAACTACCTGTTCGCCTTTGAGGCGATATCGCTACTCGTCATAGCCTCTCTGGTGGCGGCCGTGGTTCTGGTCAGGGGGTTGATTTACAAATCACAAGAGGGTGACGATTCATGATTACGACGACCCACTATCTTATTCTCGCGGCGGTAGTCTTCGCCATCGGGGCCTTCGGGGTACTCACAAGGAGAAATCTCCTTGTAATGCTCATGAGCGTGGAGCTGATGCTGAACGCCGCAAACCTGACGTTCGTTGCCTTCGCCAAAGACCTGGGCGACATGGGCGGCCACATATTCCCGATATTCATTATGACTGTGGCGGCGTGTGAGGTAGCCGTGGGCCTTGCCATAATAATTACGATATTCAGATTGGGCGATACATCTGACGTTCTTGATTTAACCTTCATGAAGGATATAAAGAGTGGATAACGTTATCTGGATTATACCGCTCCTTCCCCTTGCAGGATTTCTTATCAACGGGCTTGGAGGACGGAGGCTTCCGGACCGGCTGGTTTCCTTTGTCGGTGTTTCGCTGCCCATTGCATCTTTCGTCCTATCCGTCTGGGCCTTTCTTCAGCTTCTGAAGTTAGGTGAAGAGGGGGAGATTACCTGCACCCTGTACAGCTGGATATTCTCCGGTAATTTCGAGGTCTCCCTCGCCTTTCTTCTTGATCCCCTATCCTGTGTAATGGCGCTGGTTGTGAGTGGTGTCGGATCGGCGATCCACCTCTACTCGGTCGGCTACATGCACGGCGATAAAAGCTACGCGAGGTATTTCTCGTTTCTCAACCTGTTTCTCTTCTCAATGCTCGTCCTCGTCCTGGCGGAGGACCTGGTTCTTCTGTTCCTCGGCTGGGAGGGTGTGGGCTTGTGCTCGTACCTCCTGATAGGTTTCTGGTTTGACGACATGGAGAAGGCCAAGGCTGGAAAGAAGGCCTTTATCGTAAACAGGATCGGGGACTTCGGCTTCTTCATCGGGATGGCCCTTATCGTGATCACGATAGGGACGCTGAACGTCCCAGGCATGAAGGAGATTTTGGAGAACAACCCGGGAGTGATCACGACGGGGATGGCGACCGCCGTAACACTGTTCCTCTTTGTGGGCGCCACGGGAAAATCCGCCCAGATTCCCCTCTACGTGTGGCTGCCTGACGCCATGGCCGGCCCGACCCCCGTCAGCGCGTTGATTCACGCCGCCACGATGGTGACGGCGGGCGTATACATGATAGCGAGGCTGAATTTCCTCTACGTGCTGGCCCCCACGACCATGATAATCGTGGCGTTGATAGGTTCCTTCACCGCCCTCTATGCCGCCACCATAGGTATCGCGCAAAACGACATCAAGAAGGTCCTGGCCTACTCGACGATAAGTCAGTTGGGCTACATGTTCACGGCGGTGGGCGTGGGCGCCTTTTCCGCCGGGATATTCCACCTGATGACCCACGCCTTTTTCAAGGCGCTCCTATTTTTAGGGGCCGGAAGCGTAATCCACGCCATGTCGGGCGAGCAGGACATCAGGAAGATGGGGGGCCTCAGGGAGAAGATGCCGGTGACATTCTGGACTTTTCTGATAGCGACGCTCGCGATCTCAGGAATACCGCCCCTCGCCGGTTTCTTCAGCAAGGACGAGATACTATGGAAGGCCTTCAGCACACACCTGGGGAGTATAGGGATTCTCTTCTGGGCACTGGGATTGGTTGCGGCGGTGGTAACGGCCTTTTACATGTTCAGGCTCTTCTTCATGGCCTTTACGGGGGAGTCCAGGGCGAGCGCGGATGTAAAAAAGCACATCCACGAGTCGCCCTTCTCGATGAGTTCTGTCCTTCTCCTTCTGGGGTTGCTTTCCGCAATTGGCGGCTTCATCGGGGTGCCGGAGCTCCTCGGTGGGCACAACACCTTCGAGAGGTTCCTGGAGCCGGTTTTGCCTCACCTCGGATCGCGCTTCTCTGAGCACGACGCCCACTTCTGGGAGATCGTTCTTTTAGTATTTTCCCTTGTTGCAGCAGCGACTGGTATCTTCCTTGCCTACGTCATGTACGTCAGGAGGGCGGACATACCAAAGAAGTTCGCCAAGAATTACAAGGCCGTCTACGGGCTTGTCTACGACAAATACAGGATAGACGAGCTTTACGAAATAGTATTTATTAAACCGTTCTTCGCCCTGGGGTGGATATTCTCCGGCGTTATCGACAATTGGATAGTTGACGGCATCGTGAGGCTTTTGACGGCGATGACGGCGGGTCTGGGGCGTTTATTCAATGCCTCCCAGGACGGGGACGTCAGGGTGTACGGCCGGGTCCTGTTGGGCGGCCTTTTGTTGATCTTGATAATAGTTGTCTTCGGGAGGGTATAGAGTGGACTGGCCCATTCTTTCCGTAATTATATTTTTGCCCCTTTTGGGCGCACTGTTTGTTTCGATCCTGCCGAAGGAGAGCAAAAGAGTCCTTAAATGGACCGCAATGCTCTTCATGCTGATAAATCTGGCACTCTCCATATATCTC
>CAZIWT010000225.1:0-2559 GCA_964542895.1 uncultured Thermodesulfobacteriota bacterium
TTGGACGATGAGCCGGATATCGTAAAGATCGTGTCGGACGGGCTCGACAATTTCGGCTTCAAGGTAGAGGGATTTCTCAACGGGAAGTCTTTCTATCAATTCATCGAAGGGAGAAGGCCGGATCTGATTCTCCTCGATTTGATGCTCCCGGGCGAAGACGGCTTCGAGATATGCAGGAACCTGAAATCGAGGAGCGAATATTCCGACATCCCCATCATTATCTTGAGCGCAAAGAGCGCCGAGACCGACAAGGTCGTCGGCCTGGAGCTCGGGGCGGACGACTATATTACAAAGCCCTTTTCCACCCGGGAGCTGGTGGCGAGGGTGAAGACGGTGTTGAAGAGGGGCGCCGGAGACGGAGGAACGAAGGTGATTCAGGTTGGGGACAACCTGGCCATAGATTTGGACAAATATGAAGTTATGGTTGACGACGAAAAGGTCGAACTGACCACAACCGAATTTAAGATTCTCAAGCTCCTCACCTCGAAGATAGGGGTCGTGTTTTCGCGGGAGGAGATACTGGACTACCTCTGGGGCGAAGAAAAAATGGTAATCGACAGGACCGTCGATATACACATAAGGCATTTGAGGCAAAAGCTGAAATCTGCTTCCGGTGTAATAAAGAGCCTCAGGGGGATAGGGTATAAGGTAGAGCTATGAAAAAGTCTCTATTGCTGAAGTTTTTTGTAAGCTACTTCTTTATAGTATTTTTCTTTTCACTGTTTGTCGTTATCTTCTCCTTTCATTCCATTAAATCCCATTATACAAAAAGTTACGCCGAAGAGCTTGAGAACCTGTGTAAGATACTCAGTCCATTGATCGTTCAATATATGAAGTCGGGACAGGAGGGGGGGCTCAACAGTCTCGTAGATAATATAAGAAGCGAGACTGATACGAGAATCACCATAATTGATGTAAACGGTGTCGTGTTGAAAGACTCCGAGGAAAACCCGAGGTTCATGGAAAACCTCGGCGGCCGAGAGGAGGTCATTCAGGCGATGAAGTCGGGCGTGGGCACATCGATCCGCTTCAGCGATACCGTTGGAAAGGAAATGCTCTTTGTCGCCCTTCCGCTGAAGGAGGGCATAAACGAAATGGGCGTTTTGAGGGTGGGATTGTATCTGGAGGATATAGAGGTACTTCTGAACAGACTGCAGCTGGAGCTCTTGTATATAATTCTGTTTTTCCTGTTCTTGGCGCTTGTCGGCTCGGTCGTCTTTTCCAGGAATCTCGTAAAGCCTATCAAAGATCTCAACTACGCCACGAGCAAGTTGGCGGAGGGGGATTTCACCATAAGGACTTCTGTAAGGAGGAACGACGAGCTGAAGACCCTTTCGGAGCATTTCAACTTTATGGCCGAAAGGATCAATAAATTGTTCACAGAGCTGTCGCAGCAAAAGGACGATCTGTTTCTAATCATCTCCTCGATGCAGGAGGGGGTCCTGGTTCTGGACAGAAAGGACAGGATCCTGTTTACCAATGCGAGCCTTACGGAGGTTATGGGAAGAGAGTTCATCTTGGGTAAATACTACTGGGAGGTCATCAGGGAGGGCAACCTGGTCGAGATGATAAACAGGGTCAGGCAGGAGGCGGACAACGTCTTGAAGGAGCTCTATCTGGGAGAAAACGTCTTTCTGTGCAGCGCAACGTATTTGAAGGCGAAGAGCGAGATAGTGCTGGTCTTTCACGATATAACGGAGATGAAGAAGCTGGAGACGATGAAGAAGGATTTTATCGCCAACGTCTCCCATGAATTGAGGACTCCGCTGACCTCGATCAAGGGCTCTCTCGAGATGCTGGAGTTGGCTCCAGCCGAGAAAAGGGATCAGTATATAGATATCATGAACAGGAATACCGAAAGGCTGATTAATATCGTACAGGATATCGCGATACTCTCGGAGCTGGAAAATAAAGAGCTGCCCCTCGAACTGGAAGAAGTCGATGTAAAAGAGATCGTGGGAGATATGCTCAAGATTTTTGAGAGAGAGATAGCCGAAAAGGGTCTCGGCCTCAGCTTTAACACGGACAGCGGTCAATACACTATTTTTGCGGACCCCTTCAAGCTGGAGCAGATGATCATCAACTTGGTATCCAACGCGGTCAAATACACCGATCATGGAGAGATAACAATCTCTCTGGGCCTTCGGGATAACTGGTTGGTACTTGCCGTCAAAGACACCGGAATTGGTATACCAAAAAAGGATATCCCGAACATCTTCGACAGGTTTTATCGTGTGGATAAATCCCGCTCGCGAAAGCTGGGCGGAACCGGTCTTGGTCTCTCGATAGTGAAAAGCATCGTCACCCAACATAAAGGAGATATAAAGATAGACAGCGCTCCCGGTGTGGGGACCTCTTTTACTATCATACTCAACAAAAACTTGAGTTAGCTTTCTTCATTCTTCAAACACATTCTTTATCAAAAATTCCCTTTCTATCTTAAATTTCCCCAAAAAAATTAACATAAAATTCATATAACCTTTATTTAGAATCAACACGCATGTGGTATTTTTTCAGTGAGGTTGGATTTAAATGAACGCTGTGAGCCCCGTCAATTAA
>CAZIWT010000226.1:0-2538 GCA_964542895.1 uncultured Thermodesulfobacteriota bacterium
AATCTATATCCTTTATCGCCCTTATGAGGCCCCTAGCCAGGGATTTTGCGTCTCCCTCGGAGACTGCTATGCCGGATGAATATATTTTGACAGAATCCTCCTCATATGTATATTTCGGCTCCTCTCCCTCCTCCGCGATTACCCTCAGGTTTCCGGGGATGTCGGACACGACGGCCATAAGCCCCATGCACATCGCCTCCAAAAGCGAGTTCGATATCCCCTCGTACCTTGAGGGCAGCACAAAGATATCGGCGGCCGCGAGGTATTCAAACACGTTGGAGACGCGGCCCGGCGCCAGGATCCCCTTTGTCTTTAGGCCTGCCCGATTTACGTATTCATGTTCCGGGCCGTCTCCGAGCATTATCAAAAGAGCGTCGTCTACTTGCGAGACCACCGCCTCCCACGACTCAAGAAGGAGCCTGATGTTCTTCTGCTCGCTGAACGTGCCGGTGAAGACGACCACCCTCGATGAGGGTGCTATCTTTAGAAAGGCTCGAATCTCGTCCCTCATTTTCTCCCCGACCGTGACGGGCGTAATCCCGTTCGGTATTTCGACGATCCTGTCCGGGTCGAATCCACGCTGCAGAAGCTCGTCCTTTATGGTCGGGTTGATGGCGACGATCCTGTCGGCCCGCTTGATTCGGTTTAGAAATATTTTTCCGAAGAAAGGAGTTTTTTCAAGCCTTGACAGGTCGGAGCCCCGGCCCGAATTTGCGACCTTTACCAATAGCCCCTTGTTTAACATCCTTGCGGCCAGCGAGCTCAGGGCGGCGTTGTGTCCCGCTATATGGGCGTGGATAACATCGTACTTATTTCTGTGAAGAATTAAAAACAGAAAGAGCGTCATCATGTAGGCGTACGATCCCAGGCGGTAATTGCCCCTCCCGTCCCTTATCCCCCAGATCCGGTTTCTGTGAATGACCATGTCACCTATCCTGGTTTCCCTCTCCTCCTTCGAGTAGGCCCCCGCCACGATCATAACGGGGACGTCCTTTTTCAGAAGGGCCTCCGACAGGCGAAGCATCTGTCTCTCCGATCCCCCCTCGTTTAAGTGGAACTGGGAGATCACCATCAGGATGCGGGGTTGAGGCAGTTTACTCATATGAGGCGTTCCCTTGAAGGAGATAACGGCCGATCCTTCTCATCGCTGTTGGATCCGACGAGTTTATCGGGCTCGGCCGAAGAAATCGCTTGATTAAAGAGGGCCTCTCCGATTACGGTCTCAAACGGCAAGCTGTACTCCATCATTAAAAGAGGGGCTGTAAAGAGACAGAAAAATTGCCCATATCTTTGGCTCGCAACAAAATACACTTCATCTCAAATTGTTTTTAAGCGCCTCTTCGTAGATCTTCTCCACTTCCCTTGCGTAGCGCTCTATGGTGAATTTTTCCTCCACCGTTCTGTACCCATTCTCGACGATTCTCTTGCGGAGCTTCTCGTCTACAATGAGCCTCTCGATCGCCTCGGCCAGACCCTCTTCGTCGCCGTATTCCACCAAGAGACCGTTATGCTCGTGTTTGACTATCTCCGGCACGCCTCCCGAATTTGTGGCCACTACGGGCGTTCCCATACACATGGCTTCCACAACCACAATCCCAAACGGCTCATTTAAGGATGGGAGCACAAAAATATCGAGGGCCGTGATTATCTCTCTGGCCTTTGTTGAAAAACCGGTAAAAACAACCCCTCGTTCAATATCAAGGGAAACAACCAGATCCTCTAAATCCTTTCTCATCGGGCCGTCGCCCACAATAAGAAGGATCGCGTCCTTCCGTGATTTTGTAAGCAGTGCGAAGGCCTTAATCAAGAGGTCCTGGCTTTTCCAATCCACCAGGCGCCCCGCTGTTCCAATCGTAAAATTTACCTTTTTATCGATTCCAAAAGCCGAATATAAGTCCAAAGGAGCTATCGGCTTTTCTATCTCCGTAGCGTTATAAACCACCCTGGTCTGCTCTTTGTTGATTCCCCGTTTCAGCCAGTGGTCTCTCGTATAATTTGTGTTTGCATAAAACAGGTTGACAACTCTGTTTGCATATTCAGCATGGTAACTGTCAAAGCCGCCACTCTGTATTGATCGCAAGCTACTTACACAGGCTATACCGGTCTTTTCGACTAAAAATAGGCCAAATAAATCTCGATAAATCTGATCATTTAAATGTACAATATCTATATTCTTTTCGCGGACTATATTCATCAATGATTTGACCAGAGGTCTGTGAAAAATTCGGGCGAAAAAGAGATAAAGCGAGGGAGCGTATTTCTCGGCGAGACTTAAGATTTTATGCAGAATTCTCCTAATAAGACTCGGCACAATTTGGCTGTAAAGCCAGTCTGTTAAAAGGTAAACCGTTATTCCCATTTTTTTTACTGGTAGAATGTGTCGGTTACTATTTAAATATACTACATATGGATTAAAACGATCTCTATTTATATTAGTGAGATATTGAAAAAGGCTTTCAAAGGAACCTCCTCCTGCTTCTCCAGATTCAATAAAAAGTATATTTACCTTTTTTTTCACTTCCTATTATCAATCCTGAT
>CAZIWT010000227.1:0-2471 GCA_964542895.1 uncultured Thermodesulfobacteriota bacterium
CCAAGAAATTGTGAAAATGTCAAATTTTAACCTTCAAATATAGAAATTGAGGGGATTGATTCAAAATTTCAATTACGAAAATATTTTGGAGTTAAGTTATGGACATGAAGATAAAGGACGATTTTACAGAGCGCTGGAAGAAATATTTTAAGAACGCCGAGCTCCCGGTTGTATTTTACTACACGGATGATGTTAAGGGGATAGATAAGGCGAAAACCATATCGACACACCGGTGCTTTATATGCGACCTGGCCAAGGTCAGGAGGGGGAAGACCCTCGCTTTCAATGTCGAGTCTGTTGCCTGCGGCGGCGGTAAGAGGTATCTCGGTTTTACGAGGGAGATAATGCCCGATTTCGAGTATTTTCTCTCATGCGGTATCCCCGGTAAGCTTGAGGGAGAAAGATACAAGAAGACGCCGGAGCTGGTAAAAAAATCGATGAAGAAGTCCAAGGATTTTAAAGCCCCTGCCGAGCACGTGGTCTTTAAGAGGTGGGACAACCTCGAAGAGGAGGATGAGCCGGAGGTAGTGGTCTTTTTTGCAGTACCGGACGTTTTGTCCGGGCTCTTTACGCTGGCCGGCTTTGACGAGGTGGACGCAAATGCAGTGTTTACCCCGTTTGCCGCCGGCTGCGGCTCAATCGTACACTATCCCTATCTGGAGCGAGATGCCAAAAGTCCCAGGGCGGTGATCGGAATGTTTGACGTATCCGCAAGGCCCTGCGTGCCAAAAGACATCCTTACGTTTGCCGTTCCGATGAAGAAGCTTGTTAAGATGATCGGAAACATGGACGAGAGTTTTCTGATTACGGGCTCGTGGGACAAAGTAAGGAAGAGAATAGGATAGAAAAATATAGCACTATAAAGACTCTCAGGAGCGGGGGGGCAAATAAAGGCCCATCTTTTCTTTTAACGGTAAAAGGAGTGTGCTAATTTTGTAGGAGGAAATGAGATATTTGACATTTCAGCATATTCTATATATAATATGTATAAATCAAATCTCTCCATTTATTCACCTATAGTCTGCTAAATGCTCACAGCTTTGAGGTCAATTATGGCTGAAGAAGTAAGGATGGCGACAAATATGGCAATCAGGGCAGTCATTGACAGTATCAGTGAGATTTTGGGGCATAGGGGAACCGGCATAATATTCAGAAATATCGGCTTTGCAGATATCTTTGAGAATCCTCCCGATTACAACTGGGAACCTTGTATCCCCACCACCGAACAGGTAAAGATTTACACGGAGCTGGCAAACCTCCTCGGCCTGAACGGCGCAATCAGTATTTGGAGGAGGATCGGCTATGTGAACATAAAGTACACCGTAGAGATAGCACATGTCCTCGATCAATTTGAGAGCCTCCCCCCGAAAGAGAAATACTTTGAGGCCACAAGGCTTTTCTGCTTCGGTTCGGGTAAAGGGCGGCCGGTTGCAAACGAGGTTACGGGCGCGGACCTGGACGTCTTTGACTGCCTGCTATGCGAAGGATATACTTCCAAGAAGCCCATCTGCTCGCTTTATGAAGGCATCATGCAATATGCCTGCGACTGGGCGTTCGGGAAGGGGGTGTATATTCCGAGGGAGATAAAGTGCAAGGCAAAGGGGGACGATACCTGTTATTTTGTCCTAACGAAGAAGGATTGATGCTGGAACAGGAGATTTTACGTTGGTGATTCTGTTTCCTTGAGTATTTTGTTTATCTGCGTTTGGAGCGTTGGGAGGAAGTTCGTTATTGTATCCCACACTATATCAAGATTTACACCAAAATAGTCGTGAATAAGCTTGTCCCGCATTCCGGCCATATTTTTCCACGGAATATCTGGATAATCCGATTTCAACTCACTTGAAATTTTCTTTGTGGCCTCGCCAATGATTTCAAAGTTTCTTATGACAGCATCCTGTGTCTTTTTATCTTCACGGAAAACATTTTCTCCTTCTGCCGTGTAGGAAAAGATAAGATCGATGGAATCGCGTATGTGCGAGAGATAGATGCGGTCGTCCTTCATATGGGCACCGCTTCCGCGAGGATACGGTCCTTGAGATACGGACTGATGCCCCCCTCCGTAACGACCTGAACCTTAAGGCCAAGGAGGTTTTCAAGCTCGTCGTTGAAGGCGACCAGGTCTATTAGCGTGCATCCCCGCTCGAACGACACAAGAATATCCAGATCGCTCGACTCGTCCGCCTCGTTTCTCGATGCGGAGCCGAACACACGGACGTTTTGCGCCCCGTACCGCTCGGCAGCCGCGAGAATCTCTTTTCGTCTTTCCTTTAATACGTCCTGAATGTTCATTGTCCCCGTATCCTCTTTGACTTGCCATTAATTATAGAGAAGTCTTCATGAAAAATCAACCGCCTTTTGGAAACTCAATTCCGTATTCTTCATTAAAAATGTCTTCGATATTCAATTGCATTTCTGTGACAATTTTTCGTAAGTTTTCTAATGCGGTATTTAATTCCATAAAGTTTTTT
>CAZIWT010000228.1:0-2351 GCA_964542895.1 uncultured Thermodesulfobacteriota bacterium
CATTCCTCTTTTATGTCCCCCCAGTGGTGGAAACTCAACTTGTTTACTTTTTTCTTTCTCTTGTAACTCTCGGTCAGGTCCCGCCATATATGTGTGAGGGAATCTATTATGATCACGAGACAGCCTTCTTCTCTCGCCGCCTTAAAAACGTCCAGTACGTCGATAAAGGCCCTTGTCCTCGCCACCAGAAGCTCGTAGCCCGCCTCCTCGAATTTTGCGTTAATGAAATCGGATCCCGTCTCCGTGTCGAGGAAAAGACACTTCATCTTCTGTTTGGTTCTTTTCTCGTGCTCCTTTAAAAGTCCTATAGCTATCAAGGATGCCGTAAACGTCTTTCCAGATCCCTGGAATCCCATGATCCCAACCTTGGCATAGGCTTGCTTGTTTCCTGCATTTTCCAATTTAATCCCCATAAAAATTTTTCTCCTGTTTCTTTTTCTTAATTTTCCCCACGAAAATCCCCCTCCATCTTTAGGGCCCCTATTAGAAACGTCTTCGCTTCATAATTACAGTGCATTATCCCGAGGGGCCCGTCTTTATGTTTGGCGATGATCACCTCCATCGATTTATCCTCCGGCTTGTTGATGTCCCGGTGCAACAGCAGTATCACGTTGGCGTCTTGTTCGACCGACCCCGACCCCCGCAGATCGTACATTTGGGGCTTGCCGCCGCTTCTTTTGGTTGGATCTCTGTTTAGTTGGGAGAGCAGCACTACCGCAATATCAAGTTCCCCGGCGAGCTCCTTGAGCTTGCCTGTAATGTCGCCGATCTCTGTATTTTCATTCTGGCCGGGCCTGCTGATCAGCTGGAGGTAGTCGATTATGACAACATCTATCCCTTCTTTCTGCCTAAAATAGTTAATCTGCGCCTCTATGTCCTCTATGGTTAGGCCCCTGGAGTCGTTTATCCATATCGGCAGTTCCGCAAGGTCTTTGCCGACGACGTTCAGTATTTGGTTAAAATCGTTTGTCCCAATCCTCGCGTCACGAATTCTCGTGTTCACAATCCCCCCATACCTGCTTAAAAGCCTCCTGATAAGCTCCCCGCCGGACTGGTCGTTAGAAAAGAAGAGTACCTTTGCTTCTTTTGCGAGGTCCTTTATCATATTCACCGCAAAGGCCGTTTTACCGACGCTCGGGCGGGCGCCCACGATAATGAGTTGTTTTCTCTGTATGCCCCCGATGGTCAAATTGAGTTGCGTGAATCCCGTATTAAACCCCGGATACCCGGGCCCGGTCTTTATCCTTTTTTCTATTTCCTTTATCTCTTCGGCAAGGACATCCTTTATGTGCTTCGCCTCTTTTTTGTGGTTCGCCGTCCTTATTAACTCGGCGCAGAGGGAGCTTCTTATCTTGTCTTCGCCGCTTTTAAGGCTGTATAGATCCTCTATTGCGGCCCTGCAAAGCGTGATGGTTTGTCGGGCTATTGATTTTTCCTTAATGATTCTGGCGTAGTGCTGGATATTTGCGGCCGTGGGCGTTTCGTCTATGAGTGATGTGATAAACGCGAGGCCGCCGACGCTGTCGAGCTTCCCGTGTTTCTTTAGTTCGTCCTGTAGGGTAATTATGTCCACGGGCTCTCTTTGGTTGGTGAGATCGGTCATGGCCTTAAATATGTGGGCGTGGCCCATATAATAGAAGTCGCTCGGCTCGACCAACAACATAACCTTGTAAATCGCCTTCTCGTCCAGTAACATCCCGCCCAGGACGGATTTTTCCACCCTCAGATCGTGTGGCAGCGTTCTTTTTATGTAATCAGCCATCTTCTCCGTAAATAAAATCTTCCGTAGGTTCTATCTCGGGATACTCAACCGACTCCACGAATCCGTCCTTGAGCATCTTGCTGATATACCCGACGGGGTTGTCTGTTGGCCTCTTGAGCCTGACAAGATATTGTAGCAATTCAAAAACCCGCTTTTTACCGTATTCCCTTATCCACTTGGTGAGGGTTTTATAGGGCTTCGATTTCCTCTTTCCCGTCAGTTCCTCGAACATGACCGTCAGCACCCCGATGAAATCCTGAAACTTGGCGTCTTTGGCGTCCGCAAAATCCATCTCCAAAATGTCCTTAAGGGGCGTGTTTTCCCCCCTGGTGTTATTTTTTGTCATCCGACATCCCTAAAATGTCTTCCTCTGAATCAAGGGCGTTAGGTAGTGATTCAAACCACCCCAGAAATTCTTTCCAGCTAATCAAAATACTCCCCCCGCTTTTGCCAGGCGACAAGCTCTTTGCCGGCAGGTTGGGTATGGCAAACTTTTTTTGAGATTTGTCTGTCCCCCTAATAAGGGCGTAAATTCTACTTTCTGAAAGGGGGATCCTCTCGGAAAGTTGTTTTACTGAAAGTATTTTAT
>CAZIWT010000229.1:0-2293 GCA_964542895.1 uncultured Thermodesulfobacteriota bacterium
GATATACGCCTGATGGCCTTGTTGTTTTCTGCTCCGTACTTCTCTGTGAAATGATCGGCCAGAAGCAGGATATCGGTCTTCCTATCCCTCAGCGGGGGGATGTGGATGGGAAAGACGTTCAGGCGGAAATAGAGGTCCTCCCTGAAACTCCCCTTGTCTATCAGACTCTCGAGGTCCCTGTTTGTGGCGGTGATGATCCTGACGTTCACCTTGATCGTCTCGGTGCCGCCGACCCTCTCGAACTCCCGCTCCTGAAGGACCCTCAGAAGCTTTATCTGGATCTCCTGGGAGAGGTCCCCCACCTCGTCCAGGAAGAGGGTTCCGCCGTGGGCCAGCTCGAACCTGCCCTTTTTCGTCTTCAGGGCGCCGGTGAAGGCGCCCTTTTCGTGACCGAAGAGCTCGCTCTCGATAACGGTCTCCGGGAGCGCCGCGCAGTTTACCTTGATGAAGGGGTTGTTCGCCCTCTGGCTGTGAAAATGGATGGCGTGGGCAACCAGTTCCTTTCCCGTGCCGCTCTCCCCCTTTATCAACACGGTCGCATTGCTCTTCGAGACCTGCATTATCAGGTCGTAGACCTCCTGCATCGCCTTGGAGTTCCCTATGATGTTGTCGGGGCGGAAGCGGTCCTTGAGCTTCTCCTTCAGCCTGACGTTCTCGTCCAGGAGTCTCTGGCGCTCCTCCTGGGCGGCCCTTCTCAGGTGGACCGCCTGGGCTATCATGGAGGATATGATGGAGAGGATTCGTACCTCGTCGTCGAGGAGGGCCGTTTCGCTGTAGGGCCTGTCGAAGCTGAGGGCGCCTATCACCTCGTTTTCCAGCTTTATGGGCACACAGATGAAGGAGACGTCCTTGTCGGCGAAGCTTCTGCCCGCTCCTGTCCTGTCGAGAAACTGGGGCTCCTCGGAGATTCGCGAGACCACGACCGGCTTTCCGGTCTGGACGACCCTTCCTGTTACCCCCTCGCCCAGCTTGTATCTTCCCCGCTTCATCTGGGAATCGGAGAGGCCGTAGGCGGTGTCGATGAAGATGTCGCCGGTCTGCCTCTCTAAAAGAGTAATCGCGCCGTGGACCATACCCATGTGCGACGCCATCTTTTCGAGGACCGGGCCCAGGACCTTCTCCAGCTCCATGCTGGAGTCGAGCGTCTTGCTGATTTCATAGATAAGACTCAGCTCCGTGCTCTCCCTGTCTCCGCTTGAGGAATCCGCTACCATCTCCATTTCGTCTTCCTTAAAAAGCTACCGTTTGGTATGATCAAACCGACTATCCTACTGTATTGTAGGACATGTTCACGGGATTATCAAGTCTTTTCTCGGCGTGCCGGGGAGTGTCAAAGGCAGATTACGGCTTAAGTGTAATACCGAAAATGTGGCGATGGCTGGGGGTTGAGAAAGTATAAATAAATCATAGAGGCTTCAGGCTAAAGTATGTAAATAAGGACATCATCTGCTAATAGGGGAAATTCTGGAAGGGGTCATCTTCTTTATTTATTTCATTCCAGTTGAAGTCATACCTCTCTTCTTCGGGCCAATCATCTGGATACTTTATTTGAAAATAGCTACCAATGGTAAGATTCCAATTATCGCATATTGCTTTTCTGTTTAGCCCCATTACAGGAGTTTCATACTCATATTCTTCATCCAGAAATTGAGAGGACAGCAGGACGATAAGGCCGGATATTGCATCGATCATATTTTCAAAACTTGCTTTTTCAAAAGTTGAATGTCTATCGTGTTTTGTGCTGTTATAGGCTTCATACCATGTTAGAGAGTCATTTTGAGACCATGGTTCAAAAGGTTTCCGCACGTCTTTAGTACCATCCCAAACAGGAAGCCTAACAGTATATGAAGAGAGGCGGTGAGAGCGCTCGATCTTCTTGTAATCGTTCATGTTCCAATAGTTTATATTACCCTCACTATATCCATTTTCCTTTAGAATAGCCCTGCAATTTGCTTCAACCTCAACGCAGGCCCGAAAAAACAGCTCATGAATGCGGAAAGAATAACAGCCGAGGTTATCGTCGGCTGGTTCGATATATTCAAAGATTTTATGAAGATCATTTTGAAGGATCAAGAAGGCGCGAACGAAGTGCTGTGGCGACTTGGCATACTTTGGATGTATCAAAAAAACCTCTTGTCTAAAATAGTTGCCGTTGACAAATTGCCGACAGGTTCTTCTATATGGTTTTTCTATTCCCATTGTAAGTCTCCATTTTTTTCTTTATGCAAAACCTCACTGAATAGTGGGAAATTAATTTCCTAATATATACAAATTCTACCTTCTTCCCGCTCCC
>CAZIWT010000230.1:0-2156 GCA_964542895.1 uncultured Thermodesulfobacteriota bacterium
AAATTTAAAATTATTTAATGGAAAACTTAATATTTCAACCCTTTATTCAATTTCTTAGTAAGAATTTTAGATTCTTGAATTCAATATATAGTAAAAATCGACCGATGTCAAATCAACCCTTGACTATCAAGACAATATGTCCTAAAAAGTTGATATGTTTAATAATAAGTCGGTTTTTATAGAAAGTGGGATTTATGGAAGAGACTTACCTTTACGATTACCTCGTGATAGGCAGCGGGATAGCGGGACTCAGCTTTGCGCTTAAGGCCTCGGAGTCGGGGAGCGTCGCGGTCATAACAAAGAAGGAAGACAAGGAGTCAAACACCAACTACGCCCAGGGGGGAATCGCGTCGGTGGTGAGCAAACTCGACTCCTTTGACTACCATATCGAGGATACCCTGAAGTGCGGGGCGGGTATATGTAACCAGGATGTTGTCGAGATGGTGGTGAGGGGCGGCCCCGACATGATAAGGGAGCTGGTGGAACTGGGGGCCAATTTTTCGATGACCGACGTAGACGGCCCTCCCGCCTTCGATCTGGGGATGGAGGGGGGGCACTCCAAGCGGAGGATAATCCACGCCAAGGACCTGACGGGGGCCGAGATAGAGCGGGCTTTAGTTGGGAGGGTCAGAGAGAATAAAAATATCGATGTGTTTGAAAATCACATTGCCGTAAATCTCATTACAGACCGCACGATAGCGGGAAATCCCGTGATACCGAAGAGGGTCTGGGGGGCATACGTCCTCGATACGGTGGAGAGGAGGGTCTTGACGTTCTCGGGCAGGATAACCTATCTTGCATCGGGCGGGGCGGGCAAGGTCTACCTCTACACGTCAAACCCGGACATCGCCTCGGGGGACGGCATCGCCATGGCCTATCGGGCGGGCGCCCAGGTGGCCAATCTGGAGTTCGTCCAGTTTCACCCCACCTGCCTGTATCATCCGGACGCGAAGTCGTTTCTTATCTCCGAGGCTGTAAGGGGTGAGGGGGGGATACTTCGCCTTTCCGACGGTGAGCCGTTCATGAAGAGATACGACGACAGGGCGGAGCTCGCCCCCAGGGATATCGTGGCCCGCTCCATAGACAGCGAGCTGAAGAGGTCCGGGGATGACTGCGTCTTTCTGGATATTACCCACAGGGAGGCGTCTTTCATCAAGGATCGCTTTCCGCACATATACGAGAGGTGCCTGCAGTTCGGGATAGACATTACGACAAGCCCCATACCGGTGGTTCCGGCGGCCCACTATATGTGCGGCGGTGTGGTCGTGGACAAAAACGGAAAGAGCAGTGTGGAGGGGCTCTATTGCGCGGGCGAGGTTACGATGACCGGCCTTCACGGCGCAAACAGGCTGGCGTCGAACTCGCTGCTCGAGGCGGTCGTGTATGCGGACAGGGCCTCAAAGAGCGCCGCGGAGGAGATAAAGGAGGTAAGGAGAGAGCCGCCCGAGGCGCCACCCTGGGACCCGAAGGACGCCGTGGACAGCGACGAGGAGGTGGTCATCACCCAGAACTGGGACGAGGTGAGGAGGTTCATGTGGAACTACGTCGGGATCGTACGCTCCGACAAGAGGCTTGAGAGGGCCATGAACAGATCCAATGCCCTCCATAGGGAGATAACCGATTACTACTGGAACTTCACGATCACTTCCGACCTCATCGAGCTGAGAAATATCGCCCTCGTGGCCTATCTGATAATAGGGTCAGCGATGTTAAGAAAGGAGAGCCGGGGCCTTCATTACAATATTAATTATCCTAAGAAAGACGACAAGAAATTTAAGGGGGATACGATTCTTGTGCGGAAGGACTGGGATTGACGCAGGGTTCGGCGGTTTTCTCCCAAAGGGGGTGTAAAAAGGGAAAGATGAGAAAGTTACTGGTAATTGCAATTACACTATCATTGATTACGCCACTACTTACTGGATGTGACACTGATGAAAACAAAGACGAAATAAGAAACGAAAACAGCCCTGTCTCTTTAAAGTGGCGCAATGAGACCGGATTTCGTGGTGGAGCTTTTTATAATATGGCAGCTCCAGTAGTGGTTGACGACATGATTTTTGTGGGATGCCAGTATGACTATCTTTATTGTTTTGACAAAAATACCGGCCAGACAATCTGGCGCTTTTATGTGGGTGATGTTTATATTAGCTCCCCCA
>CAZIWT010000231.1:0-2022 GCA_964542895.1 uncultured Thermodesulfobacteriota bacterium
CTTATTTTAAAGGAAGCACATATTGCTGATAACATTAAAAAAGATATTGTCCTTTGTCGCCTGAATAAGCTCTATCTCTTCACTGCTGAAAAATTTTTCATGGATTCCGCCCTTATCTTCACCATCCTTATTGTCTTGAATGGTGAAACCCGCCCTCTTTCCCACCCTATTTCTTAAGGGAGTCGAGGCTATCCTGACCGGAATCTCCCCGATGCCGAAGTAGAGGGCGTTTGCCAGCAGATCGTGTCCATATAAAATCTTCTGGTCTTTGTCTATAGTAATAAGATCATCGGCCGAAAAGCCGTTTTTGGACACCTTCAGAGAGAAATCCCTGAGCGATTTTGTTGTCCCCCTCTCCTCCTTTGAAAATTTACTTTTCAACCCGATCCTTAGATTATTGAACAGGTTTACACCCCGATCGTTCCCCCCGAACAACTCGCCTATGGCAAGATAATCAACAATAACGTTGAGCATTGACTCCGTAATTTGAGAGTCCTTATCGTCGACCTGCTTCAGCAGAAGCCTCCCCGTATCTATCTTGAGAGAGAGGTCACTTTGCGCGAGCCTCCCTATTTTTGCGTCCCTGGGAAGCCTCACTAAATTCATAGACTTCCCCATAATCTTTAGTGTCAACCTCTTCTGCCTGGATAGGAGAGTCCTGATAGTCGCCATAAAACACCCGGGAGATAACTATTTTTTTAAGACCAACTTATATATTCTAACGATTTCATCGAGAGTGGCAACCCTCAAGTGAAAACATAGCGCAAAATAGAATAAAATTCCTAAAATGGACGCCGCCGTATATTGAGTTATAGTGAGCCATATATTTGTGTCGTAGAAATAGGCCTGAACGAATACAAGGAAGAGATACATTACCGCGCCCGCCAAAAAAGCCTTCATGGTTAGAAAAAAATTAAACCTGTATTCGATCAGTCTGTATATAACTATATTTGTCGCCGTAAAGACGATAATCCTGTTTATCAGGATGGCAAGCGCCGCGCCTTCATAGCTCCAGAGAGGAATCAAGATTATATTAAGGAGGAGGTTTATTATTCCGCTTATCGTTATGATCTGCGTGTTCTTTATGGGTTTACCCAGGCCGTTTATCGTCCCGACATTTATGATATCCAGAGGGCGTAGTATCGAGGCGAGGATAATCAGCCTCGCCGCATCCGCGCCCTCGATGAACTTGGCCCCGAAGATCGTTTCGATGATGAATTCGGTGTAAGCGAGGAAAACCACCGCAACCGGCAGCAGAAGTATAACGATATACTTGTGGATCATCTTCAAGACGTTTTTAAGCTCTTTCGTCTTTCCCTGCCCGTAGAGCTCACTGGTCATGGGGAAGAGTATTTTGCTTATGGAGCTTCCGGCGATTTTAAAAACCATCCTGAAGGGCGTCAGGGCGCTGTAGATCCCCACCGTCTCCAGGTTTTGAAAGAACGTCAGGAATATCGTATCCACCCTTACGGCCGTGTGACTTATGATGGTGCTGGCGGTCGTAGCGGCGCCGAACGGTATCAGTTTTTTTGCAACGGGCATGAATCCGGAAGATCGGTACTTGAAGATGTTGAACACGTTTAACAGAAGCACGAAGTTCGTAACCAAAACCGCTATGTAAACGCCGTTGTAATACCACGCTACCCGGGCAATTTCGAGCTTGTCGCTGAAGTAGATCGAGAGGAAGAAAAAAAGGTTTATAAATACCCCGCTGTACGAGAGGAGTATGGGATGCTGAAAGGCGTTGAAGACGCTGTTTATGGATGAAACGAGGAGTTGTACCACGAAAAATATGAGAAAAATTCTGAATACTGTATCGACGTTCGGGTCCTTGAAATAGCCTGTAGCTATATCGCTGGAGAAGTAATAAAGGAGAGACACAACTATGACGGATGTGGTGATGGAAAAGGCGAGGGAAAAAAGGATCGATGTCTTGACCTTTTCCATATCTTTCTTTACAAGGAATTCCGGAATATATTTTATTATCGCGGAATTTATCCCGAGATTCTTCAGGAGTCCCAC
>CAZIWT010000232.1:0-1962 GCA_964542895.1 uncultured Thermodesulfobacteriota bacterium
GCCGCTCTTGTAAGATCGTACGATATTATGAAATGATCTTTATTATAGAGATGATAAAAAAGATCATCGTCGATGATGACCCGAAGATCAGGAAGACCCTGTCCGATGTCCTGAAGGTCAAGGGATATGAAGCAATAAGCGTTGCAAAAGGTCAGACGGCCTTGAATAGGGATAAGAGTGAAGCGCCAGCTGTAGCCTTGATCGATCTCAAGCTTCCGGACATCTCCGGCATCGAGGTAATGAAGGGTATAAGGAAATTATCTCCCGAAACGGAGTGTATTATCCTTACCGGTTATGCCTCCCGGGAAACGGCCGTCGAGGCGATCAATCTGGGCGCATTTAATTATGTCGATAAACCCTACGATATCGAGAAGCTTCTGGTGATAATCCAGAGGGCGATTCATAAGCGGGAGACAGAGAAGGCGCTCAAAGACAGCGAGGAGAAATGGAGGGGATTGTTTGAAAACTCCATCGAAGCCGCGTTTACCGTGGACCTCGAGGGTAATTTTACATCGATAAACAGCGCCCTTGCATCGATTATGGGTTATGAAGTGGAAGAGATTATAGGAACTAACTACGCAAAATATGCGAAGCCGGAAACGGTTGAAGATGTTTTCAAGGCCTTCAATAACCTCTATCGTACGGGTAAGCCTATAAGGGGGTTTATCTATGAGACTATAAGAAAAGACGGCAATGTAAGGATTATTGAATCGTATGTCACCACCATTCGTAAAGAAGATAGGGTAATAGGTTTTCAGGGTACGCTTAGGGACATAACAGAGCGCAAGCGGGCTGAGGAGGTTTTAAGAGAGAGCGAGGAGCGATTCCGGACGCTCATTGAGCATTCCTCCGACTCTATCGCAATTGTAGACGGAGATGGGATTATCCGGTATCTGAGTCCATCAAACGAGCGTGTTCAAGGGGAAAAGCCGGAGGAATTGATCGGGACCAGCTTTCTTGATCTTATACATCCGGATGATCTTGAGGATTTGACCGGATCGTTTAATAAAGTTTTAAGGAAGAAGGACGACTACTTCATCACGGGTTATCGGTTTAGGCACAAGGACGGCTCGTGGAGGGTCATGGAGGCAATATCTCGTAACTTCTTGGACGATCCGAAGATAAAAGGTATCGTAACCAACTATCGCGACATCACGGAGCGCAAGCAGGCTGAAGATCACATTATAAATCTGAACAGACTGCTGAAATCCATCCGTGATATCAACCAGCTCATCGTAAAGGAAAAGGATAGGAACGCCCTTCTGCAATCGGCTTGTGACATCTTGACTTCGGTTGGCGGTTATCGAATGACCTGGATCGGTTTTGTTGATGAGGGGAAAGGGAAGGTTATACCGACGGCGCAGTCCAGATTTGAGGATGGGTACCTCGACAAGATCACTATAACCTGGGACGAGAAAAAAACGGGAATGGGCCCAACGGGCACGGCTATTAAAACAAGAAAGCCGTGTGTCTTCAATGACATCATCAACAATCCTAAATTTAAAACATGGAAGAGTCAAGCGGAGGAAAAGGGGTATAGATCGGCCGCCTCTATCCCACTGATTTTCAATGACAAAGTTTACTATACCCTCAACGTCTATTCGGATTCTATAGACTTCTTCGATAGGGAGGAGGTCGAGTTGTTGGATGAGGTCTCGCAGGACCTCGCTTTTGCTCTTTCCGCCATTGAGACGGAAGAGGAGCGTAAAAAGGTAGTGGAGGCTCTCCGTGAATCGGAGTCTTTTCTTAGGAACATCATTGAATTCAGTCCTTTTGCTATGTATATTTCTGACGACAAAGGAACACTCATAAGGATGAATCAAGCATGCCGTGATTTATTTAAAATTAAGGATGAAGAAGTTGTTGGTAAATATAATCTGCTAAAAGACAACATTGTAGAAGCATCGGGGCATATGCCCTTGGTTAAATCGGTCTTTGATAAAGGGGAGACCGTGAAATTTA
>CAZIWT010000233.1:0-1923 GCA_964542895.1 uncultured Thermodesulfobacteriota bacterium
AGGGTATTTACTTATTTGATATATAATTTTATATAAAATCGATAAGATGAAAGAGTCAAATATAATGGGGCCTTTGGCTCCAACGCGAATCCCGCTTTCATTGCTCACGGCCCTTTTTTTCATTCTCATCTTGGCAACTCCAGCCCTGAAAGCCCACGCCGATTACTATAAGAAGATCGAGCCGGATGGGACAATAGTCTTCACTAATATCCCCACCACCAGCGGCTATACGATGATCTTTGACGAGTACGAAGAAGAATATGTAACATACGAAGAATATTACTACAGCACCAGCACCTATGACAGTATCATAAAGGATGCATCGGTGCTTTACGGGATTGATACATCTCTTATCAAGGCGGTCATAAAGACCGAATCCAACTTCAATCCCAAGGCTGTATCCAAGAAAGGGGCCTGCGGCCTCATGCAGCTGATACCTTCCACCGCCAAGCGCTTCGGAGTCTACGACATCTTCGATCCGAGATCAAACATTTACGGCGGAACCAAATACCTGAATTACCTCATGAATTTTTTCAAGGGTGATTTAACCCTGGTTCTGGCCGCCTACAACGCCGGCGAAAACGCCGTGGTTAAATACAATAACCAGATTCCCCCTTACAAAGAGACAAAAAACTACGTCAAGAAGGTTTTGAAATTCTTAGATTATTACAACGACAGGCCGCTGGACCTGTAGTGTCACCAATATAGTTTTTTTAAGAGGATTTTTTTGTCTCCCAATGGAAAAAAGATTTCAACCGAGGAAGAATTTCTGAAGTTGTTCAAGGAGGGGCGTGAGCTCTTTGATAATGGAAAGATCGAAGATGCGATGCGGACCCTGGAAAAGGCCCACAGGCTCTCTCCCAGCAGCGAAGGCGTCGAAAACCTGCTGGGTATGATCTATTTCAATATCGGGGACTTCCCCAAGGCTGAGATTATCTACAAGAAGCTCCTGAAGAGAAACCCGAACAACCTGACGCTCAGGGTCAATCTGGGACTGATATTTTTTAAGACGGAAAAATACTTCGACGCTATACGCGAGCTGAACGAGGCGTTGAATATCAAGCCGAACTACGACAAGGCGCATAACTACCTCGGCCTCGTATACGCCGAGCTGGGGAAATACAAAACCGCCCGGGAGGAGTTTTTGAGGGCGGGCTCCAGGAGCATGGCGAGAAAGATGGAGAGTATCATCGCCGGGGTCATAAAGCCGGATTTTTATAAAAAGAAAAAAGAGGAAGAAAAGGAGAAGCGAGATCAATCCAATCAGGTAATCCAGATAGGTGACCTCACCCTCGATCCGGAGCTCAAGGAGATGCTCAGTGACTTTGAAAAAGAGGGCAAGATTGCGGAATCGAGGGATAGGAGCAACGTGGAGCACATTCGTCTCGATTTGGACAAGAACGGTTTGGTAGAGGCGAAGTCGGCCGACAAATACGAGACCGGATCGGATGGAAAGAAGCCCGCGAGAGAACCGAAGACCGAATCCCAAAGAGAGGAGAGAGGCGGACAGGAGGATTATGTCGGCAAAAGTGAATTTTCAATTACCGACAACAATCACCTCGAGATAATTTTTTCGGGACACACCTTTGCGAGGAGCGGAGGTTTGGTGACGGCCGAGGGCAATCTCGATTTTGAAACCACGAGGAAGAGCCACAAGGGCAAGCTGTCCGAGGATGCGCTGGGGGGAGAAGAAAATCCTATCATGAAGATAAAGGGAAAGGGTAAGGTTCTTATATCTCCCGGCGACAGGCGAATCACCGTCTTTACGCTTGATACTGAAAAGGTCTTTTACGTCAAGGAGTCTTCAATACTCTCATTTCAGTCCGGAATCTCCTGGGAGAACGGATCTATAAAGCTGTCAAAGGAAGATACCCTGGAGATTTTGCAGATCAAGGGGAATGGAGATTTCGCGGTGATATCCAA
>CAZIWT010000234.1:0-1774 GCA_964542895.1 uncultured Thermodesulfobacteriota bacterium
TTCAAATTGCAGGAAAGGGATCGTGAAGTACCTCCTCCTTTCTGCCATTTTCTTCTTTCCTTGCCTGTGTAAAAAGGCACGCATAACTGTGAAAAAGATTCAACATACAGCAGGTTTTCTTTTTAATGCTTAGCTCTATAAATCAACAATTTATAAAGACATTGGGTCTTTTGGCATAATTCTTTGATCGTATAAAACCTGAAAGATTCAGATTATTTATTTTACTAAAAAAAACAAAACAATGCAACAAATTACTTGACAAAAACAGTAAGGCATAATAACTTATATATAATATAAAAGAACCTTCAGAGAAAGGAGTTGATCTCAATGGGAGACACCAAAAGAAAAATAACGTCGGATATGACGATATTCGAGATTTTGCAGAAGTACCCGGAGACCGAGGAGGTAATAAAGAAGCATTTCCAGGGAGGGTGTTTCGCATGTCCGGCATCGAGAATTGAGTCGATAGGGGACGGCGCAGCGGTGCACGGGCTCGACGTGGATTTCATATTGGACGAGCTGAACAAGAGCGCCTCCGCTTAAAACGAGGGGTGTTGGCCGAAAGTTTGTTATGGGGTTCGGGTGAATGTTGGGGGGAGTCGGCCGATTGTCTGTTTGGGGGGTGGTGATTTGTAGGGGTGAATGTTGGGGGGGTGGGCCGATTGTCCCTTGGGGACCGTCGGTGGTACGCGGGGTCGGATGATGCGGGGTTGGCAGATCGTTTATTAAAAACCGGCGGTGGATTTTACCTGCCGGACATACAAAAACGCAGATTAATTAAATTTCAGGGGCGTACAGTGATACGCCCTTTTTTTTCGTCCTCTACCCATTTAAATATTTACATATTCTTTACACTCTTTTATTATATGTATATAGCCTGCACCCGCAGGGGCGGATCTCCCGTCGCAAAAGAGGCGGGATGTCTCTTCCTGCTTCTATCGGTCGGGGGCCGACCGATAGAGAGCTGAATGGGCTGCCTGAGAAATCGAAATATCGAGGGGGGGAGACAAGATCAAGCTTTCCGTAATCATTCCGGCCTATAACGAGATCAATACCATCGACGAGATAGTCTCCCGGGTCGAGGGGAGTCCCGTGGAAAAGGAGATAATAATCGTCGATGATTGTTCCACGGACGGGACCAGGGAGCGGGTAAAAGAGATAGGGATAAAGAAGGGCGTCAAGGTTAAGTACCACGACAGGAATCGGGGGAAGGGCGCCGCCCTGCGGACGGGATTTACGTCCGTTACCGGCGATATCGTTATAATCCAGGACGCCGACTTGGAGCTCAATCCCGAGGAGTACCCGAGCCTTGTCGCCCCCATCCTCGACGGGAGGGCGGATGTCGTCTACGGCTCCCGATTCCTCGAAGGGGGCCGCAGTGGCCTCCCCTTTGTCAAGTACATGGCGAATGTCTTTCTGACCCGCCTCTCGAATATGCTCAACAACATCAAGCTGACCGATATGGAGACCTGTTACAAGGTCTTCAGGAGGGAGGTGCTGGACCAGATCACGATCAGCTCGGACCGCTTCGGGTTCGAGCCGGAGTTCACGGCCAAGGTCGCAAGAGCCGGATTCGAGATCTACGAGGTTCCGGTAAGCTATCGTGCCCGGAGCAATTTCGAGGGAAAGAAGATATCCTGGTGGGACGGTATAAAGGCGGTCTTTCTGATCTTCTGGTTCCGGTTTTTTGACTGACCGGCCGTCGACCGGGCAGGACCGTCTGTTTTCCGTATTGTTTGTGGATTTTAATATGACAAATCGTGTCGGTGACTTG
>CAZIWT010000235.1:0-1578 GCA_964542895.1 uncultured Thermodesulfobacteriota bacterium
AAGTTGTGTATACCTGATAAGGCTCTTTTTCACCCGGCCTGTAAATAGGAACCGCGTTTACATCTATCCACCGATACTCCTCATCCGATGGATTGAATACGCCCATGATCTGGTTTCTAACTTCTTTTCCTGTTTTCAGCGCCACCATTGATGGATGTTTCTCCCCGGGGAAATCCGATCCGTTTTCACGTACCGCCCTCCAGCTGGGGTCCATCGACGTCATTCCCGCCATTTTATCGAAGGTCAATCCGAGAATTTTTTCCGCCGAAGGATTTGCAGAGACAATCTTCCCTTCTCTGTCCTGATAAACCACCCCCTGAACCATCGTCTCAAAGAGCCTTCTGTGCTTCTCCTCGCTTTTTTTCAAATCGTCTTCCGCTCTTGTTCGCTCTATGATCCTTCCGATCCGCGCCGAAACGGACTTTAAGAGGTCCCTCTCCTCCTCCGAAAAAGGCTCTGCGCCTTTTCTTGTCATATTTTCTAACAGGTAGATCTCGATGCCGCCAATCTGTTCACCCACCAATAATATCGGTTCGGACAATAACGATTTCGTTACCTTGAAGTTCGACGACCTAAACTCCTTATCTAAGATTAAAATCCTCGCAACGGTATTTTCCGGATTTAAAAAAGCGGGAGGTAATAAATCAACGATTTTCTGGACTAGACCTTCAAAATCGGCATCTTCCTTTTCGATTATTCTTGATATCTCATGAAGGCAGTCGAGCTCCTTGACTCGCTCTTGTAGATTGTTCGCGGTTTTCTTCAATTCCATAAGAAGCCTGCACCGCTCGATGGAATGTCTGATCGTATCTCTTAAAAAACATGAATTGATCTTATCTTTCAACAGATACGACTGCGCGCCGTCTTTCACGGCCTGTATCGCCACATTCTCGTCGGACAGACCGCTCAGGATAACAAACGGAATGTCTGGTACAACAGTAAAAATCTTTTTAAATGTTTCAAGCCCGTTTGAGTCCGGAAGACCGAGATCAAGCAACACTATATCGTAATCTTGAGTGGAAAGCCTTTTTACCCCCTCGGAGAGGCGGTCCGCGGTCTCAAGCTCGAACTCCCCCGGAGATTCCGACAGCATCTCTTTTACCAGCCTAACGTCGGCTGGGTTGTCCTCGATATATAATATCTTTATTGTTTCTTTCATTTTACTTTCCATCCGGTAATACAACGACAGTAAACCAGAAGTCCTCGATGGCCTTGACGACCTTGATAAACTTTTCCATGCCCACCGGTTTTGTTATATAACAGTTGGTATGCAAATCATAGGTCCTGAGAACATCTTCTTCCGCCTTTGAGATGGTCAGGATCAGAACAGGAATTCTCTTCAGGTTTTGGTCTTCCTTTATCTCCTTTAATACCTCACGTCCGTCTTTTTTGGGAAGATTCAGATATAGGAGAACCAGATCGGGCTTCGAGGCATCGGCATATTTTCCTGTTTTTGTTAAAGAAATTTAAGGCCTTAACTCCATTATTGACTATATTAAAATTGTTTAATTTCACTATCTTTCATCAACTCGACAGTGATTCGCACATCCACAGGGTTGTCCTCGATTAAGAGAATCT